>CBFHWX010000004.1:0-52080 GCA_965659445.1 Limisphaerales bacterium | reverse complement strand
TCCACTGGCCATATTATTCGACTACTAATACAAGTTGTGGCTATTGCTGCCTGCATATGGATTGCCCGAAAAAAGGATGCTATGGAGGAACTCCATAGGTAGGACTCGTGCCTTACACTCCTACTTGGCCAACTTGCTGAAGAATATCACGTGCTGCCACGGGAGCTTTTTGTAAGTCTCCACATGCTTGAGAGAAAATAATAATGCCTCCTTCTTTACCTGTACCTCAGTCATCTTATGCAGCCGCTTGATAGGCACCTTGGGGTCTTCGCCGCGGTATTCCACAAAGGCCACGCGCCCGCCCGGTTTCAGTGCCTTCACGATGCCGTGCATCATTTCATAGGGATGAGAAAATTCGTGGTATACGTCCACCATGATTACAAAATCCAATGAGTTGGCCGCAAGCTTGGGATCACTGATGGTACCCCGCACCCCTTTCACATTATTGATGCCGGCGGCTTTCATCTTCTTATCCAAAAGCGCAAGCATCTCAGGCTGGATGTCCACGCCGAAGATAGTGCCCTTGGGGCCAATGACCTTGGAGATGCGGCGGGCAATATATCCGGTACCCACCCCGATGTCCGCCACCTGATCGCCAGCTTTTAGCTTGAGGCACTTGATCATCTCGCTGGTATTTTCCTCTCGCTCACGCTCTGGGCGTTCCAACCACGTTGCTCCCTGATGACCCATCACGTGGGAAATCTGACGACCCATATAGAACTTCCCAATGCCTTCAGCATTGGAACGGAGCAACTGTTGATACAACGCATCGGTGCCTGGCAACTCAACCGGACCGAAGGGCAGTGCTTTTGCCGGTTTATCTTGCGCGTAAAGTACGAGAGTAAGAGAACCGAGTAAAATGGCCAAAGGCCTAGAGATCGTCATCGTGGAATTCGCCTAGTTGGCGGGTGAAAGTGTAGTGATAGGGGTACAGGATTAGGGAGCGCTTTGCTTCTTCCTGCCCTTTAGCCATAGTCGTGAAGGGCAGTGCCACGACATATATTGCGCTACCTGCAATCAGAGCAATAACCCCCATGGGCCGACAGATAAAGGCATCCGCCACGATAGCCGGTGTGTTACTGCCGGAACCAGCAGGGTTTGCGTTGACACTTCCGGCGAACAAAAAGCTCACCGCCAATAGGACCACCAGATTTTTTTTGAATCGTTCCATCCTAACCTCCGCCACTCTACATACTCTCTTTTCAGGGAAAGTCAATATTGCAGTACCCACGGTTCGACTTGCCATGCGTCCGTTACACAGTTACATCAGGTCCGTGGAGAAAACAGATCGCACATGGGTAACCGCCTGCCATCTCTCACCTCTGGCCATGATTGTTGGAATGATTCCTGCAGTAAATGTCATCGCTCCCCTCATCGTCTGGATCATCCGAAAAAAACAATCGGCCACCTCGGATCGTCATGGACGCGCGGTGCTGAATTTTCAGCTCGCGATGACGCTTTATTTTTTAATCCTGTATGTGGTCAGCAAACTCACTACACAATGGGACGCAATCAGCAGCCTAGAAGTGCCAGCCGGAATTTGCCTACGGATCTGGGCGTACACCAATATTTTTCTCATCCTGCGCGGTGGCTACAAGGCAGCCAAGGGCGACTTGATTAAATATCCTTTCTCCATCCGTTTCTTTCCTCAATAAACCGAACCTATCGCCCTCGGGTGTGTACTTGCGCAATCCTTTGACCGGATATAGCCTTTCTCCATTATGAAAAAACTCATTGCCCTAATTGTAGGCTTTGCTGCATCCACGCTATCAGCTCAGGAACCGCCCGAAATGGAAAAACCGGGCGAACATCACAAGCATTTGAAAATGATGGTCGGCACTTGGGATTATAAATCGAAATTCCATACGGTTCCCGGCCAGATCATTGAAATGAACGGTGTAGAGATGGCAAGGATGCAACCGGGAGGCTTCTGGCTGATCTCCGATTTCACCGGAAAAATAACGGGCATGCCATTCCACGGGCACGCCGTGATGGGTTATGAGGCACACAAGAAAAAGTACATAGGAACATGGACTGATTCGTTTGGCTCGGTCCTGGTCACCACCGCGGGCACCTGCTCCAAGGATGGCAAGGTGACCACGATGATCGGGAAAGGATACGACCCGATGCAAAAGCGTGAAATAACATACAAACAGGTCTACAGAATCAAAGATGCCAACACCAGAACCTACCACATGTACGACGTACAGGGGGAAAATGAAAAACTCATCATGGAATCTGTCTCCAAAAGACGAGTCAGGAAATTAAATTTAAACACGAAGATAAAGGGGCCCTTTACCCACGAGATCGATGGAACGTTTGGGGCAACCTACTATCTTGGCGGCCCACAACAGGCACGACCACCTGAAGGCAGATTCAAGCCCGGCACACGTGTACGCTTGGTGCGCAATGCCGGCAGCTATTGCGTCGTGCAAAGTGAAACCGGCATAACTGTTCACGTGGCCACCAGCGCGCTAAAGCCAATAAAAAACAACTAGGCGTCTTTAAAATCGTACGGTGAATCACCATAAGTAGTGGAGATTTTCTATTCAACTGGACTTACGCTTTAGCACTAACAGCGTAATTTCCGAAGGAACACCAATGCGCATGGGAGGGCCCCAATAGCCAGTGCCTCGGTTGACATACACCCAACCTTTGCCCCAAGCATTAAGACCCCGTACAAAAGGATGAAATCGACCGACAACAAAGTTCCACGGGAAAAACTGTCCACCGTGTGTGTGACCTGAAAGCTGGAGATCGAAGCCATGTTTTTCCGCTGCGAAACAAGAACTGGGCTGATGAGCAAGTAATACACTGGCATCACACTGCGGTGCGTTGTTCATGGCAGCATCAGGATCAGAACGATGCGCTGGCAGAATATTATGGGCACGATAATCAGTAACACCCGCAACCAACAAACGTGCCTGACCTCGTTCAATGATCGAATGCTCATTGTTGAGCACGTTGAGACCAAGCCCGGTGAGGGTGCGACACCACGACTCGGCGCCTGAATAATATTCGTGATTGCCAGTAACAAAAAATGTGCCATCTGGGCTATCAAGATCTGTAAGTGGCTCAACGTGTTCGGCGAGGTGACGGGTTGAACCGTCCACAAGGTCACCGGTGACTGCCACCATGTCCGATTTCAAACCATTAACCGCCTTCACAACGCGACTCATAAATGCCCGTGACAATGTTGGTCCGAGATGAAGATCAGATATTTGCGCGATGCGATAGCCTTCTAATTCGGCCGGCAAATTTTCTATCGGTACTTGGATCTCTACTACCGTGGGATGTCGACGTGCCCGCCAAACACCAAAGGCTCCCGCAACACCTGCAAGACCGAGCACCCCAAGGTTCACTGATCGCCTTAAAAAAAGACGGCGATCCTCATCCTCGGGAATAATTTTTGTGTCGGTAAAACTATCTTTTACTCTCACTGTGAGCAACCCAGTCTCAGCAACAACCATTCCCGTGAACACCAGTGAAAATAAACCCATCCCACCATATGCCACCCAATATAACGGAGCTGCCCAGCCTCCTGGGCCAAGGCTTCGCAAGATGGCAAAGCTGACAAAGACTGATATGAAGTGAAAAACCAACAATCCAATGATAATCCAACGCCAGCCAGAGTCTGATTGCAATGGCGCTACCAGCCGCCAACCTACCCAAGAATAGGTGATACTTAGGACAACAAAGACGAAGAGGAAAAACATCACGAAGGTTTTATTACGGCCCGAATTTAGTCGTTCAAAAACGCCACATCCTTGGACTCAAGCCTTAGCACCTTGGGCAGCGCCTTGGCGTCGAGGCGGATAACGATGCGGTGTTTACCGGCCGTCACTCGAATACTGAAACTGTTTGCTCGTCCAAGAGGCTTCCCATCAATCCACGCATCAGCCTTGGTGCCGGCGGGCAGTTTGAATTTCGCGGGACCAGCCTTCTGCATCTCGAAGTAGGTGCCTGCAAACACGTGCACCAAACCCACATAACGCCCCACCGCCACAGTCGTTTGAATATCCTCTGAGGGGAGATCCCCATTAACTCGCGTAGGCACCAGTTTCCAACCGGCATTATTTCCTGCACCCAATACGTGGTTCGACCATTTTTTCTCAAATCCTTCCTGCACAACCTTCTCGATACCGTATTGCTCAACCCGGTGAGTTCCAGGCAAGAGTCGCCAAGTTCGTGCCACACCAGTTTTCGTAGCATCAAAAGGCCCTGCCTTCCCTAGTTCGGCCAGAAAACGGTAAAGATCCAACTGCTCCTTCTCAGTTAGACTTAGAATGAGCCCCGGAGGCATAAGCGATTGGCCATTGACCTTGCGTCTGACTTGGTTGCGAGGGATGGACACCAGCTTGTCAGCTGCATCTCGTAGCATGATTTCCGCACCGGTTTCTCTTACCTGCACGCCCACCAGTGATCGGTTATCCTTGGTCTCAATTACTACTGAGTGATACCCCTCCTTAATTTTTCGATTGGGATAAAGGATGGACTCAATCAGATAATCAGGCTGGGCACTGGTCCCAATTGAGGTGAAGTCCGGCCCCACTTTCCCTCCAGCCCCTCCGATCGCATGACACACCGTACAGGTGAGAGTTTGCCGGCGGTAAACCTTTTCGCCGGCAAAAGGATCGCCCTCAGCCATGGCACGTTTGGCCAGGGCCTTGAGCTCGGCGGGATTCATTTGTTTGGTGAGTAGCAAAATATTCTGCGAACGCGCCAGAGATTCAATAAGCGCCTTTTCGTTACGCCCTCCTTCGCGCGCAGCGCGCAAACCAGCATTAGCCACGGATTTAGACAATTGCACACCTCGAACCCCATCGGCCAAGACATTCCCCGCACCCCTGCTTCCGAGCAATCCACGCCAGAGACTCAACGCAGCTTCGGGGTCTTGCGTATCTTTTAGCACTGCAAAGATTTCAGGTAGCGAGCCCTTGAGACTCATCCGGCCCAAGGCGCTAGCAGCAGATTGCCGAGTGGTAATGGGTTTGTCGGCACCGGCCAGTTTCTTGAGGCCTTGCAGAGCTTGGGAACCATGAATTTGTACAAGGCTATCAAAGGCTACGCCGCTACTTTCGGCGGCGAGGATGAGCAGTGGTTTGACCAATTCAGCGCGTTTCCAAGCTCCGGCGAGCTGCACAGCAAAGTTTCGCGTGGCATCGTCGTTGATTTTCAGATAGTCACCCACCCCAGTTAAATCGCCGACCGGACGCACGTTGCGCAAATAAGCGGCACGCGCCAAAGAGGACAACACACGAGGGTAAACGCCGGGTTCAAAGCCCCCTTCACGAAGTTGCTTGTAAAGAATAGCAAGCTCGCCCGGCCCACCGGCGGCACCGATGAGTTCGATGAGCGGGCCCTTACCATCAGCGGGGAGTTTGCGCTGACGCACAAGTTTACTGATGAGCGCTGAGCCCTGACCGGGCTGCAATGAGCGCAGGGCAAATTCGGCATGACTGGTCTTATCCTTAAAATTAAGTGCTCCATTTTGCATGCCGCGCACAAACGGCTCAGCCAGGTCATTCATGGTAAGCCAAAGCCCATAGTCTAGAAACTTGTCCATCGGCTGATCGAGCGCCTGCAGGGCATACTGCGCATACTGATGCGCAACTGTTGAATCCTTCATCTCTGCGAACACACGCATGGCTTCGAGACGCACGCGCGGGTGTTCGTCGCGAATGCCGGCGGCAGCGTGGAGCTCGGTGGTGTTGAGGCGATCATGCCAGTGGGCGAGCACTCGCATGGCTGCGGCGCGTACTCGGGCGTCATTGGCTTCGAGCGTGAGCATGAGCAGCGAGGCATTTACAACATTTACAGCTTCATGTAGCCAGAGCGCCTCGAGCTGAGCATTTTCGGTTTCATCGTGTTGAGAGAGCCACTTTTTTAAATCGACTAAAATATCGCGACCACGTTCGTGCAATACCCGGCGGGCCTTGGCTTGATCATAAGCATTATCAGTTAAGAGCATGTCGAAAAGCGCGGTGTTGTTTTCCTGGGTAAGATTGCGGGGCTTTTGAAGTTTGCGACCCTTGAACGTAACGCGCCAGATGCGGCCGTGTACTTTGTCGCGACGCGGGTCACGGAAATCGACCTCACCATGTTGAATGATCGGATTTGACCAGTCGGCGATATAGAGCGCGCCATCAGGGCCTTGCTTTACATCGATAGGGCGGAAGCTCGCACTACTGCTGCGGATGAAATCTCCCATATGATCTGCGGCATAACCGGCGCCGTTTTCGGAGAGGTTGAACCTCACAATACGGTGCGCACGAAAATCGCAGCTGATGGCTTGCCCATGAAATTCCTTGGGGAAATGAGGGCTGCGCATGATTTCCAGCCCAGCGAATTTCGGAAAGTTTCCAGGACTGATACTATCCATAATGCGTCGGCCGCCGGCGTAGGTGAAATACATCGCGCCGGGAATGGCGTAACTCACCCCCTGAAAGCCGGCACCATCGGTCACAAAGGATTGACCAAAGCGGTTAAAGTGGTGGCCCCACGGATTGCACCAGCCGCGGTATTGAATGCCGGCCTCCTGTGTGTCCGGCCGCAACCACATAACACCACCACTTTTCAGACGCACGACACCGTGCGGGGTCTCAAGATGGCTGCGAATGTAAATGGATTGGTTGAAATAGAGACGACCATCGTGACCCCACCGCAATGTATGCAGAGTGTGATGGGTATCCTCGGTGCCAAACCCGGAAAGGACGATGCGTTTTTCATCGGCCTTCCCATCGCCATCGGTGTCTTTGTAATGCAGCAGTTCAGTGCTTTGCCCAACATAACAACCTCCATCACCGGGCTCCACGGTGCTCGGGATAAGGAGGCCTTCGGCGAAGACTTTGGTCAGGTCAGCTTTACCATCACCATCAGTGTCCTGCAGCACCACTATTTTGTCATTGGCAATCTGACCGGGTTTCACCTGAGGATACACCTCCGAGGTGGCAACCCACAGACGGCCCTGTGGATCGAAATTCATTTGAATTGGCTTGGCGAGCGAGGGGTTCTCGGCAAAGAGCGTGACCTCGATGCCTTCCAAGGTATCGAACTTCGGTAACGGCTGCGGGTTTAGAATCACCTTTTCAATCAGCACCGATTTAGGCTCGTTGAGATTGGCTCGAGGTTCCAGATCGCGGCGAGCTGCAATCTTCTTTTCTTCCACAATCACGAGCGGATCAAACTTTGGAATTTCCACGGCGTTTTTACCTTGTTCACGTCTACGAAAGCCGAAAATGTAAGCCATGTTTTGTGGGCGTGAACGATCAAAGAAGAGCTGATTCTTGCGTTCCATCAATGCACGGAGCTTAGTTGCCTCAGGGCCCTTTAAACGCGCATGCTCCTTCAAATTGAGCTGACGGCAAATCTCTTTAGCCACAACTGCGTAACCATGATCAACGGGGTGAATCCCGTTTTCAGTGAGAGGTCTTTTGGTATTCACCAGTGCCGGCGCATCAAAGAGCGAAACAAACACATCACCATCGGCCTTGGCCATTACACGCAGTTCTTTGGTATATGCGGCGAGCTGGCGATTGTGCATGGAAGGGGCAGGTAAACTACCACCGAGGTTTTCATGCCGCAACGGTGAGAGCACAACGAAGCGCACAGAAGCACCGGCAGCCTTGGTGATGGCGACCTTAAGCAAGCGCATGTCTTTGCTAAACTGCTCCGGCTGGTTTTCAAACGAACTAGTCATACCATAACCAAGGAAGACAACGGTGGGCTTGACCAATGCGATCTGTTTCTGAAGTTGTTTCCACCCCTCATCAGTCGATTCTCGACCAGCTTGCTGCAAACTCAGTCCAGCCCGGGACACGCCACGTGGGGTGTCACCACTCCAGCCAAGGTTGCGAAAGGTGATATTACGGTCAGGCCATGCAGTAGTAAGCCGAAGTTCGAGGTGATTATATTCCTGCATCCGTTCGATAAATACATCGCCAAGGAATGCAACCCGGTCACCATCTTTGAGCTCGAAGGCAGCCGATCGTACGAAACTCACACTGAAAACTTGTGCGAGAACAAAGACGCTAAAGATAAGTCTCATGATCTAGTGTTTCTTTTTAGGATAGCGAAAATAGTTTTTGCCATCACCCTTGCCCCGGCAGCATTGGGATGAATTTTGTCCGGAAACATTTCTGGCTTATTTGAGAGTGCCTGATAGAGATCGATGACAGTCAGATGAGTGTCTTTGGCAACCTTCAGGATGACAGGGATAACTGCACTTTTCATGGTCTTTTCATTGATACCCCAGCGAGTTTGGTAAACCGGAACGGGAAAACATAGGTAGATGGCAGGTTTGGTCTGTTGCTTCTGAAAATGTGCGATCATCGCACGAAGGTCGGTTTCAAATTCCTTACCGACTTTACCCCAGTTTTGCGGCTTGGTGTCGTTGGTGCCTAGCTTAACGATAACGACATTGGGGTCGAACTTGGTGACCTCATTAAAAGCCTTGAGTTTCCAATACGGACGATCACCATTTTTGAGCAACGTGGCACCATTCACACCGAAATTACGTACGGTATAGTTTCCCCCCAACAAGTCGCCCAACACCTTGGGGTAGCAGTTGTTTGCACGATCACGTATAGTGGCACCATAGGTAATGCTATCACCTACACAGGCTATCCGGATCGTAGATTCTGCCCGGCTTATAATGACACTGGAGAGGAGAAAAATGGAAAAAACAGCCTGTTTCATGGTGAAAAGCATGAGGTGATCAAACCGTTTTTAGCCCCATCGCGCAAGCTGTTTGAATACGATTATATAACTCTCAAGGTATTTTGGATTGAACATTTGGCTGATTAGTGTACAGTTTTTTCCGTGCACACTCCCCCCCACGCCCTGTTGGGCGCGTTTGGCGCGTTGTCGTCTCCCGCCAGCGAGAGCCCATTAGATTGGGTGGCTCTGGTCATGCTCGGTCTGTTCCTAGGCATACTTGTGGTAGCCACTGGTTTCTATTTTCTGGCTAAACGCCAAATAACAAGAATGAACATGCACAGCAACCATGCCCGCCCGCCTTTTGAAAAAATGGAGCCGGACAATTTGGATTTACCCGAGCAATGGCTGGCCATTCGTAGCGGCAATGTTGGTGCCGTACAGGAAACGCTGGGCTTGTCTAATCCTCGCCGCTGCTCGTGGCAGAAAGGCTTCTCAATCGCTGGGGTGGAGCGACTGTTCATTTCCCCGCCCGTTAATGGCTGGATTCTCGTTGTGGGACCGGCTCTGCCCGCGCCGGAAGAAGATGTGGATTTCTGCTTTCATTTCCTTAATCACATCAGCCAACGCCTTGGTCACGTGCAATTCTTCAGCCTGAACCGCGCGCTGAACCACCACTGCTGGGTGCGCGCACACACCGGTAGAATTGAACGCGCCTATGCGTGGTGCGGCGAGACACTCTGGAATCAGGGCAAGTTGACTCCGGAAGAATCCGTATTGGGGATGACCTGTTATCCCTACGGCCAATCCATCGAAGAAATTGAATTTCAGGAAATGCCCCGGCTAAACACCAACACGGAGAATATCTCCCGCCTAGCAGCGCGATGGAGCCTGAACCCCGCCGCGCTCAAGCCCGAGGTATTCGCCTCCAGCACAGGGATCACCGGTGACTTGTTTCCGGCCACCTCGGAATCTGAAACGGAATAACCCAAGCGCGGCCCTCCGCGTCAAACAACACATTTATTATTATGTCATTCGAATTGGCACTCAAAGAAATCGCGACCAGCTTCAAAACAGATGACGGGGTAGAAATGCAGATCCGCCCCCTTAAAAACAGTGACGATAAAGGGTTGCTCGGTTTTTTCAAGAACCTGCCCCAACCGGAACTGATGTTCTTCAAACATCGAGTCACTGATTCAGATGTAATCAAGGGCTGGTGTGAAAATATCACTCTTGATGTAAATCTCCCCTTACTGGCAATTGATGAGGGAAAGATCGTTGCCGTTGCTACACTTCACCAGAACAAGGGTGGATGGAAACGCCACATTGGCCGTATCAGTTGCAGTGTGCTATCTAAATATAGACAGAAAGGCATTGCTGGCAAACTGGTGCAAGAACTAGTCGATGTCGCCCGTATGGGAGGCCTGCAAAAGGTTGAAGCCGAGTTCATCGACCAACAGCAAGGCGGCCAAAAAATGTTTGCTCTCCTTGGGTTCACCCATCTCGTTGAACTCGAAGATTATGTGCAGGATATACAGGCCATCAACCATGGTTACGTTCTCATGGGAATGGATCTCAAGACCGACGAGGAATACGCCGGCATGGGTTAATGCCACCAGCGTATTGCACCAACTGCGGCACAGCCGTTCCCCTCAACGCCATCGCCTGCGCCGAGTGCGGCGCTGACAAGGAAACCGGATGGCACAAGAATGCTCATGAGCAGGGCCTTGACCTTCCCGAAGAAGATTTCGATTACGATGAATTTATCGAGCGCGAATT
This sequence comes from Limisphaerales bacterium, assembly GCA_965659445.1. Lineage (GTDB taxonomy): Bacteria > Verrucomicrobiota > Verrucomicrobiia > Limisphaerales > UBA1100 > UBA1100. The sequence goes on along the minus strand of CBFHWX010000004.1, from coordinate 41,646 downwards.
CGATGAGGACAAACTAGAAGTCATTCCGCACAGTCTGCACTGGTTTTGGTGGCTGGTGGGCATCGGGCTCATCGGCGCACTGGTTTACATGTGGGTGTTGTAATCATTCAATATTCCCTACTCATCACTCGCCCACTTTGCTACGCTTGGGCATGCGACAATTTCTTGTGCTAGTGCTGATCCTCCCGATGTCCCTATTCGCCGAAGACTGGCCACAATTTCTGGGTCCTCGACGTGATGGGTCCTACCAAGGCAAAAGCCTCCCGACTTGGCCTGCCGAAGGCCCCAAGGAAATTTGGCGCATGAAAATTGGCAGCGGCTTTGCCGGCCCAGCCGTAGCAGATGGGCGGCTGTTTCTTTTCCATCGTACCGCCGGACGCGAAGTGCTCGAATGTGCGAATGCCACCACTGGGAAAACAATATGGAAATCCCAGTCCACCGCAGATTATGTTGATGATTTTGGCTTTGATGACGGCCCGCGCGCCGTGCCTACCATAAGCGCAGGTCGCGTGTATACGCTCGGTGCAAACGGCCTCATCAAATGTAACGACGCCACAACTGGTAAGGTGCTTTGGAAGGTGGATGTACGCAAACAATTCGAGGCAGGAAAAGGTTTCTTCGGCCTTGCCTGTTCACCGCTGGTTAGCGGCAGGAATGTCCTGATTAATATAGGCGGCCGGTCTGCGGGTATTATTGCACTCGACACCCAAACTGGAAAAATCCGTTGGAAAGCTACCGAGGAAAAATCCAGCTATGCCTCGCCCATCCTCACAAAAATTAATGATCAACCACACGCGATTTTTTTTACTCGTGAAGGCATCGTTTCTGCTGAACCATCGAGCGGCAAAGTAAATTTTTCCCACAACTGGCGCCCCGCCATGAACGCCAGTGTAAACGCTTGCACCCCAGTTGCCGTGGGCAATCTCATCTTTGTTTCCACTAGCTATGGCAAAGGTGCGATCGTGCTGGCGGTAGACGGCAAAAAAACCAAGACCGTCTGGAGCGGTGACCAGAGCCTGTCCTGCCACTACTCCAGCGTGGTGCATCACGACGGCTATCTCTACGGCTTTCACGGCCGCCAGGAACGCGGCTGCGACCTGCGTTGCGTGGAATTGAAAACCGGCAAAGTGAAATGGAGCTTCCCCGGTCTGCGCGCCGGTTCGGTGACGCTGGCAGGCAAGGAACTGCTAGTACTCACCGAGCGTGGCGAACTGGTCCGCGGCCCCGCCTCACCAAACGCCTTCCGCCCCACTGCCCGCGTACAGCTCATGGGTGCCACCGTCCGTGCCTATCCAGCCCTCGCCAACGGCAAACTCTATGTCCGAAACGGAGGGAAACTCATTTGCGCAAACCTCACTGGCGACTGACTTGTCGTTATTGTGCCAGTTTATGGGCCTTCCACTTGGTCATTTCCGGTGAAGAACGGTAAGGCTCAAACTCCTTAGCCCCATTGAAATTGATATCCATTTTGACTTCAGTGTTCTTTTCCAGTGCTATCATAAGTCTCGTTACCTCCGAGTAGTTCTTTTCGTTTAGGCCGATTCCCATCAATGCGAGGTAAGCCTTGGCCTCCCACGGACAGGATTCCACTGCCGATCGTAAATGTTTTTTGGCAAGGTCAGCTTCTTTAGAAACAATATATATATTCGCCCGGAGAAGGTTCAGGTAAGGATCTCCCCCAACCCTCCTTTCAAGCTGATCGATTATTTCGATGGCTTTCTTATATTCTTTTTTAAAGAAATAATAATCCAACGAAAGCAGTTCGATGTTTGCCGCTGTAGCGTGGACCACCCGATACTCGTCGACCGCCTTGGTATAGACTTCAAAACCAGCTTTGCCCTGCTGGAGTTCGGCAACTGCAATCTGATTTGCCGCGCTGATTCGTAAGTTCATGATCGTTCGCTGTTGCTTCAAATCCGCGCCCAACCGGTCATACTCATCCAGGAATTTCGCGTGCTGTCCGCTTCGCATGAGGTTCACCATCTCCGCCAGTTTTTTTATCGAACGCATTTCCCGATCCACATCGGTGCGGGTTCCCGAGCCGGACAACAACCCCGGTAACATCTGCTGCATCAACTGCCGCTGACTGTCGCTCAAAAATTCGCCCGAGGAATAATCAAGGTAATCCACGAAACAAACCTGCCCCGCCGCGTTCCGGCCCAGCAGCATATCCCAGTAATTCACGCCCTGCCCCGCCAATCGGAATCGGGCCTTCATACCGTCGGCATCCTTGACGGCCCGGAGAAATTCCACGCGGACTTTTTCCAAACTCTGGTAGACACTCTGCTGAATTGCGGGCTCCCATCCAGTCTTAGCCTCGCTCAGCTGCCGGTTGCCATCCACCACTTCCTTAGGAAATATCCGGTAAAATATCTCATCCAAATCCAAAAGTTTCTGGAACCGGATGGGGTTGTTATCCCGCAAGGCCAAATCCATGTCCTTGCCAAATTTCTCTGCCGCCGCCTGGGTAATTTCCGCCGCGGGCTTGGCCACGTCGGCCTTGGTCACCTTCAGGGGGTCCTTCTTGGGCTTTTTCGCGCACGAACAAAAAATGCCGACTGCCAGAGTCAGCCCGAGATTTACTAAGCCATAAAATTTCACCACTTCAAATTGACTTCCCGAAGGTAATCCGTCAAACATCTTAGCCTTGCACCCCGACAAGGTCGCGGTATCGTTTCGCAATCCGTCAATGAAACTGCATTTTCTTATTATCTCCACTCTTGCCCCTTTCATGTTTGTTGCCTGTGAAACTCCAAACCATGGCGACGAAGGTGGAACCCGCAGCACGCCTACCACCCTAAACGGCAAAGAGTATCCCACCCTCGGTGAAATCGAGCGACTCGATCCGGCACTCAATCACTTCATCGCGCCTGGTGCAAAAATCGAACAGCTCGCCGATGGCTTCGACTGGGCGGAAGGACCGGTGTGGGTGAAGTACGGTCGGTTTGTTCTCTTTTCTGATATCCCACCCAACAAGATTTACAAATGGAGTGAGGCCGAAGGTCTCCAGGAATTTCTGCATCCCAGCGGCTATACTGGCACCACACCGCGCACCGGCGAGCCCGGTTCCAACGGCCTCCTGATGGATCGTTTCGGTCGCCTCGTTCTCTGTCAACACGGAGACCGCCGCATTGCACGGCTCGGTATTTCCATCCGAAATCCAAAACCGATTTTTGAGACATTGGCCGACAATTTTAATGGCAAAAAATTTAACAGTCCGAACGACGCTTGCTACAACAAGAATGGAGATTTGTATTTCACTGATCCCCCCTACGGGCTGGAAGGCAAACTAAATGACCCAAAAAAAGAACTAAATTTCCAGGGTGTGTATCTTCTGACTAAGGCCGGCGGAGTGAAGCTGCTCACAGACAAGATCGCCTACCCTAATGGCATCGCATTGTCGCCGGATGAAAAAATTCTCTACGTGGCTGAGAGTGGGCCAAATACACGGATTCACGCCTTCAATCTGCAGGCCGACGGCACCCTAGATCAGGGACGAGTGTTCTTTGATCCCAAGCCCCTGCAGCGAGCTGGCAAACGTGGCGGATGTGATGGGCTGAAGCTGGACCAAAAAGGCAACCTCTTTGCCACCGGGCCGGGCGGAGTGCTCGTAATCACACCGCAAGGCAAACATCTTGGTACCATCTCCACCGGCACGCGTATCGCGAATGTTGGCTGGGGGGACAATGGCCAGACACTTTATCTCACCGCGGATATGTTTCTCTGTCGTATCCGTACTCTCACAAAGGGTGCCGGGTTTTGATTCATGAAAAAGTCCGTAGTTTTCTTCTTATTCCTGCTCCTGCTAATCACGGTACAGGCAGATGATTGGCCTAAACTTCTCGGTCCAACCGGAGACAATGTCTCTAAGGAAATAGGCCTCATAGATGCGTTCCCCAAGGGAGGCCCTAAGCAGGTTTTTAGCCGACGCATCGGCACTGGCTATACGGCACCGTCCATTCGAGACGGCAAGATTGTTGTCTTTCATCGGGCCAGCAAGCTGTACGGAATTGAGGAAAACGACACGCTGGGGGGGATTATCAAATATGTGAATGGCGAACTGACCGCCCTGAAGGCAGAAGAACGACTTACCGAGGCCAGCCTCAAGGCAGCGCTGCAAGCCACGCGCCGGCGCGGCTACATCGAATTGCCCGAGGCCATCGCCAAGCATCTCGATGTGGAGATAATTGATTGCCTCGATGCCAAGACTGGCAAACTCCTCTGGCGTCACGCCTACCCCACTTCCTACGAGGATCCTTATGGCTACAACAACGGGCCGCGCTGCGCCCCATTACTTACCAAGGATCACTGCTACACCTTCGGCGCAGAAGGTGTACTGCTTTGTTTGGATCTGAAAACCGGCAAACCAATTTGGAGACGTAACACACACAAGGATTTCAAGGTCATCACCAACTTTTTCGGCGTCGGCAGCACTCCTGTGCTGGAAAACGGACTGCTCATCACCATGGTTGGCGCCCAACCCAATAGCGGCATGGTGGCCTTCGATGCGAAGACCGGCAAGACGGTCTGGGAAAGTGTCGGTAAGAAGACGTGGGACAAAACGCCTAAGCTGGGCTGGCCAGGCGAGCCGTTAATGGATTGGCTTGGAGTCGAAAAAATCGCCAGTTATGCTACCCCTGTCATCACCACCGTGCACGGTAAGCGTGTAGCGTTTTGCCTCATGCGACAGGGTCTTGTGATGCTCGACCCCAAGACCGGCAAGGTGCATTTTAAACGTTGGTTCCGAGCGAGCCAGCCAGATTCGGTCAACGCCTCCAACCCTGTGGTAATTGGCGACATGGTTTTCTGCTCAGCCGCTTATTATGGCGTGGGCTCATTTGTGTTGAAGATCAAGCCCGACCTCAGCGGCTACACAGAAGTGTGGAGCGACCACCAGCGTCGCATCACAAAAGACAACCCACGCCTTGATGAGGTGCTAGGCATACATTGGATGACCCCGATCATCAACGACGGGAATCTTTATGCTTTCAGTGGCCGCAATGAGCCCGACGCCCGCTTCCGCTGCGTAGAATTCGCCACTGGCAAATTATTGTGGGATCAGGATGAATCATGGCAAAAGTTCGGACCACCTTCCAGTAAGTACGGTCGCGGCTCATTCATTCGGGCTGATGGCAAACTCATCGTGCTGGGCGAGAGTGGCAAGCTCGGCCTCTTTAAACTGAATTCAAAAAAGCCCCAGGAACTTGCTCACCACCAGGTGCCCCAGTTCCGACACCCCTGTTGGGCCGCACCCGCCATGGCCGACAAGCGCGTCTATCTGCGCAGTGAAACTCATCTCGTTTGTTTCGATTTTGCTAAAGAACGCTAGTCTTCCTGTCAGTTCGAGCTTTCAATTCGGGTCAAAACACCGTTCACTCTGGTCTGTTTTATGAGCGAGACGAACGATTCCCTAGCCGAGGAGAAGGAATTACTCAAAAGCGTTGAGAACGCACCTGCCTCCAAAAAAATATCAACTTACGCCAAGCTCTCTGGCCCGGGCTGGTTGCAAGGCGCTATTACGCTAGGTGGCGGTTCATTGGCGGGGAGCCTATACCTTGGAGTAATCGGCGGCACGCAACTGCTCTGGTTACAGCCGTTGATGATGGTGCTCGGAGTGCTCATGCTCTCGGTGATTGGATACGTCACGTTATCCACCGGGAAAAGCCCCTTTCAAGCCATCAACAAACACATCAACCCTGTACTCGGCTGGGGCTGGCTCATCGCAGCTATGCTCGCCAATCTCGTGTGGGCCATGCCACAATTTTCCCTTGGCACCGCTGCGCTCCAGCAAAACCTTGGTGTGTTTACTGGCGAAAACGGCAATTATCTTTGCGCAACCGCTCTTTTCGTCATCGCCACGGCTGTGGTGTGGATGTACGACAGTAAAGGAGCAAAGTATTTTGAAATCATCCTCAAGGTTTTGGTTGGCATCATTGTACTCAGCTTTTTCGGCGTAGTCGCCGTGATGGCAGGCAACCTTGATTGGAGCGCAATCTTCAAGGGTTTTATCCCGAATTTCAGCCTACTGACCGAACCAGCTGATAAGTTCAAGGAAATCATTGCCAGTTCCAGTGATACTGAATACTGGAAGAACACCATCCTCGGCTCGCAACGAGACCGCATGGTAACCGCAGCTGCAACCGCCGTAGGCATCAACATGACCTTCCTTCTCCCCTACTCCATGTTACGTAAGGGCTGGGGAAAAGAGCATCGTGGGCTTGCCAGCTTTGATTTGGGCATCGGCCTGTTCGTGCCATTCTTCCTTGCCACCACCTGCGTGGTGATTGCCTCCGCCAGTCAGTTTCATGGTAAGTTCGACGAAGGGCTGCTGGATTCCGACAAAGCCACACCCCTTACGGAAAAACTTCAAGGCGGCTACAACAAAAATCTCAGCGCATTCCAAGCCCATCTCAAGGGCTCCAAGGAACCTAATGAAACGGACAAGCAGCTCGCCGCCATGCTCGTCAGCCGTGACGCATTTCAACTCGCCGGTTCACTGGAAAAACTCACAGGTAACAAAGCGGTTTCCCAAACCATCTTCGGTATCGGAGTAGTTGGCATGGCAATTTCCACCATCATTATTCTCATGCTCATTAATGGATTCTGCCTAACTGAAGCTATTGGCGCCAAAATGGGCGGAGTGATTCACCGCACCGGTGCCATATTACCGGGCATCACTGGCGCACTCGGATTTCTGTTCCTTTGGAGCAACGCTGACGCCAAATTTTGGTTGGCCGTACCTACAAGTGTGTTTGGAATGGTGCTGCTGCCCATTGCCTATTTCACATTCTTTTGCATGATCAACAGCAAGGAACTGATGGGCGACGCACTGCCCAAGGGCGGCAAGCGAGTGGCACTGAATCTCGCCATGGGCTTGGCACTGCTGGCCGCCTCCATCGGCGCAGCGTGGTCCATCTGGAGCAAGGTGAAATGGGTAGGAGTGGGCGCAGTAGGCATTTTTATCCTGCTAGCACTGGGCGGCCACTGCTATCGCAAGCTGAACCAGAAGCTCGACCGGATCGAAGATAAGCTGGAGCGCTGAGACGGAGGCATATTTTCCTTGTCCATTCCGCGCCTCGCGGAAACAATCGGACATTCACCGTGGATTGTATCCGTACAGGACTATGTTGGCTTGTGCCACGGGGGCGAGGGAAATCCCTCAGCCGCCCCCGTCACGTTTCCCTTCCTGCCCTGTATCTCCCTCCTTACCCTCATCACTGATTAAATTGATACCATGAAGACTTATCCCTCAGAAGATATCCGTAATTTTGCGATCGTGGGCCATGCCTCTTCAGGCAAGACAATGTTGGCCGAATGTATGGAAGTGGCGACAGGCGCCATCAACCGGCTGGGCAGTATCGAGGCCGGCTCGACGATGAGTGACTATCACGACGCCGAAAAGGAACGGCAGATATCCATCAACGCCACCCCGCTTTGTGTGGAGCATGCTGACAAGAAGCTGAATTTCATAGACACACCGGGCTATCTCGATTTCCTGTCCGAGGCACTGGGTGCCCTGCGTGTGTGCGATGCGGCACTGGTGACCGTGAATGCCGCCAATGGCGTGGAAGTGGGAACCACCAAGGTATGGGAATGGTCACGCGAACTCGGCGTGCCACATCTGGTGGCAGTAAACTGTCTCGACAAGGAGCATGTGAGCTTTGATACCGCACTGGCCAGTCTGCGGGAGAATTTTGGGAACAAGGTGATGCCACTCACCATACCAGTAAATGTTGGTCCCGGCTTTAATCAGGTCATTGATGTGCTGAACAAGAAACTCATCACATTCGAAACCGACGGCAGCGGCAAGAGTACCGAAGCGGTTTCTGAAGACGCGGAAGATCTGCACACGCAACTCATTGAGATGATTGCCGAGTCGGATGATGCGTTGCTGGAAAAATTCTTTGAGGAAGGCAGCCTCTCTGAGGAGGAACTGCGTAGCGGATTACACAAGGCACTGCAATCCGAAGGCCTCATCCCTGTGTTCGCCACCTCGGCCACCACCAACGTAGGCGTCACTTGCCTCATGGATTTCATTGCCAGTTACGGCTCCTCACCGGCCGACCACCCCACGACCAAGGCCCTCCTGCCCGATGAATCCGAGACGGAGATCAACCTCAGTGACCCCAATCCGGTACTGTTTATTTACAAGACGATGAACGAGGGACACGTGGGATCGCAATCGTTTTTTAAACTCCATTCCGGCGCACTGAAAACCGGTGCTGATCTGCGTAACACCACACACAAATCTACCGAACGTATCAATCAAATTCACGTGCTAAACGGCAAGGACCGTACTTCCGTAGACAGCCTGGCCGCCGGTGACCTAGGTGCGCTGGTCAAGCTCAAGCATGCGCATACTTCCGATACCCTTGCCGGCGGCAAGGTGGAGGCCATGCTATCACCCATTGATTTCCCTGCCCCCAACATCCACGCTGCGCTGCGCTCCAAGGGCAAGGGTGATGAAGACAAGATCGCCACCGGCCTGTCCTCGCTGCACGAGGAGGATCCCACGTTCATTTACAAGGTGGACGGCGAACTACATCAAACGGTAATGTCCGGCCAAGGTGAACTGCATCTCCGGGTGATATGCGATCGGCTGAAGGATCGCTTCCACGTCGAGATTGAGTTGTATGAGCCGCGCATACCCTTTCGCGAGGCTATCCAGTCGAGCGCTGAGAGCAAGTACCGCCACAAGAAACAATCCGGCGGAGCTGGCCAATTCGCTGAGGTGTGGATGCGGGTTGGCCCCCGGGAACGTGACTCGGGCGTGGAGTTTATCGACTCACTTGTAGGCCAAAACGTAAGCCGCAGTTTCGTGCCTTCTGTGAAGAAGGGTGTGGACCAAGCCTGCGAAGAAGGTGTCCTCGCCGGTTGCCGTGTAGTAGATGTACAGGTCGATTTTTACGATGGCAAGGAACACCCGGTAGACTCAAAGGATGTCGCCTTTCAGATTGCCGGCAAACAGGCCTTTCGCCAGGCATTTCAAGCAGCCAAGCCCTGCCTGCTGGAGCCTATCATGCACGTGGAGGTGAAGGTGCCTGAAGAGTTTATGGGCGCGGTTATGGGCGACCTCAACGGCCGGCGTGGCAAAATTCAAGGCATGGATGCCGACGGCGCATTCCAAGTGGTAAAAGTTCATGTGCCACAAATGGAACTGTACAAGTATTCCACCCATCTCCGCTCCCTTACCGAAGGCCGCGGCCTTCATACCGAGGCTTTGGATCACTATGAAAATATGCCGCGCGATATTGAGCAAAAAGTCATCGCCGATTGCCAGCGCAACGGCGACGAAGACTGATCCGCATACGATCAAGCACCGATCTGTGCCACCCACAGAACCAACCCGATAATTCCAAAACAAATGGCGAAACAAGCGAGGAAACCCCAAAAATCCATCGCGGTCGGCCGCTGGAATTCCAACTGCGTCCCAGGAAATAGTTTTCGATCATCAAATCGATTCGGCTTGGCATAACTCACATCAATCTCCCTTGAATCCTGTTCAGGGTCTGGATTCACTGGCGTTTTCATCTTCACGTATAACCGATCAAGCGCTTTCTTACTATTGGGTTTCGTCAGTAAACTCGCGATGATCATTACTAAAAATGGTGCGATGATCTTGAATGGAAACTCCAATGTTTTCAGTGTGGCATTGCGGACCTGTGTCAAATCAAAGCCAAGCATCTTGTCATAAATTATCATGTCGAAGCGGAAAGATCCTTCACCACGAGTGACTCCCTTCACATCCGTGATACCGCCTGTCCAGTAGATGGATTTGCCCCCGGCAGCGTTGGAATCAGTAGGCTGATTCACCTGAGTGTAAGCCGGATTAGTTCGCAATCCGGGTGCTACAGCAGGAATCGTGCGTGGCAAAACAAAAAATGTGAGCAGGCAAAAGACGATAGTAATCCAACCTGCCCTGGTGGTAGCGCGTCGCCAAAACATGCCTAGCCAAAACAACGCGGCAAAAGTCATAGGCACAATCCACGTAAGCTCAAGTTGTTTGAACATATCCAGCATAGTGACGGAGATAACAACTGCACCAAGCACAACGATCCCTCCAACAATGCGACCCAGCCGCAGGCATTCCTGTTCGCCTGCCCCAGGGTTCAGATATGGTACATAAATATTTCGCACTACGAGTGCAGAACAAACGAGCATGTAGCAATCCACACTGCTCATTAACGCCGCCAATAGGCAGGCTAGCATCAAGCCCACCAGCCCGATGCCCAGCGGGCCGAGCAACTCCTTTGTGGCCACACCCCATGCCATATCAGCATCCTTGATGAGTGCTGCATCGCTGCCATAAAGTGTGAGCACAATCAGTGCGGTAATCACCCAGCCGATCGTACAAAAGCGCTTAATAAAATTGCCTGTCACGAGGCCCACGCGGGCATCGTGCTCACTCTTGGCCGAACCGCCGCCGGTAACAATGAAGTGCGGAGTCAGCACAATACCAATGATATTCATGATCACAATGACCACAATGGCGTATAGCGGGAATTCACTGGCAGCTTCCCCTCCCACGATCGTAAAAGTGGATTCTGGTAATTGCTCATGCATCACGCGGAATCCATCTGTCCAAGTATCACCGGTGCTACCGAATTTTTTCACCACTGCATTCAGGCCAAACGGAATAAGCAAAATTGAAAGTAGAATGATACAGATACCCTGAATGAGATCGGTCCAGTAAGCCGCCGTGATACCGCCGAGCACACCGTAAAAAGTGACAATGATCGCCACCAGCGGCACCAGTACATATTCGGTTTTCATCCCGAGCAATTCCTCGCCCATGAGTGGCACGGCCACCTTACCGATGGCGGTAAACAACATCGCACCGTACACCATGTAATAGAAACAACCGAAAATGGCGTACGCCACCCCAATGGACTTGGATTCATAGCGTTCCACAAACCAATCACCCAATGTGAGGCAGCGCATACGGCGATACCATACGGCGCTGATCCAATAAATGGGCGTGACAAAGAGCCAGTACATGACACCCCACATGCCACTCATACCGTTGGCAAAGGTGCCACGAGCGGTGTTCACCGGATCAGCTGAACCGGTACCTGCGCCGAAGGCAGCAAAGGTCTGAAAGAGCTTTCCGAACTTGCGGCCGCCCATGAAAAAATCCTCCTGCCCCTTGACCTGACGCATGGCCCAGAAGCCGATGCCTGCCATGCCCGAGAAGTAGACAGCCAGAACGAGGTAATCAATTAAATTCATAACGCTGAAGCTTAGCTGTATGATACCGATTTATCAGATCGGCCCAACAAAAAAACCCACCTGGCAATAAGCGAGGTGGGTTGAAATTTACTTGGATAAGAACTAATCACTCTTTTTCTTTTCATCCTCAGACTTAGTTTCTTTCTCGGCAGATTCCTCTGAAGCATCTTCTACTTCAGCAGGCTCTTCTTCTACCTCAGCTTCCGAATCAGACTTTTCTTCAGCTTTCGCCGCAGGTTCTTCTTCAATTTCCTTAGTCGGCTCTTTTTCAACCGCGTCCTTTGCTGCCTTTTCTTCAGCCTCACCAGATGACTCGTCCACTGCAGGCTCTTCTGTGTCGGTTTCCGAAGTGGATTCTTTTTCAGCCTCTTTCTCTGAAGACTCTTCAGTAGCCAATTCTTCGGTTTCCGTTCCTTCCTCGGTAGTTCCCTCGGTTTCGGATTTCTTTTTGGCCTTGGCGGGCTGGTCTTCGGCAACTGGTTTATCGCCATCGCTCACCCATTCTAGGATCGCCATCTCCGCAGCATCCCCCCTACGTCTTCCCAGCTTAATCACACGGGTGTATCCACCGTTTCTCTCGGCGAATCCAGGGGCAATATCTTCAAAAAGAATGCGCACCACATCCTCGTTTTCGCGCCAGCGTTTGCGTTGCTCACGACCGGGCACACCATTCTTCTTAGCAAAAAACCGGCGAGGACCGCGTTGTAAACGAGCACCAACAAGCCTACGATATTGCAGGCTACCCTCCTCGGTCTGGCCCTTCTTGCTAAGTGTGACCATCTTATCTGCCACGACTCGAGCTGCCTTGGCTTTAGCCAGGGTGGTCTCGATACGGCGATGTTTAATCAGGCTACACACGAGATTGGAAAGCAACGCGGTGCGATGCTCCGTGGTGCGGCCCAGCTTGGCTTTGCGATGACGATGGCGCATAATGCTTGTGGGATAAATCTAGTCGAATAATGCCGAAGCGGGATTGATCGGACTGGTGGCGTCGTCATCGTCAAACAGGAGACTAGGTGAACCACCTGAGCTGTTGGGCTGGCCAGCAAGGACTGATGGATCGAGCACGTCCTCGTCGAAGGTCATTCCGAGACCAAGGCCCAATTCCACGAGTTTGTCCTTAATTTCGTTAAGAGACTTCTTGCCAAAATTACGGTACTTCAGCATATCCGCCTCGGTCTTTGTCGCGAGTTGGCCAACGGTGGTGATGTTGGCATTGTTCAGGCAATTTGCTGCACGGACACTGAGCTCAATTTCGTTCACGCTCATAGCAAGCATTCGTTTGAGTTCGGATTGTTGTTCTGTCTGGTTAACTACTTCCTCCTCAAATTCAATGGCATCCTTGTCGTAACCCACAAACACCTCGAGGTGATGTTGCAGGATCGCACTGGCCTGCGTGAGGGCGTCATCCGGAGTCATGCGACCGTCGGTCCACACTTCGAGGGCGAGGCTGTCATAGTCAGTCCGTTGGCCAACACGTGCGTTATTTACGTTGTAGCGCACTCGTATGACGGGTGAAAACATGGAATCAATGGCAATCACGCCAATCGGCTGATCTGGTGTTTTATTGTCATCACCGGTACGGAAACCGCGCCCCGTTTCCACCGTAAGCTCCATTAGAAATTTTTTCTTTTTGTCCAGTGTACAGATGTGCTGGTCCGGATTCACCAGTTCAGTATTGTGATTGAGTTCAATATCTCCCGCAGTCACAGCCCCCGACTTATTCACCGATAGCAGGAGTACCTGTGGGTCTCGAGTTTCGTGTATTTTGAACTTCACTAGCTTCAGATTGAGAATAATCTCAGCCATGTCCTCAACCACATCTTCTATAGTGGCGAATTCATGATGGGCACCATCCACCTTTAGCGAGGTAATGGCCGCACCTTCGAGTGAGGACATTAGTACTCGACGCATGGAATTGCCGATAGTGTGACCGTAACCAATTTCAAATGGTTCCGCCACAAATTTGGCATAGGTGTCCGTTGCCGTGTCTTCTTCTTTCTTCAGCCGGTTTGGCTTTTCGAATGCTCCTAATCGTTTTGGCATAATATTTTACTTTGTTTGCAATTTTAACCTGACCGCCAACTCAATCCCCGCCGCGTTTGCGGTCCATATAATTGCAGTTCCGTGGCCCACTCGGGCCAGAGATTAGCGGGAATAAAATTCAACAATTGCCTGCTCGTTGGCTATCGGCTCAACATCATCACGCGTCGGCATCCGTTTGACCGTGCCTTTATACGCGCTCTTATCCAATTCCAGCCATTCCGGCACGATGCGACTGGTGGAATACTCAAGATTTTTGTCAGCCAAATGGCGACTCTTCTCGACGACCTTAATCTCCACTGTATCATTTTCGTTGAGAGCAATGGAGGGAGTCCGAGCGCGTTTACCGTTTACCAGCACATGTCCATGGGTAACCATTTGGCGAGCTTGAGCGCGTGTGTATCCGAAGCCGAGGCTGAAAACCACACTGTCCAAACGTGTCTCCAGCATTTGCAGCATGATCTCGCCGGTGACTCCCCGTCGACGATTGGCTTTTTCATAGACACCGCGGAACTGCTTCTCCATCAATCCGTAATAGTAACGCATCTTCTGCTTCTCCGCGAGTGCCATCGCATAGTCAGTAGCCTTGCGGCGGCGACTTTGACCATGCTGTCCCGGCGGATAGTCCTTCCGATCAAGGTATTTCGACGGGCCAAAGATCGCCGTGTGAAAACGACGACTAATGCGGAGACGAGGACCAGTATAGCGTGCCATGGTTGATAAAAATTTTAGGGTTAAACGCGACGCCTTTTCTTCGGGCGACAACCGTTATGAGGCACCGGAGTCACATCCTTAATGGTGGTAATGTCCAGACCCACCGCCTGCAAACCGCGGATGGCAGATTCACGACCGGAACCAGGGCCTTTGATGCGCACTTCCACTTCTTTGAGTCCATGTGCCATCGCTTCGCGTGCGGCGCGTTGTGCCACCTGCGTGGCGGCATAAGAAGTGCTTTTGCGAGACCCCTTAAAGCCAGCGCGCCCGCCGCTATACCAACTGATCGGGTTACCTTGCATATCGGTTATGGTCACAAGCGTGTTATTAAAAGTGGCCTGAATATGAACGATACCATGGACAACATTCTTGGACTTCTTTGCCTTGATGACCTTGGCCTCGCCCAGATCGTCCGCCAACAGCTCGGCCGCAGTGGGTGCGGCGGATGATTTCTTTTCAGCTTCTGGTCCCGCCTCAGAATCGCCCTGAGCTTCTGCCTCGGATTGTTTATTGGAAGAAGCCTCCGCTTTGGACTCTTTCTTGGCAGGAGCTTTGGCTTTTGAACTGGATTCTTTCTCAGCTGGAGCAGCCTCTTTTGCCTTGGCTTCTTCCTTGGCAGGAGCAGCCTCTTTTGCCTTGGCTTCTTCCTTGGCAGGAGCAGCCTCTTTTGCCTTGGCTTCTTCCTTGGCAGGGGGTTGCTCGGATGCAGAGTCTTGTTTTTCTTCAGCCATAATCTAAAAAATTAGTCCTTCTTACTTTGCGCGCCGACGGTCTTCTTGGCTCCCTTGCGAGTGCGGGCATTGGTTTGAGTACGTTGACCGCGCACCGGCAAGCCGCGGGCATGGCGCATTCCACGATAGGCCTTGATGCTCTTGAGGCGTTTGAGGTCCTCGGTGACCTTCCGGCGCAAATCGCCTTCCACCAGGATGGTACCGTTTTCGGTGCGCGTTTGCTCGGGGCGTACAGTAGTAGACTGGATGGCCTTGGCGATGGTAGCCAACTCATCTTCACCTAAAGTGTGGGCACGAGTTGCCGGGTCAATCTTGGCGTTGGACAGAACCGCATCAGAGATGGCGGGGCCGATGCCGTAAATGGACCGCAGCGCAATGTCGATGCGCTTGTTGCCGGGGATGTCGATTCCTAAAATGCGGGGCATAAAATTAACCTTGTCGCTGCTTGTGACGCTTGTTTTTGCAAATGACACGAACGACGCCCTTCCGGCGGATAACCCGGCAGTGCTCACACAACCTTTTCACTGAGGCGCGTACCTTCATTTTACTCGTTCTTGTTTTTCTCGTTTCGTTTCACAACCCTTCCCTTGGAAAGGTCATACGTGCCCACTTCGAGCACTACTTTCTCGCCCAACTCCGCGCCCTCAAGCAACTCGCTCGTGGCCCTCGTCGTATGACCCATCAACCGGTGGCCATTCTCGAGCTCAACTCGCACCAATCGATGCGAGAGCACCTCGATTACTCGCCCCCCGACTCGGATGGGTTCGGTCCCGGGCATGTCAAAATTTCAGGTTCTCCCTCGGTCACCGCAATGGTGTGTTCCCAATGCGCCGAGGGACGACCGTCCCGTGCCACCACTGTCCAGCCATCTGGCTGGAACTTTACCTTCGCTGTGCCGGCATTTACCATAGGCTCAATAGCCAAGGTCATACCCGGCCTCAATTCCGGCGTGTTGGCACCACTCACAAAGTTTGGAATCTGCGGTTCTTCATGAACCGTTTCTCCAACCCCGTGGCCAACAAACTCACGCACGATACTAAACCCATTAGCTTCCACTCGGTTCTGCACTGCAGCCGAGATATCAGCCACCCGGTTTCCGGGTAACGCGCGGGAAATTCCATCGTATAGAGCTTCCCGAGTTACTTCAATCAATTTCTGCGTCTCATCAGGACATTGTCCGACAACGACCGTGCACGCATTATCACCGATAAAGCCATCGACTCGAACTCCCACATCGAGGCTCACAATATCACTCTCAACAACCTTGCGCTTGCCCGCCAAGCCATGCACCACTTCCTCGTTCATCGAGATGCAGATGTTGCAGGGATATTTTCTCCCTGACACCTCATATCCGAGGAACGCGCTCTGCGCCCCATGATGCCGGATGCGCATTGCTGCAAATTCATCAATCTCGCGGGTTGTCACACCCGCCCTCACCCAGTCGGCCGTTTCTTTCAGCACGGTGGCCGCCACTCGGCCGGCTTCCCTCATGGCCATCAACTGTTTCTTGTCCTTAATTGGGATCATCAGCGCGGCCGGCTATTATCGTCCACGCATCTTCCCGGTCTTTAAAAACCCGTCATAGTGATGCTGCGCCAAATGACTTTCTATCTGGCGCATCGTGTCGAGCATCACACCCACCATAATCAGCAAACTCGTACCCCCAAAGAACTGAGCCACAGCGAAGGGTATTTCAAAATTCACCGCCATCACTGTAGGAATCACCGCTATAATCACCAAGAACATGGCGCCTGCCAAAGTGAGCCGGCTCATGGCATGATGCAAAAAATCACGCGTGGCATTGCCTGGACGTATACCGGGGATGTAACCCCCAGCCTTCTTGAGATCATCGGATATCTGAGTCTCATTAAATTGAGTTGCCACCCAGAAATAGGAGAAAAATAGTATCATCAATGCCTGCATTAATAGGTTCCACATAGAGCCATAAGCAAGGTGATCTCCCATATTAATGAAGAATTCTCCCATCCCTGTCATGCCGCGCCCTTGAATAATACCACCCAAAGTACCAAAAATTTGAGCCGGAAACATCAGAATCGCCTGTGCAAAAATGATCGGCATCACGCCCGCATAGTTCACCTTAAGCGGGAAGTAGGTGGAACCTCCCTGATACATTTTGCGTCCCACATTTCTTTGAGCGTATTGCACAGGAATTTTTCGCATGGCCTGCGTCACCGCAATAACCACCCCAACCACGGCCAGCAACAAGGACAATAAAATCAAGGCTTTAAATGCATGCTCACCATCCGCTGGCGGTTCCGGGAAAAACATTTCCCACATGCCCATCACGGCCATATCCACCCGAGCAATGATGCCCACGGTGATCACCAAAGAAATACCGTTACCAATCCCTCGCTCAGAGATTTGTTCGCCCAACCACATCAACAATACTGTGCCGGTGGTAAGCAGCAAGGTCGTGCGAAGCATATACCACCAGCCGGGATCCGCCACGAGTGTATGGGTTTCCCAAAATTCATTGTTAAAGCCGGGGATTCGCTCTGGATTTTCCCATCCCATGCTCATCACTAGACCTTGGCCCAAGCAAAGGAGTACGGTGAGGTAACGCCCATACTTTATAATCTGCGTGCGACCTCCCTCTTCACGTGCCAATTTGCTGAGAGAAGGAACCACCGCCGTCATCAGCTGAAGGATAATCGTAGCACTGATATAGGGCATGATGCCCAAGGAGCCCACCGCGCACCGTTCGAGCGCACCTCCAGTAAACATACTATACATGTTGAGCAACGAATTGCCGCTCCCACTATCCTGATTTTCACGAAGATTAGTGAAAAATTCAGCCAAGGCAGCGCCATCCAAACCCGGAAGGGGAACCAACGAAACCAAACGGCAAACCACCAGCAGACTCAGGGTAAAAAAGATCCGACTCCGGAGCTCGCTTACCTTAAAACAATTTTGAAGGGTCTGGAAATACTGGCTGAACATGAATCAGGACTACTCTTCAGCCGGAGTTTCTTCGGCAGCATCTTTATCCTCCTCCGAGGTCGGAGCTTCCACTTCCTTGGGGACCGGCACTTCGGAGTCATCTACTGCCGGCACCTCTTCGGCCTTATCGGCTTCTTTTATCGTGTTCGAAGCTTTCTTTTTCTTAGATTCCGACGCCTTAGGAGCATCTGTAACCGAACCAACATTCAAGGCCGTGCAGGAACCGCCCGCCGCTTCGATGGCAGCCTTGGCCGTAGCGCTGAACTTATGTGCGGTAATAGAAAGTTTTTTTTCCAGTTTACCCTTGGCCAACACCTTGATGGGATCATGGCCATTGGCTAGTCCAGCTGCCTTAATGGCCTCCACATCTACAGTAGCCCCCTCATCAAAATGCTTCTCCAAGTCCGAAAGATTCACAGGTAAATAGGCATCTCGCGTACGGGCGTTACTGAAACCGCGCTTGGGCAATCGACGAATGTATGGAATTTGACCACCTTCAAAAGTTGCCCTAGTGCTGCTGCCAGCACGGGATTTCTGGCCCTTATGTCCGCGAGTGCTGGTCTTGCCTCGGCCGCTGCCGGGTCCACGACCCACGCGCTTGCGACGGGTTTTGGCTCCGGGATTTGGTTTCAAGTCATGTAAACGCATGGAAAATCCTCGGTTGTTTGTCTAGTTTTTGTCGCGCGCTGCCATAACATCCTCGCGGCGACGCAACTGCCGCAGTCCCTGCAGGGCAGCCTTGGCCACGTTGGTGGGGTTATTCGAACCCAGCGACTTGCTCAGAACATCACGCACACCGGCACTCTCGAGTACAGCACGCACAGTTTTACCGGCAATGATTCCCGTGCCGGGAGAAGCCGGACGGAGCAACACGCGCGCGCCATCATAAATGGAGAATACTTCATGCGGCAATGTTGCGCCCTTCAGGGAAACCGACACCATCTGACGACGAGCTTCTTCATTGCCCTTGTGGATGGAGGTGATGACTTCCCGCGCCTTACCCACGCCAAGACCGACTTTACCCTCCTTATCACCAACCACAACGAGCGCACTAAAGCCAAACCGCCGACCGCCTTTCACCACCTTGGTGGAGCGATTGATAAAAATCACTTTCTCTGTAAGTCCGTCGCTTTCCTGCTGAGGACCACGCGGTCCCCTGCGATTACCACCTCCACGGCGATTACCACCTCCACGGCGATTACCACCTCCAGGATTGTTCCCAGTTTGACTGGGCTGAGCAACCGGAGCAGCCTCTTCAGCCGGAGCAGCCTCTTCAGCCGGAGCAGCCTCTTCAGCCGGAGCAGCCTCTTCAGCCGGAGCAGCTTCTACAGCCGGAGCAGCTTCTACGTTCTCTTCTGCGGAAGCAGCGTTCTTATTTTTTTGATCTTCTTCGTTTGCCACGATATTCGTCCTTCGGTTCCATTCAAAATTTCACACCACCAGAGCGAACAGCTCTGGCGAGCGTGTCCACTTTGCCGCCTTTCACATAGCGCGCGCCACTACGATCAAACACCACAGTCTCTATTCCGGCCTCCTTAGCGGCCTCACTGGCGGCTTTCCCCACAGTCTCTGCGCTTATCTTATTGGCAGCTAGTTTCTCACGATTCTCCTGCGCTTTATGCCGGGTGGAAGCAGAGGCGAGGGTCTTACCTGCGTCATCATCGATAAATTGCACATAGATGTTGCGTTCGGTAAAACGTACACTCATTCGTGGACGTTGAGCGGTGCCCTTCACCTTGTTTCGAATGCGCCAGCGTCGCTTCTGTTCCGTCCTGCGTTTGACTTCGGGTCTCATCGTTTTGTCTGGTCAGATTATTGCACTTGCTTATGTTGTTACTTGCTTGCCCTGCTTGCGCACAACTTGTTCATCAGCATAGCGCACACCCTTGCCCTTATAGGGTTCCACGGGATAATAGGAGCGCAATTCAGAAGCCACCTTACCCACAAGCGCTTTGTCGGCTCCTTCCACGGTGATGAGGGTGCTTTTATCCACTGTCACAATAATGCCATCGGGAACGTTGTGATTAATATCATGTGAGTATCCGAGCTGAAGATTCAGTACATTGCCTTGCAGTGCGGCCTTAAAGCCCACACCATGGATCTCTAGTTTTTTCACAAAACCCTTTTCTACGCCAACCACCATGTTGTTGATCAGCGCGCGCGCGAGACCGTGCATGGCCCTGGCACGTTTCACTTCGCTCTCACGAGTGACCACTACCTGACTCTCTTCCAGCTTTGCATCGGTGAGCTCGGGCAAATGCAATTGCATCTTGCCCTTGGGTCCCTCGGCGGAAATGGTGCGTCCGTTGATCACCACTTTCACGGCGTCCGGCACGGGCACAGGCATTTTACCAATACGTGACATATTAAATTCCTTTCTACCAAACGTGGGCTAGCACTTCGCCTCCAAGCTCTTGCGCACGGGCTTCCTGCCCGGTGAGCACTCCCTTGGAGGTACTGATAATTGCGACCCCAAGACCACCGAGCACCCGAGGGATTTCATCCGCGCCAACGTAATGGCGGAGACCTGGTTTGCTGATTTTCTTAATCCCTTCAATCACTCCCTTGCGGCCCTTTATCTTCAGCGTAATTTGAAGTTTCTTGAGTTTCTCATCGCTGACTTGAAAATCGACGATGAACCCTTCCTGCTTGAGAACGCGCGCTATATTTTCCTTGAGCTTGGAGTGCCGCACCACCACTTCCGGCTTGAGAGCCAAGTTGGCGTTACGTATACAGGTCAACATGTCGGCAATAGGATCCATATTACCAACTCGCTTTCATTACGCCGGGGATCATTCCTCCCAGCGCGGCTTCCCGAAAGGCAAGTCGGGACATGCCAAATTTTCTGAAATAGCCATGGCGGCGTCCAGTAACCTCGCAGCGATTTACCACACGACAGGGACTCGCGTTACGTGGTAGTTTGGAAAGGCCTTCGTAATCGCCGGCAGCTTTCAATTCAGCGCGCTTTTCCGCATACTTTACTACGACACGCTGCTTCTTCTTATTTCGTGCTATCCAAGATTTCTTGGCCATAAATAAATCCTTTCTATTGCTTTTCGCCAGTGTTTTCGTCCTCCGCATTAGCGGATGCTTCGGCTTCAGTGGTTGCTTCGGTTCCAGCTTCAGCAGATGCTTCGGCTTCAGCAGCTGCTTCGGCTTCAGCAGCTGCTTCGGCTTCAATGGCTGCTCTTGCCTTTGCGGCTGCTTTGGCCTTTGCTTCCTCGGCTTCCTTAATTTCCATCTCTTTTCTGCTCGCAAAAGGCATCCCCATCCGGGTCAACAGGTCCAACGCTTCGTCATTGGTTTTCGCGGTGGTCACGATGGTGATATCCATGCCCTGCGTACGTTTCACTTTATCCAATTCAATCTCCGGGAAGATGGCTTGATCACTGATGCCCAACGAGTAATTGCCTCGTCCGTCAAAGCTGCGCGGATTGATGCCGCGAAAGTCACGAATGCCCGGCAGTGCCGTGGCGGTCAGACGATCAAGAAATTCCCACATCACATCGCGGCGCAGGGTGACGTGACAACCGATAGCCATGCCTTCACGCAACTTGAAATTCGCCACGCTCTTGCGGGCGAGATCCACCACTGGCTTGCGACCCGTAATGGTTTTCATATCCGCCATAGCATCATCCATTGCCGATTTTTCCTGCTGGGCGTCCACGCCCATGTGCACGATAATCTTCTCGATTACGGGAACCTGATGCACATTGGCATACCCGCGCCCCTCCTGCAGGGCGGGTTTCACATCTTCCTGATATTTGGTATAAAGTCGCGGTTTCATCGGGCGTCTAATTATTCTACCGTCACAGTATTGCGGTTGTCGCGATCGTTCCAACGATCCAGATGCATCACATTGGAAATGTGAATAGTGGGGTTCAGTTTCAAAATTGCACCGTTCGGGTGTTCATTACTGCGTTTCTGATGCTTCTGAATTTTGTACTTCTCATCCAGTCCATCGATCTCCACTTCCACTCTATCGGTATCACGAAGGAGGCGGATCACTTTCCCAGTTCGACCGATGTGCTCCCCTGACAGGATTTGAACCTCAACGTCCCGGCGAATGCGATATTTCTTCTTCTTGCCTTGTTCTTTGCTCGCCATTAGAGGACCTCCGGTGCGAGTGAAATTATTTTCATAAACCTTTTTTGCTCGCGAAGTTCACGGGCCACCGGACCGAATATCCGTGTGCCACGAGGGTTCCCCTCTTCATCGATAATCACCACCGCATTGCTATCAAAGCGCAGATAGGAACCATCTGCGCGACGAATCGATTTCTTGGTGCGTACCACCACGGCGCTTACCAGTTCACTCTTCTTCACGGCACCATCAGGAGCAGCTTCCTTGATATGAGCTTTTACAATATCGCCAATCTCGCCGTAACGTTTCCGCTCACCAAGCACGCCGATGATTGCGGCGCGCTTGGCACCGGTGTTGTCGGCCACTTCACAAATTGAACATAATTGCAGCATAACTCTATACTTTCGATTCTAGGAAACCACCTCTACCAATTCCCAGCGCTTGAGCTTGGAAACAGGCTTGCATTCCTGAATCCGTACTTCATCACCCACCTTGGCGGTATTTTCCGGGTCGTGGGCATAAAATTTCTTATAGTGAGAAATTACTTTTTTATAGAGGGGATGACGGGCACGACGTTTCACCTGCACAATGATGGTCTTGTTGCCCTTGTCGGACACCACCGAACCGCGGCGTTGTTTGCGGTGCTTTTCCTGTGTTTCCTTCTCGCTCATCGTTTGTATTAAATCTATTAGGCCTGTACAGCTTGGTTCCTGATTCGTGTCAACATGGTCTCCACTCTGGCAATATCCTTGCGAATCTGGCCAATGCGATGCGATTTTTCAAGCGTGCCCATTGATTTCTGCAGGTTCAGATTGAAGAGCTCCATACGAAGGTCACGACTCTTTGTCTGTAACTCCACAACGGGCATTTCCTTGATTTCTTCAATCTTCATGGCTATCGCTTGATCAATCGGGTTGGGATGGGCAGCTTGGCCGCGGCCAAGGCCAAGGCTTCCTTGGCGAGACTCTCACTCACGCCGCCCACTTCAAACAACATGGTGGCCGGACGTACAACGGCTACCCAGCCCTCCACGTTTGCCTTGCCTTTGCCCATCCGAACTTCCAACGGTTTCTTCGTGTAGGATTTGTGGGGGAAAATACGAATCCAGACCTTGCCGCGACGTTTCATTTTGCGGGTGATTGTTTGGCGGCAGGCCTCAATCTGGCGGGTGGTAATCCACGCACGATCGAGTGCTTGCAGGCCGTATTCACCGAAAGATATATTACAGCCCTTCCAAGCTACACCGGCACGGCTGCCACGATGCATTTTGCGGAATTTGACCCGAGCTGGAATTTGAGCAGCCATTATAAATCGTTCCTATATTTAATTGTTGCCAACAGGGCTGGTTTCAATCACCTCATCGCCTTGATTTTTGGAAGGCTTGTTTTCGCCCGTGCAAACCCAGCACTTGATACCAAGAACACCAGCCTTGGTTTTAGCTTCAGTGAATCCGTAATCAATATTCGCCCGAAGGGTGTGCAACGGCACGCGACCTTCAAGATACTGTTCCACGCGGGACATTTCCGCACCCCCGAGGCGACCCGCGCAACGGATACGGATACCTTCGGCGCCGAAGTCCATGGCCATTTGCACGGCTCTTTTCATGGCACGGCGGAAGGCAATACGGCGCTCAAGCTGCATGGCCACATTCTCCGCTACGAGTTGGGCGTCAATTTCCGGCACACGAATTTCCTGGATATCCACATAGATTTCCTTGCCGGTCATGCGGGAAAGCTGTTCCTTAATCTTGTCAATCTCCGCACCGCGCCGGCCAATCACCACGCCTGGGCGGGCAGTAAGAATCTTGATGCGCACGCGCTGTGTGGCCCGCTCTATCAAGATCTTGGTCACGGCTGCCCCAGCTAGCTTGTTCTTCAGCAGTTCGCGAATGGCGCGATCCTCAGCTAGAAAGCCTGCGAACTGTTTCTTCTCGGCATACCATTTGGAGGCCCACTCCTTGGTGACCGCTGTGCGAAGCCCGATTGGATTTGCTTTTTGTCCCATGGTTCTATTCGTCGGAAAGAGTGATGCGAATATGACTAGTCCGCTTAATGATCGGTGAACCACCTCCACGGGCGCGTGTTCTCCAGCGGCGCAAAGGCGTAGCCGCACCCACAATCGCTTCCCGAACGGTCAACTTACCCTCGGCCAACTTGTGTTCGGAATCAAGGTATGACTCGAGTCGAGCCAACTTCCCAGGAAGGTGGCGGTATTTACGATGCAGTTTGCCATCTTTTTTCGTATGATTCTCAATGTCCTGCTTAATTTCTGCCACCCGATTTTGCACATCGCCCTCACTCCACTCTCCACGAATATGCTCGGCATCCGCGATGGCAGTCTTGAGGGTCTTGGCCACCAAGCGGGCGGATTTGCGTGGTATAGCTGAGAGCAACGCTTGAGCCTGATCCACGGACAGGTAAATCTTATTGCCCTTTCTATCCTTTCTGGGCAGAAGTTGGCGCGTGACTTCGCGCACCTTCTTCGGCGACATCCGGACGTTGCGAGCGATAGAGGTGACGTTCATATTACTTGGTGACCTCCCGTTTTACATGTGCACTATGCCCCCTGAAAACCCTCGTAGGTGAAAATTCGCCAAGTTTGTGCCCCACCATATTTTCCGTGACGAACACTGGCAAAAACGCTTTGCCATTGTGCACGTTAAAAGTGTGGCCGACAAAATCCGGCTGAATCGTCGAACGGCGCGACCAAGTTTTTATCGGCTTGCTCGATCCAGACTCCTTCAGCTTGGCCACTTTCAATAGTAGCTTCGCCTCCGTGTAAAATCCTTTTTTAAGTGAACGTGCCATCTTAAGTGTTATTTTCGTTTCATCGGGCGGCCATCACGCCGAACGAGGATAAATTTATTGGAGTACTTCTTTTTGCTGCGGGTCTTGTAACCCTTGGTAATCACACCCCAAGGAGTGACCGGATGACCGCCTCCTGAGGTCTTGGCCTCACCGCCGCCCATCGGGTGATCCACTGGATTTTTTGCCACAGCTCGCGTAATGCCACGGCGACCACGATGTCGCGTATTGCCGGCCTTGCCGATCACTTGCTTCACGTGGTCGGCATTACCCACCACACCCACAGTGGCCCAGCAAGCAGCCTTTACTCGACGAATTTCTCCAGAAGGCAATTTGACCTGGGCATATTCCTTATCAACCGCCATCAACGTTGCGGACGTGCCGGCCGCGCGTACAATCTGCCCGCCCCTACCTTGCGTCAGCTCAACATTATGAACGGCCGTACCCGGGGGAATTCTGCAGAGTGGAAGCGCATTGCCGATTTCCGGCTCGGCGTTTGGTCCGCTAAAAATCTTGCTGTCCACGCCAATGCCCTTGGCGGCGATCACATAACGCTTTTCGCCATCAGCATATTCTACCAAGGCAATACGCGCGGAGCGAATCGGATCGTATTCAATAGCGATTACTTTCGCTTCCACCGTGGCCTCCGGGCCGTATTTATCGCGAGCAAATCTCCGGCGAAAATCAATATTGCGAATCTTCTGCTTAGCACCGCCTCCAATGCCGCGCATGGTGATGCGACCGTCACTGTTGCGCCCGCCGGTTTTTTTCTTAGTCTTGACCAGCGATTTTTCCGGCTTGGTCTTCGTGATCTCCTCAAATGTCGAGCGCTTGATATAGCGCATTGAGGGGGTCACGGGTTTGTAGGATCGGATGGGCATCTTATAATTCTCCTTACAACAGTTCGATCTCGCCTTCCTTGAGCGTCACCACTGCTTTTTTCCATTCACTAGTGCTGCCAGCCATACGGGTTCGAGCACGTTTAGCTTTGCCGTGCTGACGCATGGTATTCACACACGCTACCTTCACTTTTGGAAACAATTCTTCAACAGCCTTGCGTATCTGGTTCTTGTTGGCCCGGACATCGACTCGCAACGTGTATTTTTTGGCCACGTCCTCCTTCATACCCTTGGTGCGGCGCAAGGCGAAAAGATCCTTCTGCTGCTGCGTCTTCTCAGAATCATGCAGACCCTTGATGATGTTGAACGAGTTCATGATTATTTTTTATTCAATCGCTCGGTGACAGTTTCCAGGGCTTCCTTTGTGAGAATCATGACATCCGGCCACAAAACCTGATAGGTGTTCAACGTGTCTGCCTGGACGAGATTCAGCAGGGGGAGATTGCGAGCAGCCCAAGCAAGGTTGTCGTTGGGTTTAGCATTCACCAGCAGGACGGTCTCGGCATTCTCCGGCTTCAGCAAGAGAATAGAGTTTCTAAGTTCCTTGGTCTTGCGCGTTTCCAGCTCAAGACTGTCCACCAAAATGACCTCGCCATCTTTCATGCGTTCGCTCAGGGCTTTGCGTAACGCAAGGTGACGTGTTTTCGCATTAACCTTCTTAGAAAAATCACGCGGACGCGGACCATGCGTCACGCCACCACCGGTAAAAATATTGGTCCGGAGCGAACCAGTGCGAGCGCGACCTGTTCCCTTTTGGCGCCAAGGTTTCTTACCGGTGCCGCTCACTTCCCCACGATCCTTGGTTTTAGCAGTACCCATTCGTTGAGCAGCTAGATAGGCAACCACGGTGTCGTGAACGGCCTGATTACCCTTGTTCTCCTTAACTAAATCAAAGCCGACAGACTGCTTGCCCGCGCCGTCGCCTGAAAGTGTTTTTATTTCGAGTTCCATCGGGTCTATCTCAGCATTTACTTGGCCGCCTTCGGTCGTTTCTTCGCCTCGCGGATCACCACGTAATCGCCCTTGGCACCGGGGATTGCCCCTTTAACCAGAATCACATTGTCCTCTTCCCGCACTTGAATAATCTCCAAATTCTGCACCGTGCGACGTTTCTGCCCCATTTGCCCCGGCATTTTTTTGCCTTTATCCACCCAACCGGGCGTCGCACAGGCACCGATCCCGCCAGGTCGCCTGAAGAATCCCTTTTGGCCGTGGGTTTTTGGACCGCCTCCAAAGTTCCAGCGCTTCACCACTCCTTGAAACCCGCGGCCCTTGGTCTTGGCAATCACATCCACAAAATCACCCGGCTCAAAAACCGTCACCGGAACAGTATCACCTTCATCTACTTCCAACGAAAAATCACGGAACTCCATCACAAGTTTGGTGAGCGCACTACCCTGTTTCTTAAAATGTCCCTGCAAAGGTTTGCTCACCCGGAATTCCTTGGCTTGATCATCGTACCCGAGTTGCACCGCATTATAGCCGTCCTTGCCCTCGGTAGATTTTCGCTGGACCACACGATTCGGCCCGGCGTGCACAACAGTAACACATACCGCATTGCCCTCTACGTCATACACGCGTGTCTGACCCAGTTTCTTTCCTATCAATCCGATCATGCCGTTGAAATTATTTTGATGTCGATTTCCACACCCGCCGGCAGGCTAAGTTTTTTTAGTTCGTCCACGGTTGCCGCGGTGGGTTGCAAAATATCAATTAGGCGCTTATGCGTGCGCTGCTCGAATGTTTCCTGACTTTTTTTATCCACGTGCGGCGAACGCGTCATGGTAAATCGCTCGCGTCGAGTAGGCAGTGGGATGGGGCCAGCCACGCGACTTCCGGTGCGTTTCACAGTCTCCACGATCTCGATGGAGGAACTATCCAGGACACGATGATCATAGCTCTTGAGGCGAATGCGAAAATGTTGATTGGGTGTAGCCATGATAATTTGCCCTATTTCTTTCCAGACTTGTCTAGAATTTCTTCTGCGATGCTCAGGGGCACGGGCACAAACGTGTCCGGCTCCATTGAATATGAGGCCCGACCACTGGAAAGGGAACGGATATCGGTAGCGTAGCCGAACAATGAGGCCAATGGAATCTTCGCGGTGATAACAGTGCCGGACGTTTTGGAGTCAATACCCTGCACCTCGCCGCGACGGCGGTTCATGTCGCCAATAAGATCGCCTTGATAATCATCGGGCGTGGTAACCTCGACTTTCATCATAGGCTCCAGAAGAATCGGTTTTGCATTGGCAACAGCTTTTTTGAAGGCAAAAATACCCGCCATCTTAAAGGCCAATTCGCTGGAATCGACCTCGTGAAAGGAGCCATCCACAATGGCGATCTTAAGATCAATCATCTCATAACCGGCAAGCACGCCGCTTCGGATAGTTTCCTCAATGCCCTTTTGAACCGCGGGAATGTATTCTCTGGGAATCACTCCACCCACGATCTTATTCTCGATCTCAACGCCAGCACCCTTCACATTAGGCTCCAGAGTGATGATGGCTTCGCCATACTGGCCACGCCCACCGGTTTGTTTCTTGAACAAACCACGACCTTCAGCAGACTTGGTAATCGTCTCGCGATAGGCGATCTGAGGCGCGCCGGCTTGTGCCTTCACGTTGA
Organism: Limisphaerales bacterium; assembly: GCA_965659445.1. Taxonomy (GTDB): domain Bacteria; phylum Verrucomicrobiota; class Verrucomicrobiia; order Limisphaerales; family UBA1100; genus UBA1100. The sequence goes on along the minus strand of CBFHWX010000004.1, from coordinate 13,555 downwards.
ACTCACGAAACAGTCTATCCCGAATGATTTCCAAATGAAGTTCACCCATCCCTGCGATTAGTAACTGGCCGGTTTCTTCATCGGTATAGCAACGAAAAGTTGGGTCCTCTTCGGAGAGTCGCTGCAACCCTTCACTCATTTTTTCCTGATCGGCTTTCGTATTCGGCTCGATCGCCATAGAAATTACAGGCTCCGGAAAGGTCGGCGGCTCAAGACACACATCCAGATCCGGCGAGCAAAGTGTATCACCGGTGGTAATGTTACGAATACCGACTAACGCGGCAATGTCGCCAGCGTAAGCCGTTCCCACATTTTTATGCTGGTCCGCCTGAATCATCATGATCCGATTTACTCGTTCCTTCCGCCGTGTGCGCGGATTGTAAATAATGTCGCCTTTGCTGATTTGGCCACTGTACACACGGAAGAAAACGAGCTTTCCGGCAAACGGATCAGTCCAAAGCTTAAACGCCAAAGAGCAAAACGGGGCATTATCATCGGCCGGCAACTCCGTCACAATGGAAGAGTCATCACGATCCGTTCCTTGGGCAGTTTCCACGTCAAGCGGAGATGGCAGGTAATCCACCACGGCATCCACCATCGGCTGAACACCTTTGTTTTTATAGGCGGATCCGCCCAGCACAGGCACAAATTTATTGGCAATGGTGAGGCGACGGATAGCCTGTTTGAGAGTCACCGCATCTACCGGCTCATCGTTCAACAACATTCCCATAACCTGATCATCAAGATCCCCCACCGCTTCGATCAATTCTTCAAGTGCTGTTTCGGCTTCCACCTTAAGCTCATTTGGAATCTCTTCAACATCGATCTTGGAACCAAGCTCATCAGCCGTATCGTAGATCAAAGCCTTCTGGTTCACCACATCGATCAAGCCAACCAACTCTTCCTCAGAGCCAATTGGAATACCTACAGGATGCGCCGGTGCACCAAGTTTCTCACGCATCTCGCTAACCACATTGGCAAAATTCGCACCAGTACGGTCCATCTTATTGACGAACGCAATGCGTGGCACTCCATACTTGGTGGCCTGACGCCAAACCGTTTCTGACTGGGGCTGAACACCCGCCACTCCGCAAAACACCGCCACCGCGCCATCGAGCACACGCATGGAGCGCTCCACCTCAGCCGTAAAATCAACGTGCCCGGGGGTATCAATGATATTGATGCGATGTTCAATATTCGACCATAGCTTCTCGGTACCATCAGCAGCCTGATTCCAGAAACAAGTTGTCGCAGCAGAAGTAATGGTGATCCCGCGTTCCCGCTCCTGCTCCATCCAATCGGTGACCGTGTTCCCATCGTGCACCTCACCAATCTTATGACAAAGGCCGGTGTAAAAGAGAATGCGCTCCGTGGTCGTCGTTTTGCCGGCGTCAATATGCGCGGCAATTCCGATGTTACGGGTACATTCCAGCGTATACTCGCGGTCCGGCGAGTTCAAATAGCTAGTATCTCTTTCTATCACTGTTTCCATTATTACTTGTATGTAGACTAAAAACGCCCCGAGATTCGCATCGCTCGGGACGGTTTCTTGTCAAAATATTTTACCAACGGAAATGGGCGAAGGCCTTGTTAGCCTGTGCCATTCGGTGCATTTCGTCGCGGCGGCGGACAGATCCTCCTTCCCCTTCGTATGCCTCGAGAATTTCCTTAGCCAACGCCTGACGCATTGGCGTGCCTTTACGGGACTTGGCAAACCCGACCATCCAACGTAACGCCAGCGCCTCGGATCGGTCGCCGGAAACTTCCAAAGGCACTTGATAGGTGGCTCCACCCACACGCCGGCTCTTCACCTCTAGACGCGGCTTGATGTTTTCAACGGCTCGCTCAAGGATTTCCAAGGCGTGACCGCCCTGTTTCTCTTCCATCTGCTCAAACGCACCGTAAACGATGCCTTGGGCGACACTGTGCTTACCCCGCTGCATCACGATATTCATCAAGCGACCTACCAACCGGCTACCAAACTTGGCATCCGGGTGAATCTCTCGCTTAACGGCTCTGCGTCTTCGTGACATATAAATGATATTACGTTTATTTCTTCCCAGCCTTCGGGCGCTTCACTCCGTACTTGGAACGACTGACACGGCGAGTCTCCACGCCGACGGCGTCGCGCTGACCTCTCACCACATGGTAACGTACGCCGGGCAAATCCTTCACCCGTCCTCCCCGGATGAGCACGATACTGTGCTCCTGGAGACTGTGGCCTTCATCCGGGATGTAGGCAATGACCTCAAAGCCGTTGGTAAGGCGTACCTTTGCAACCTTCCGCATGGCGGAGTTCGGCTTCTTCGGCGTCCGGGTATACACCTGAAGGCACACACCCTGGCGGAAGGGACAATTTTGCAACGCCGGAGAAGTAGACTTCTCCTTCGTCTTTTTCCGTCCCTTACGAACCAATTGATTTATCGTTGGCATTTGTCTAGGAATACCTTGCAAAAATACACATACCCCGCTGCAATTTGGCAAACGGGGGCGGGATAATAGCAAAGGTTACTCTCAGTGCAACTAGTTTTATTACTTTTTATGCACTTTTTTACAGGAACTAATTAATGCTTTTCTGGGAAAATTGTTACCCTACCAGCGGCTCGCTTTCCTCCAGCAACGGATTAGCGGTTTCTTCCACCTCTATGGGATCTACCTGCGGCTGAAGTTCCAGATTGCGGTGACCATCAAAACCGGTGCCTGCCGGAATAATGTGACCCATAATCACGTTTTCCTTGAAGCCACGCAACGTGTCCTTTTTCCCCAATGTAGCCGCCTCGGTAAGCACACGCGTGGTGTCCTGAAATGACGCGGCGGACAGAAAACTTTCTGTCTCGATAGAGGCTTTAGTGATGCCGAGCAGCACGGGGCTCGCCTCGGCCGGTTGCCCACCCATTTTTTCCACGCGTTCGTTTTCTATCTCGAAGGTAACCTTGTCAATCTGCTCTCCCCACAGGAAGGTGGTATCACCAGCCTCGGTGACGCGCACCTTTCGTAGCATTTGGCGCACTATCATCTCGATATGCTTGTCGCTGATCGTCACACCTTGTAGTCGATACACTTCCTGAACCTCGTTCACGAGAAAGGCTTGCAATTCCTGCGCTCCGAGAATCTCAAGGATGTCGTGCGGCAAGATCGGGCCCTCAGTCAACTGCTGACCTTTCTTTACTCGATCGCCCTTAAAGACGATACAATGCTTGCCAATTGCCACGAGGTGCTCCTCCTCATCACCCGTTTCCTCATCACGAACAATTACCTGACGCTTGCCGCGAACAATGGAGCCGAAATCGAGCACACCATCAATCTTTGCAATCTCGGCAGCATCCTTCGGTTGGCGCGCCTCAAACAATTCGGACACTCGTGGCAAACCGCCGGTGATATCCTTGGTCTTGGAAGTCTTGCGCGGCGTCTTGGCGAGGAGCGTACCGGCGCCAATCTTGTCATTCTCATCCACCTGCACATGGGCGCCGGATGGGATCGGATAGTTTGCCACTGCATGACCAGTTTTGTCTTCCACGACGATTTGCGGATGCAAATCCTCCTTGTGCTCAATGATCACCACCGAGTCCTGACCGGTGGTCGGATCTACTTCCTCATCCATCGTCACTCCTGCAATAATGTCGTGGAAACGAATCTTTCCGGCTTTTTCGGACAGAATCGGCACATTGTATGGATCCCATCTCACAAAGGTTACGCCCTTTCTCACCTTGTCGCCATCAGCGATGGAGATCACGGCACCAATCGGGATATCGTAATCCTCAAGTTCCTTATCAGTCTTGGAATCGTGGATCGATACCCGGCCATTCTTGTTCAGGACAATGTGACTACCATCCTTCAGGTCCACGACACGCAGACCTTCATACCTGACCACGCCACCCTCTTTGGCTTTGATTTCCGGTTCCTTGAAAACTGCTGAAGCCGTTCCGCCAATGTGGAAGGTGCGCATCGTGAGCTGCGTTCCTGGCTCGCCAATGGACTGCGCGGCAATGATACCCACCGCCTCGCCGTGCTGGGCTGGCTGGCTCGTGGCAAGGTTGCGACCATAACAACTGGCGCAAACACCATTACGAATCTCGCAGGTGAGCACCGAGCGCACCTTTATCCTGTCCAAGCCCACATCCTCAATCTTCTGCGCGGCCACCTCAAATATTTCCTTCCCGGCCTCCACCAATTTCTCATCCGGGTTGATCGGATTAAGGATATCATCACAGGCGTGACGACCTACGAGGCGGGTTGCTAAGTGCACGACTTCCTCTTCTCCCTCAAAAACCGCTTCAAGTGAAATCCCGTTGGTCGTGCCACAATCGTTTTCACGAATGATTACGTCCTGGGCCACGTCCACCAGCTTGCGGGTCATGTAGCCGGAGTCGGCCGTCTTGAGCGCGGTATCCGCCAGACCCTTGCGTGCTCCATGCGTGGAAATGAAGTACTCCAATACGGTCAGTCCCTCGCGGAAGTTTGATAGAATCGGTTTCTCAATGATATCGCCGCTCGGCTTGGCCATCAAACCGCGTACGCCGGCAAGCTGTCGCACCTGTTGGCGATTACCTCGCGCTCCGGAATCCACCATGAGCGCGACGGGGTTAAACTCGTCCTTGCCCTGATTTTCTTCCAGTGTCTGGAGCATCACGTTGGAAATTTTATCCGTCGCGTTCGTCCAAATATCGATGATCTTATTGTAACGCTCACCTGGCGTGATCACACCCTTCCGATACTGCTTTTCCACATCTTCAATTTGCTTGTGAGCCGTCTTGATTTCTTCGTTTTTCTCGGGCGGAATGATCATGTCATCGATCCCAATCGAAACGCCTGCCTTAGTCGCTTCTGTGAAACCGAGCTCCTTGAGTTTATCAAGGGTCACCACGGTTTTCTTTTGACCGGCATACTTGTAGGAATTGCCAATCAATTCGCCGAGCTTGCCCTTGGCAACTTCAAAGTTAGAAAAGCCTAGTTCCTCAGGCCAAATTTCACTGAACACGACGCGACCCGCAGTGGTTTCAATCACAACCGCCTCACTGTCACCATACACCGTTTCCCGTCCGCGATCCGGATTGGCGTAACGAATCTTCGTGTGGTGATCGATATCCTTCTCGTCCAGAGCGAAAAACACCTCATCCATGCTGCCAAACAACGGTGTACGTTTATCCTTCTTGGCCTTTTTCGAACGCTTCTGGCGCGGATTTGCCGTGAGATAGAAGCAACCTAATGTGATATCCTGCGTCGGGGTCATAACCGGCTTACCGCTGGACGGGCTGTAAATGTTGTTAGGCGCAAGCATAAGCATGCGCGCTTCCATCTGTGCCTCAACCGAAAGCGGCAAGTGCACGGCCATCTGGTCACCATCAAAGTCAGCATTATACGCGGTACAAACCAGCGGGTGCACACGGATCGCCTCGCCTTCAATCAGCACCGGCTCAAAAGCCTGCACCGAAAGGCGGTGCAGCGTGGGAGCGCGGTTGAGTAATACCGGATGCCCTTGGGTGACCTCTTCCAAAACGTCCCACACTTCGGGTGTTTGTTTTTCAATCAGTTTTTTAGCCGAGCGCACCGTGTGCACATAACCGAGTTCCTTGAGGCGCCGGATGATAAACGGCTCGAACAACACAAGCGCCATCTTCTTGGGCAGGCCGCATTGATTAAGCTTCAGCTCCGGACCGATGACGATCACCGAGCGACCGGAGTAATCCACGCGCTTGCCAAGCAGGTTCTGGCGGAAACGACCGCCCTTACCCTTGAGCATGTCCGACAAACTCTTGAGTGGACGGTTGCCCGCCCCGGTCACGGCGCGGCCATGGCGACCATTATCGAACAATGCATCCACCGCCTCCTGCAACATACGCTTCTCATTGCGGATGATGACTTCGGGGGTTTTCAACAACATTAGATTTTTCAGACGGTTGTTGCGATTGATCACACGCCGGTACAAATCATTCAGGTCGGACGTCGCAAACCGTCCGCCTTCCAGCGGCACGAGCGGCCGCAGGTCGGGGGGGATCACTGGCAACACTGACAGTACCAGCCACTCAGGGCGCGCATTGGTTTCCTTGAAGCCGTTGAAGAGCTTGATACGCTTGGCAAGTTTTTTTCGGATTTGCTTACTGCGTGTCTTGGTCATGGCCACATGCAGTTCCTCAATGCCCTTATCCAGATCAATCCGCTCCAGCGCTTCACGCACTGCTTCCGCTCCCATTTTGGCAAGGAACGCGCCACCTTCTTCCTTAGTTTCATTCGGGCCGTAGGTTTCCACAGCTTCACGCATCTCAGTCTCGGTAAGAAGTTGATTTAGCTCCAGCGGCGTATCCCCCGGATCGATCACGAGATAGTCTTCGTAGTAAATAACGCGCTCCAAATGGCGACCGGTCATGTCCAGCATCAGGCCGAGACGGGAAGGCATGCACTTGAAGAACCAAATGTGAGAGCAGGGCACAGACAAGTCAATGTGACCCATGCGCTCGCGGCGAACGCGAGCTAATGTGACTTCCACCCCGCAGCGATCGCACACCACACCCTTGTATTTAATCCGCTTATATTTGCCACACGAGCATTCCCAGTCCTTCACCGGGCCGAAGATACGTTCGCAAAATAGGCCGCCTTTCTCCGGCTTGAAGGTACGATAGTTGATGGTCTCAGGGTTTTTCACCTCGCCCTTGGACCAGCGTTTGACGGTTTCCGGTGAAGCGACGGAGACTTGCACATAGTCCACGAGGTTCACACGTTCCAATCCAAGCATTTCTCGGGCTGAATCGTTAGTACTGTTCATTTTTAAAATCCTTTCGAGTTATCAATCAATTAGCTGGCCAGAGCGGCGAGGGTGTCGTCCGTTTCGGTTCGATCCGTCGATGGATTAGAGTAGCCAACCTTCACCTCAAGACAGAGTGATTCCATTTCCTTCACGAGCACGTTGAACGATTCCGGGATACCGGCGTCCAGCGTGTTGTCGCCCTTCACGATACTCTCGTAAATACGGGTACGGCCTTGCACGTCGTCCGACTTCACGGTCAGCAGTTCCTGCAGGGTGTAGGCGGCGCCATAGGCTTCCATGGCCCACACCTCCATCTCCCCGAACCGTTGGCCACCATATTGCGCCTTGCCACCCAGCGGTTGCTGGGTGACCAAACTATACGGACCGACAGCGCGCGCGTGAATTTTGTCCGCCACGAGGTGGCCGAGCTTGAGCATATAAATATAACCTACCACTATTTCCTGATCGAAACGCTCGCCGGTCTGGCCGTCATAGAGATAGGCCTTTCCATTTTCGCCAACGAGCACTGGTTCATTAGCATCTTTTTGTTTCTGCTCCGCCTTGTTGAGATAATCGCGGATATCCTTCTCGCTGATGCCATCAAACACCGGTGTTGCAAAGTGCAGATCGAGTATTTTTGCGGCCCAACCCAAGTGCGTTTCCAAAAGCTGCCCCACGTTCATCCGGCTAGGCACGCCCAACGGATTCAAGCAAATGTCCACCGGTGTACCGTCTTTGAGATATGGCATGTCTTCTTCGGGAACAATTTTTGCCACCACACCCTTGTTACCATGCCGGCCAGCCATCTTGTCACCCACAGATAGCTTGCGCTTTGAGGCAACGTAAATCTTCACGTTCTTAACCAAGCCGGGGTCAACATCGACTCCCGCTTCGACACGTTGCAACTCATCGTCATGTGCCATCTGCATGTCATCGAAGCGCTTACGAAAGGCATCGAGAATTTCGTTGATCTTATTGCGTATCGGCGACGGATCGATTTCAATGCGATCATAAACCGCCGCCAGCTTGCGCAGCAGTGTCTTGGTGATCTTACGGTTGGACGGGATAATGATCTCGCCGGTCTCACTATTCACGACATCCAGCGGAATCTTCTCGCCCAGTAGGATGTTGGAGAGCGCTTCGGTAAGTTGTTCGTGTAGATCAGCGAGCTTTTTCTTGTAATCGTCGGCAACCTGTTTCTCGCCTTTCTTAGAACTTCCTCTGGTAGGCTTTTCTTCCTTTGCGGAAACTTTCACGTCCATTACGATACCGTACGTCCCACTCGGCACCTTGAGCGAAGTATCCTTCACATCCGCCGCCTTTTCACCAAAGATGGCGCGCAGCAGGCGTTCTTCGGGAGCCAGTTCGGTCTCACTTTTCGGAGTAATTTTACCCACGAGGATATCGCCGGGCTTTACTTCCGCGCCCACGCGAATCACACCGTCCGGACCGAGGTCCGCCAGAGATTCCTCGCCTACATTAGGAATATCGCGCGTAATTTCCTCTGGTCCGAGCTTTGTATCTCGCGCGGCGACCTCGTACTCGGACACATGAATAGAGGTGAAGACATCATCCTTAACAATCCGTCGTGAGATTGCGATAGCGTCCTCAAAGTTATACCCATTCCAAGGCATGAACGCGCAAAGCACATTCTTGCCCAGCGCAAGCTCACCCTTGTCTGTGCTTGGGCCGTCGGCTATCACTTGCCCGGCCCTTACCACATCTCCGCTATTCACCAGAGATTTCTGGTTTATGCAGGTCGAGGCGTTGGATCGCATGAACTTGCGAAGAGTATAAACCCACATGCCCGCCTCAGGATCGTGCTTAAACTTGCGCTTACCCTCAGGCATCTCACCGTCCTTCGTTATTACGATACGGTCGCCGGTCACGGAGGCTACTTTGCCGCTCGCTTCAGATTTCATCACCGCGCAGGAATCTTCCGCCAAGCGGCGTTCCATGCCCGTCGCAACTAACGGTGCCTCACTAACCAACAACGGCACGGCCTGACGCTGCATATTCGAGCCCATGAGCGCTCGGTTCGCATCGTCATGTTCCAAGAATGGAATGATCGCAGCAGCCACGGATACAAGCTGTTTCGGACTTACGTCCATGTAATGCACATCCTTTGGCACAGCGTCAATAAAGTCGCCTTTGCATCGGCAGGTCACATACTCGGTTTGAAACACACCCTTGTCATTGATCAGTGCGTTGGCTTGAGCCACCGTGTAATTTTCCTCTCTATCCGCCGTCAGGTAATCGATCTCTGTTGTCACACGGCCCTTGACCACCTTACGGTAGGGGGTCTCAATGAAGCCGAAATCGTTCACCCGTGCAAAGGTCGCGAGCGAGGCGATCAGGCCGATGTTCGGACCTTCCGGAGTTTCCACAGGACAAATGCGGCCATAGTGGGAGGGGTGTACATCACGTACTTCAAATCCCGCGCGCTCACGCGACAACCCTCCAGGGCCCAGAGCCGATAGGCGACGTTTGTGGGTTGTTTCCGCCAACGGATTGATCTGGTCCATGAATTGGCTAAGCTGGCTGCGACCGAAGAAGTCGCGGATCACCGCGCTGAGTGCCTTCGGGTTCACAAGCTTGGCCGGTGTCATATTGTCGTTTTCTCGGTCGAAAAGCGTCATACGCTCCTTCACCAAACGCTCTGTTCGAGCTAGGCCGACGCGGCATTGGTTGGAGAGCAACTCTCCCACAGTACGAACGCGGCGGGAACCAAGGTGATCAATATCATCGAGCACACCCTCACCCAGCTTGAGCTTCAGGAGGTAACGCGTAGCTTCAGCAAGATCCTTCTTGGTCAACACACGGGAATCATCCGGATCCTGAAAACCAAGTTTCTGACAAATTTTGTAGCGGCCCACACGACCGAGATCGTAACGCTTCGGGTCGAAAAAAAGACGCTTCAGCAACGCACGGGAGTTGGCCACTGTTGGCGGATCGCCTGGGCGCAGACGGCTATAAATTTCCTTCAAGCCTTCCTCCTCATTGTGAGCAGGATCTTTCTTCATGCATTTGATGATAAGACCCTCGTCAACAGAAATATCCACCACTCTGATTTTCTTCAGGCCCACCGCAGCAAGCTGCCTGAGCACTGCCTTGGAGAGTGGCTCAAATGCACGCGCCACGATCACGTCCCTCTCCTCGTCCACGGCGTCTTCCACCAGCACGAGGTCGGCAAGATTATCCCGGTTTCCAACCGACTTCAGCGTCAGCTCCTCAATGTTGTAAAACATATCGAGGATTTCCTGGTCAGTGCCCTTGGAGCCATCATCCTTGAGGAATCCCAAGGCGCGGAACAGGGTTGTGATGAGAAACTTGCGACGGCGCTTCTTGCGATCGAGATAAACATACAGCAGGTCGTTGGTATCAAACTGCGCCTCAAACCAAGAACCGCGATCGGGAATAATGCGGTAAGAATGCAGCGTTTTTCCGTTGGCATGGATGCTCTTTTCAAAAGCCAAACCAGGCGAACGGTGCAGCTGACTTACAATCACGCGCTCGGCGCCATTGATTACAAAGCTACCCTGCGGCGTCATCAGCGGCATCTCGCCCATAAATACTTCCTCTTCCTTGACGCTCTTGCCTTCCTTGAGTTGGAACGTCACATAAAGCGCGGCGCCGTACGTGCCACCATCCTCAAGCGAATCCAGCCAGGTTTGCTTGGGTGGCTTGATATCATAACTATAAAAATCCAGAACAATACTCCCATCATAGCTCTCGATGGGAAACACATCCTTAAAGACCGCCTGAAGTCCGCCGTCCGTGCGCTTTGCTTTGTCGACCCCCATTTGTAGGAAATCAATGTAGGATCTGCTCTGAATATCAATCAGGTTAGGGAAATCGATGACCTCATTGATTTTGCTGAAGTTGATCCGCTCAGTAATACTCGTTGCCATATCGCCTATTTTTGACTTTTGCCAGCCTTCGCCGGTGGGTTTTCCCGTTTTCGGGCTCTCTCGATCCCGTAATAATTTTCTACTCTGCTGTAAAGGAGCGATCCTCAAACCACTCGTGTTATTTTTCGTCCCGCCGATTAAAACGGGGCTGCCGACGGTAGTATACGCGCTACCACCGGTGCCAGTTACAAAACCGGTTACTTGAGCTCTACCTTCGCGCCTGCCGCCTCAAGCTTTTTCTGCGTCTCTTCAGCCTCTTCCTTGCTCACACCCTCAAGCAGGGGAGTTGGAGCGCTTTCCACAAGCTCCTTGGCTTCCTTCAGTCCCAACTCACTCTTGATGGCGCGCACAGCCTTGATGCAATCGATCTTCTTTCCGCCGTCGCCCACAAGAATCACGTCAAAGGAGTCCTGCTCTTCCGCAGCCTCGCCGCCGCCCGGGGCCGCAACAGCCACCGCTGCCGCTGGAGCTGCCGCGCTCACGTCCCATTTGTCCTCAAGTTTTTTTACCAAGTCAGCTGCCTCGATAACGCTCAGCTCGCTCAGTTCATCCACAATTTTATCCAGATCTGCCATTGTCTTATTCTTTCTGTTGTTGGTAGTCTCGTCGCCCTCCCGGCTGGAAGAATTTCAGTGCGCCGCCCGCGCCCCGACGATTTACTATTGGGTTCATAATCACCATGGCCACCTGGCCCGGCAAAATTCTATTGTTCGTTAATTGTCTTTCTCAATCTTAGCCTGCAACGCGCGAGCCAGCATGGAGGCCGGCGTGTTGATCACGCGCGCCAACTGTGTGGCCGGCGCCTGGATCACTCCCAGTAATTGCCCTCGCAGCACATCCAGCGACGGAAGATCTGCAAGGCGAAGCACGGCTTCTTCCTCAAGGCGTTCCTCGCCCATGTAACCAAAACATATCCTCGGCTTCTTGGCATCCTTAACCGCCTTGGCCGCAGCAGAGATATCGGATTCACCAAAGACCACCGCTACCTGCCCAGCCAACGAGCCTTTGAGATCAACCACGCCCGCCTCTTTGGCGGCTGCATGGAAAACGGAGTTTTTCACCACGTGGATCTCAGCGCCAACAGCGCGCAACTGAGTGCGTAACTCCTCAAAATGCGCCACACTGACGCCCGTGTACTCTGTGACAATAAAGAACGGGGAGGCATTGATCCATTCGATGTATTCGTCAGTTAGAAATTGTTTTTCTGCTCGCATGGTTCGATCTCCCTTAAGCTAGTTTCGCTAGTTCCTTCACATCCAATTTCACGCTCGGACTCATGGTGGCGGAGACGGAGGCAGATAACATATAAGTGCCCTTGATTGTATCCGGCCTAGCTTTAAGTACAGCACTTACAACCGCGGCGGTGTTTTCAACAAGTTGCTCCTGTGTGAAACTCGATTTGCCGACCTGCACATGGAGATTTGCGGTTTTATCCACTTTAAATTCCACACGACCGCCCTTCACCTCCGTAATCGTCTTGGCCAGATCCTCAGTCACTGTGCCAGCCTTGGGCGTGGGCATCAGCCCACGTGGACCCAATTGACGACCCAGTTTGGCCACCCCCTGCTTCATGGCTTCCGGAGTTGCTACTGCCACATCAAAGTTCGTCCAGCCGCCTTCGACTTTTTCAATAATCTCCTTCAAGCCCACATGCTCGGCTCCCGCGGCACGCGCGGCATCAGCGATCGGGCCGTCGGCCACGAAGGCCACCACGGTCACCTGCTTGCCGCTACCGTGCGGCAGTGACACGGTGCCACGAACCATCTGTTCAGAGTGCTTTGGATCCACTCCCAGTCGAAAGGCAACCTCTACAGATTCGTCGAATTTAGCCTTGGGGAAACCCGCCATTATTTCGAATGCATCAGGTAAAGGATATATCTCCTCACCATTAGTAGTTTCCAGTGCTTTTTTGTATCGTTTACTCGCCATTATGGTTTGCGGTGCAAACGGACTTCGCCCTCCCGCGGTTTAGGTTCAATAATCATTTAACCACTTCAATACCCATACTTCGAGCGGTTCCAGCAATGATACGCGCAGCCATCTCTGGGTCGTGCGCATTCAGATCTTCTTTTTTCCGAGCCACAATCTCGAGCAGCTGAGCATGGGTCACGCGACCCACTTTTTCCTTATTTGGCTCGCCTGAACCAGCGGCAATACCAGCAGCTTTCTTGAGCAACTCAGCTGCGGGCGGCGACTTCAGAATAAAAGTGAAGGATTTATCCTGATACACAGTGATCACTACCGGGATTATGGTGCCGGCCATGTCCTGCGTCTTGGCGTTGAATTCTTTACAAAATGGCATGATGGGCACGCCCATCTGGCCGAGCGCGGGGCCCACAGGCGGCGCCGGCTTGGCATCGCCACCGGGAATCTGCAACTTGATTTGTCCAATTTCTTTTTTCGCCATTATGTATTTTCCCCGTGGGGATTACTGTTTTTCCACCTGCCAGTATTCCAACTCCACCGGAGTACTCCGGCCGAAAATATCGATGTTCACCTTGAGTTTGCCACTCTCAGCATCGATCGCTTCCACCGCGCCGGTATAGCTCTGGAACGGACCGTCGTTGATCTTCACTTCCTCGCCCATCTCAAAATTCACCTTGGGCTTCTCGGTTTCTTCCGAATCAGCCACCTGGGCCTTGATATCTTCAATCTCTGTCATTGGCGTAGCAATCGGTCGTTCGCCCCCAAGGAAACCAATGATGCCCTGCGTGTTGCGAATAAAATCCCACGGCTGAGCAAGCAGGCGCTGCTCTTCATCATATAGCTGCATATCAATAAAAATGTAGCCGGGATATAATTTGCGTTGAGTCACTGTCTTTTTACCTCCACGAACTTCCACCACCTTTTCCATGGGCACGAGCACTTCATTAATGTACTCGCCCATTTCCTCTTCAGCTAT
>CBFHWX010000003.1:0-65419 GCA_965659445.1 Limisphaerales bacterium | reverse complement strand
CGGCTGATCTGGGAGTTGAAGGCGTGGATGTGCTGCACATGCAAATGGCCAATGAAAAACCGGATTACCTGCGTAAACTTAAACGGCATGCATTCCTAAATGGGGTGGGCTTGGTTGGTCTGTCCATCCATCAGGGTTTTGTGAGTCCGGACAAGGCGAAGCGTCAGCGCAATATTGACCACACCATCCATTGCATGGAGCTGGCGCATGAATTGGGCATTCCGTGTATTCGGCTCAACACCGGCCGCTGGGGCACCAGCAAAAACTTTGACCATCTCATGGCCAATCGCGGTATTGAGCCGGTCCTGCCCGGACACACGGAGGATGAGGGCTTCAAGTGGTGCATTGAATCCATTGAGAAATGTTTGCCTGCTGCCGAGAAACTGGGGGTACACATGGCACTCGAAAACCACTGGGGCCTGGCGCGCACTCCTGAGGGATTGCTGCGCATTGCCAAGGCTATTCCCTCTCCGTGGCTGGGCGTCCTTATGGATACCGGTAATTTTCTTGAGGACCCTTACAAGAAACTGGAGATGATTGCCTCACGCACCACATTTGTGCAGGCCAAGACCTACTATGGGGGAGGGAAATGGTACACGCTGGATCTGGACTACAAGCGCATTGCCGGTATTTTGAGCAAGGTAAACTACCGTGGCTACGTTTCCATTGAGTTTGAGGGAAAAGAAGACGCCAAGAGCGCTGTGCCCAAGAGTGTGGCTATGATGCGCGAAGCCTTTGGGTGATAACCCCTACGACTGAAGAGATAGGCTACTGCTTTGCCCCATGTCTTAGCATGGCTGGTGGCCCCAGTCCGTGTCCTTGAGGGATTCCTCGTAGGCCTCCATTTGCTCTTCCTCGGTCATTTCCTCGACGGGCTTGGGATCTGTGGCAGTCTTTGAAGGATGCGTTTCAGGTTTCTTTTCGTCAGCCATGATGCGGCCACCCTACGCCTCCCGCCACTCCGGCTCAAGAACTCTCACGGCAGGTGGTGCGTCGGTCACGCTGGTACTACTGGTAAAAGGCAGCTGCGGTTGGCTCCCATTCGTGCCTTGCCAAACCCGACGGCTCCCTTTAGGAATCTCGCGCATGAAACGCATCCTTTTGTTCCTGAGTCCAATCTTGTTGTCGCTAGGCCTGCAGGCGGCGGATGCGAATGCCACCAAGAGTGGCACGTACAAAGTCAAGGCGGCGCCTTTCCGTATCACAGTGGATTTTAAGGGCACCTTTGCTGCGGCCAAGTCTCATCCCATCAAACTGCGGCCCGAGGCTTGGGCAGATCTCACCGTGGCGCGCGATGCCGTGGCCCATGGCACCCAAGTTTCGGCCAAGGACGTACTGGTAAACCTGAAGACCGACAAGCTTGAGAAGAAGATTGCTGACAGCCAACTCGCCCTGGAAGTAGCCAAGCTGGATATGGCTGTGGCTAAGGTTGAGTATGATTTTGCCGTCAACAGCGCTTCCATGGATAAAGCCGCAGCATCACGCGCGCTGGCTCGTCTGGAGGTGGATTTCAAGCGCTATGAGCAAAAGATCAAGGCGTTCAACGAAAAGTCCGCGAAGTTTTCCCTGACGAGTTCGGAGAATTCCCTTTCCTATGTTCAGGAGGAGCTCAAGCAGCTCAAGAAAATGTATGAGGCCGATGATATAACGGAGGAAACCGAGGAGATCATCATCAAGCGCGCGCAGCACTCGGTGGACCGCTCATTGCATTATCTGGAGCGCTCACGCAATACCACTGAAGCCACGCTGATGTTTTCCCTGCCGCGACAGTACGAGGACATGAAGGACGCGCTCACCAGAAATCGGATTGACACCGGAAAGTCCAACGACACTCACGAGGAGAAGCTGACCAAACTCAAATTGGGCTTGCGCCGGCAAACCATCGACCTGAAACGTGCTGAAGAAGCGCACGCCAAGCTGGAGGGAGACCTAAAAAAAATGACCGTGCGCGCACCAGCCAATGGGGTGGTGTATTACGGTAAATTCGCCGATGGCGTATGGACGGGTCAGAAACTGGTCAAACCCAAGCTACGCAAGAATGGCAAACTGACTTTTGGCGAAGTATTCATGACTGTGGTCGAGATTCGTCCACTTCGGATCCAAGGTTTGGTAATGGAGAAAGATCTGCGCAAGGTGGAATCTGGAATCACCGGTTGGGCTACACCCACCGCCGAGCAGGGCCATCGAGTTGCCGTGAAGGTGACGAGAGTATCCAAGGTGCCTACAGCACCCGGTCAGTACGCTCTTACCCTCAGCACGGAGATTGCTGATAAAGGATACCTTATGCCCGGCATGGGATGCGCCGTGAAGCTTGAAGTGTACGAAAACAAGAAAGCAATTACTGTCCCGAGCAAGGCACTGCATCAAAATGCTGCTGGTAAAATGTTCGTGAAAGTGAAGGGAGTCAAAAGTGCCGCGACAGAAAAGATTGTGAAGATTGGGAACTCTCACAATGGTAAAACAGAAATCACAAAAGGACTCACCGAAGGCGATGAAGTATTCCTGCCTTAGTTTTTGCCTAATACTGGTATGGTCGGTGGGCGCGGCAGATAAGGAGCCGGATTATTCCAAGTTGCCCCGCCTGCCGGATGTGAAGCCGCCGGGCAATCCGGTGGTGGAGAAATCCATTGAGCGCGGTATTTATTTTCTGCAGGGCAACCAGAACAAGAACGGTTCCTGGGGTTCGCCGCGCAATACCAAGGGGCTGAATATCTACGCACCCACATTCCAGAGCCACTATGCGTTTCGGTTGGCTGTGACGGCGTTGTGTACTTCGGCGATGATCGAGGCCGGCGGTGATCATCCGCGCGCGCGCGCGTCAATTGCTGACAGCGAAAAATACCTTCTGGAGAACTTACCTAAATTGCGCCGGGCCACGGCTGATGCGATGTACAACGTGTGGGCACATGGCTATGGGTTGCAGGCACTGGTACGACTACGTGCGCGTGCTATGGAAGCGAAGGAAACCGACAAAGTGAAGCGTATCGAGGCGGTGATTCAGCAACAGTTTGATCGGCTTGATCGTTATGAGTCAGTCGATGGCGGTTGGGGCTATTATGATTTCCGCGTGGGCACAAAGAAGCCTGCCAGTAGTTCCATTTCGTTTGTGAATGCTACTGTGTTGGTGGCCTTTCACGAGGCGAAGGCTGCGGGTATTGAACCGCCGAAACATCTGGTAAAGCGCGCGTTGGCCGCCCTCAAGCGGCAGCATTTACCTGATGGCAGTTTTCTGTACGGAGAATATCTGCAGTACAAGCCTCGACGAGGTATCAACCGGCCAGCCGGCAGCTTGGGGCGTTCTCAGGCAGGCAATGTTGCTCTGCGATTGTGGGGCGATAAAAAAATTACTGATCAGGTGATTATTACGTGGTTGGACCGTTTGTTTGCGCGCAACGAATGGCTTGGCATAGGACGCAAACGTCCGGTCCCACATGAGGCATGGTTCCAGATTGCCGGCTACTTTTATTATTATGGCCACTATTATGCCGGCCTGCTGCTGGAGCATGTGCCGGAGAAAGACCGGCCGCGCTTGCAGGATCATCTTGCCGCCACGCTCATGAAATTGCAGGAGAAAGAAGGAGACTGGTGGGACTATCCGCTCTACGATTACCACCGTCAGTATGGTACCGCAATGGCAGTGATGGCGTTGCAGCGTTGCTTGAGAAAAGAGCCTGAGCCAAAATGAAGTCGCGTTGGCTTGCCTGCTTTCATGGTAGCGGTTAGAAATGGGCATGTTCCGATTGTTAATTCTTCTCTCCTCCCTGGCGCTTATCGTGGGTTGTGGGTCCACAAATTCTTCAAAAGGAAAGTCCACCGAATCCGCCGTGCTAAACGCATGGTTTGAGGATTTGAACCGCGACAATTTTGCGCTGCATGATACCTTGCTGGAGGCGCTTTTCATCAGTCGCCAAACCGGCAAGACTGTCTTCGTATTGCGGGTCAATGTTGAAGGGGCTGAGCAACCACCGCGTCTTTACCGGGTTTCTATGGAACGTGGTGGCGTGGACAATATAGTAGGTGTGAACCACTCCACGCGCGAATTTCTTTTCGATCACTTCCTGCCCAGCGACGGCCCCTCACTGCAACAAGCTCGACAACGTCTTCGCTATGATGAGCGCATTCGTGGGTTGAAAAAAGATCTCGGCATCTTTGGAATCAAATAGAAAGTGGTACGCGAGAGAGGACTCGAACCTCCACCCCTTGCGAGACTGGAACCTAAATCCAGCGCGTCTACCAATTCCGCCACTCGCGCGTCCTTACGGCAGTTCAATTACACCGAAATCACGAACTAGGCAACTCTAGATGGAGAGTCTGCGCGAGGAGATGCGGGAGCTTGCAAGGGTGGCCAACCGGAAGAAGCCTGTCAGCGGTAAGGTTGTGCAGCGCGTGGTGAACGAGTGGTGCGTATTAGCGGGGGGATGTTGATAGAATCAAAGATTATTGAATTGGCAGAAGTGTAGAGCAAGAAGATCAGGGAGAACGGCCCTGATCCTTTCTGCGAATAATCACTCCGGCAACGCAAAGGCCACCAAGTGGCCTCCTCTGGGACGTCCGGATTTTCCACCTCCGGCGGAGATAACCACATATTGCCGGCCCTTCACCATGTAGGTGCTCGGGGTTGCGGTGCCACTAAACGGCAACTTGGCCTTAAAGAGTGTTTTACCGTTCTCCTTGTCGAAGACACGGAAGCTCTCGTCCGCGGTCGCCCCGATGAAGATCAAGCCGGACGCAGTCACCAAGGGGCCACCGTAATTTTCAGTCCCCGTCGGCGGTATGCCTCGTGCAGTCAACTCGGGGTACTCACCCAAAACTACCTTCCATTTGATTTTGCCCGTGTTGAGGTCCACAGCGTTCAGGGTGCCCCAAGGCGGTTTGATGGCGGGGTACCCTTCGTCGTCCAACCAGCGGCGGAAGCCTCCGAAGGCGTAGGCCGGTGGTTGTTTGTCGGTCACTTTCGGGGCAGGCGCTCCCGGTTCCGATCGGGAGGGGCTGGGCGGTTTGTAGTTCAATACGTAATCTAGGATGGCGGATCGCTTGGCTTCCGGCATTGTCGCGTAGCCTGGCATGCGTCCTCCGCCTTGCCGGGTAATCAGCTCAATTTCGGCCCGGGTCTTCCGGTCACCGATACCCAACAAAGGCGGAAAGCCCGCCTGTTTATTCCCCTTGCGGTCCAACCCATGGCAGGCTCCGCAAAAGATCTTATAGTCTCGCTCGCCGCGGACCAACTCGGAGCCGTCGACTTTGCGCGTCTCGATCATCTGCAGTAACCAGGGCATTTCGTTGACGTTGACGTAGTAGATGCCATCCGGGTCGGCGGCTCCGCCGCCCCATTCCATACCCCCATCGAAACCAGGAAACATAACCGTTTCATTCAAGCCAGGGGCTGGAAAGGGTCCAAAGTTAGGCGAGGCCTTGATGCGATCCAAAGTAAGCTGGAGGGTCTTTGGGGAAATATTGGAGGCATCCGTCTCGGTGTATTTCTGGCGCATCAGCGGTGGGGGCTTGGTCGGGAAAGGTTGTGTCGGCCAGGCCTTTTCGCCCTCCAGTTCAGAGGCGGGAACCGGGCGTTCCTCGATTGGCCAGAGTGGTTCACCGGTTTCTCGATTGAAGACGAACAACAGGCCGTGCTTTGTTCCCTGGGCCACTGCATCGACCTTTTTTCCCTTGTGTGTGACAGTCAGCAATACCGGCGGACAAGGCAGGTCTTTGTCCAACAGGTCATGGTGCACGATCTGAAAGTGCCAAATGCGTTTCCCGGTTGCTGCGTCCAAGGCAAGTACGGAGTTGGCAAACAGGTTTGCCCCGTGCCGCCGACCTCCATAAAAATCAGGTTCCGCGGTCTTGGTTGCCACGTAGACGATGCCACGCTTTTCATCGAGCGACTGGCCGCACCAGGGCATCAGACCGGTGGCGGTTTTGTAGGCATTCTTGGGCCAGGTGTCGTAGCCCACTTCGCCGGGACGTGGAATCAGATGAAAGATCCAACGCTGGGCACCCGTGCGAACGTCGTAGGCACGCACAGCACCCTTGCCTCCCACGCCACCGACGATCACGAGGTCCTTGTACACCACACCAGGCGTGTTCAATCCAGAACCGAGCTTGATCGAACCTTCTTTTCCAAAGTCCTTGATCACCTCGCCGGTCACCGCGTCCAAGGCAAAAAGCATCCCGGCTACCCCCGTCAACAAGCGACGCTCGCCTCCCTCCTCATTCTCCCAATAGACCAAGCCCCGCTGTCGGGCACGCCCTGCACCCGGGCCGTCCTTGGCCGGATCCCAAGTCCAGCTCACCTCGCCGGTCGCTGCGTTCAGCGCCACAACCTTGCGCGACGGAGTCGGTGTATAGAGCAACCCACCGACGATCAAGTTGTTTGCCTGGTACTCAGCTTGGTCTCCTGTTTCAAAGGTCCAGGCAACCTCCAGCTTGGTCACGTTGTCACGGTTAATCTGCTTCAACGAAGAATACAAGTTGCGCTCCTTGCCTCCGAGATACACCCGCCAATCAACATCTTCCTTGGCATCAGCTTTGTTGGGAATGATTTTCGGTGTCGAGGCACATCCCCCCACCAACGCCACCACCGAACATATCAAGAGAATCTGCTTCACGCCCCACACCCTACGCCTCCCGCCACGCCTGCTCAAGGACTGATGCGGCTAGGATTCGAGGGGGTGTGGCGGTTACTTAGGAACAAGCCCAAAATAGCCCGTACGGCCTGTGACGTAGCGGCCGTTGCCGCCGGGAGGAATACGGTCGGTGGGAATGCCGCCGGTGGCCAGTTCAAAGGCAAAGCCGAAAGGGCTACGCCCCGGACGCTCGACGTACATGCTTTTGCCGTTGGCATCGCCCCAGCGGCCCCACGTTTCACCTAGGGCCACGATATCGAAACGGGTGAAGGCACGCTTTGTCCTGTCGTACTCCAAGCGGCCATCGATGGGTGTCGCGTAGCCTTGAGCGAGCGGACCGTTGGGGGTGATCGCCTTATCGGGCTCGAAGTCGCTGCCCCAGTGTACGCGACCCTCAAGTTTCATTTGGATTTTATGCGGTGTGACAGACTCGACCTTCAGTTTGAGTTGGGCTTCCTTGACGCGCTTGGGATGAATAATGCCGCCCTCGCTGGTGGTGGCGCGCCGAGGGGTTAAATGAAAGCGTGCCATGCGCATAGCGATGGCAGGGTTAACTTTTAGCTTTTGGCCTTCTGCAGGATTGGTCGGCACCATCGCACGCCATTCATTGCGGGTCAGCCACATGTACTCAGTGTTGGGTTGCAGAAAGAGATTCCAAGAGTGCAACACGGTGGCCTTGGTAAGCATGAGTGGGAAGTCGGTGGTTTGTGCGTGGCGCAGTTGGCCATCACCAGCGCGCGCGAGGAAACGGGCGTGTACGCGCAACACCAGTCCGCCTTCCGGCGGCGCGGGAATGAGTTGCTCGGTATTATTTAACTGCTCGAAAGTCAATGCGCCTGGTTTGCGCTCGGACGCAGGTAGTTCGTTAAATTTCTCCAGCACTGCGTCGCATGGACGACCACCTAGGAACTTGCCGCTAGCGGACACGCAGTGCATGTAACCGCTGGAAGTTACCCAGCGCTTGTTGATGCCCGCTTGGCGTAGGAAGTCACCCTCCGGTCCCTGTGCTCTGGCGACCCACGTGGGTATGGATACAGCGATAAAGTTTTCTCGAATAAGGCGAATGGTCTCATCGTTCCAGAAGGTGAGCCCACGGCTCACACCACGGCCGGCTGTTCAACAGCCAGCAGCGGGTGCACCGCCGCTGCCAGCCATGAAAAAGAGCGGTTTGCCCTCTGCCGCCGCCTTGCTCCGCGCCTCCCACACGCGCGGATGCCAGTCGATTTCCATCCAGCGAGATTCGCCGGGCTGGGGCTTGAGTAATGAATGAAGCTGAGCAAACTCATCCGCCCCCGCCAAAGGCAGACACAGACACAACGCCAACAAAGCTACCAAGGTGTGTTTCATTGCCGCCACTATACCGTCATATCGGACGGGGGCAAGACTGCGGGGGAAGCGGCAATTACGATCCAAGCCGTTAACCCGCCTATTACAAAAACAATCAATCTGCTCTAATGCGTCATGGTTCTGGTCGGATCAAATGGCAGACACGCCCCCCCCGGCCCCTTGGGCCACTTTTTGTGCCACTTTTATATACGCACACCTGTCGACGTATTATGAGTATCTCCCGAAAAAGCAGACATCATCGAACCTGATTAAATGTGAAAATGAAAACCTGAATCCAGCGCGTCTACCAATTCCGCCACTCGCGCGTGGGGGTCAGTTTCAGGTAAACTTCCGTGTTGGTCAATTGGACTTTTTTCGTGGTCACTTGTTAACAGGATACTCCGCCTCCAACCACGCCTGCTCAAGGACTGAACTCCGGGTGAGATTGGGTTTATAGGTCAATCAACAACATGTCGGCAATGTATAGAGGGAGTGTAACTGTCATGTGATTATCAGCAAAGGTGGCTTTGAGTTTTCCCTGTTTCACGCTCCTGACCGAACTCGCCTTCTTGATGCCATTGATCTTCAACGTGAGCATGTTTATTTTCTTTCCAGAGTAATTCATCATGGGTACCGCCAGACGTTTCTTGGGCTTGATGGTATCGATGCATGTGGTTTCCACAAGCGGCGAGTCGCATTCCACTGGATGTAGGACTGTAGTAGGCAGGAAATCGTTGACGATTCTGGACCGCAAGTTGATATCCATCGTGGTCGGGAGAAAATGTGCGTTGGAGTCATCAGTTGAGCCTCGGTCGGGAGGTGCGATTGGTAGGCCACTCTTTAGATACGCCTGTCCGGGCAGAAAGCCAAATAGATACGCACGGCCCTTTCCGTGTGACTTTGCAATGACCGCGGGTTGGCCGTTCCTGTACCATCCCATGACCGTGCCGTCAGAGGGAGAGAGGGTCTGTTTCCAAACGATAACCGGGACATCGCGAACGCGGCCGATGAATGGACTGTCTGTACCGACCGCATCGCTTGTCCAAGATACGTAATCAATCGGCTCGTAAAGGGGCAAGTCCTGCTTGGTTAGAAACGGCCGGTTCGCTTCCAGTAGATACTTCGAGACCAGTTGCGGATCGGTCGTGAGTTGCCCTGACTTGACGCCGTACAACTCACCTGCTTTCGGGTTAGGTCGGTTGAATTCATCCTTAAAACCACCGCCGACCATCGCCACCAGTGTGCCCCCAGACTCGATCCATTTCCTTAGTGCACCGACGGCTTTCGTGTGCAACCACTGTTGCGTGACGTATATAAGAAGATAGCTGT
The DNA here is from genome assembly GCA_965659445.1 of Limisphaerales bacterium. Lineage (GTDB taxonomy): Bacteria > Verrucomicrobiota > Verrucomicrobiia > Limisphaerales > UBA1100 > UBA1100. The sequence goes on along the minus strand of CBFHWX010000003.1, from coordinate 56,141 downwards.
TTGCTCGGCCTTCAATCACGTCGTCTTCACTTAAGAAATCGACAGGTATCTCGCTGTGCCGAAGTGCGTAATATAGCGCTTTTCGTTCGTTGTTGTGCATAGCCAGAGTGGAGTTGGATACTCCGGTCATTATGTCATCGACACTGGAGAGTAGCAGGCCGACTTTTGCCTGCCGTACTTTGCCCTCCACGATGTAATCCTCGAAAATTCCCGCCTCATGGCTGCAGGCATGCACCTGTCGCCACATGTCCAGATCATCGGTTGCGATATAGTTTTCAGTGGCTCCGGTTGCCAACGGAGACGCGCAGAAGTAATCGATGTGTTTTGCCCCGTGCGCGATGGCCGTATAGTAGGATAGCCGAAAATCGCGCGGCGTGTTTCCCGGGGAATGCGGCATGACGTACATGTGAATCGGCAAATTATCGTATTTCGCGCCGGCGCGCAGACCTGAAGTCAGATAGCCCATCGCCTGTACGCTGAATTCCGGAATCTGCCAAACGTAGTCCTCGCTCCATGGCAGGCTCATTGCTCGGAGCTTGAACGTGCGGATATAGTCCAGTTCGTTGACCAGATAATTGGAATGTGGCGAGTAGTTCGCCCCAGTCCGGACGCCCTTGCTTTTGTAATAAGCCGTGCCCGTCGCAAAGCGTCGTCCACCTTTTTCTTTCGAGCAAATCTGAGAATAGTAATAAAGTGGCTGTCCCTTTTTTTTAGTAAACTTTACGGCTCCGCTGTACTTGACCCCACGCTGCTTAAGCCAGGCGGCAAATTCCTCGTCAGTCACCGGATCAGATGGCAAGTGAATCTCATCACCATAACTGACCACCAGCAGATCTTTAAATCCGCCTGTACGTGATGTTTCTCGTTTCTTGATCGACACCGGATTGGGGTCTCGCCAGTGCGCGACGAGATCGCGTTTCTGTCCGGTTCCGCCCACCCAAGTATTGTCTCCCAAGGCCAGGGCCAGTTGTTTGGTGGCGGGGTCATCGAAACTACGACCACCAAAGCCGAGAATGTTATAAAGCAGGAACCGCTTGGGGGTTGGGCCAACATTCGGAAACTTGCGGACCTCGCCCAGCAACCAGTCAACGGCTTCCTTCTGGGTCCGAATCTTCGGTAACCAGAAACGCTCCTTTAGTGCCGTTGTCACGTCAGCATTCGGAGCAATGTTGCCTGGGATTTCAAATACGATCGGAGAATAAGGAGCCCCTCCGTTACGAGGTGGGGGTCCCTTGACCGTGATATCCTTGATCGGCTTCAACCCTCCACGGCCATCAGGAATCGCAAACTGCAATCGTAGACTAATTTCCTTGTCGGACGCCTCCTTGTAGATGGCGCGCGGAGCCCACTTCAAATTGTGTAATGCGTCGAGCACCTGTCCCATCGGCACCCAACCTGAAGATTGCCCGGGTTGTAGGTATTCACTATCGGGAATCACGACCTGTGATCCTCCCTTTGGTTTAGCTGGGTCCTTTGGCTGAGTGTACTTCCCGATGTCCAGAACTGGAGCGATCATTCGTGAATTTACCGCTCGGCTTCGCGGACCCTCGTTAGTGTAAGCGGTCGCATCAACCAGCCGTCCGCTGCGCAGCACTCGCGTCCTTGGCCAGTCTCTCACGTGAATATAATACGGTGAATGCTGGCCGCTTGGCATCCCTTCGACGATCGGCATACAGGGGCCCGGGGCGTTGGCCGGGTTGGTGAACTTCACGAAGAGATCGCCGTCCTGCACCAGCCAACCGTCCATTTCCAGATAGCGGGCCTTGGATTTTTGTGTTGCCATTCCCACGCGATCGTTGGTTAACACTACAACGTCAATATTCCGCCTGGCCGCATTGAGGCGCAACTTTTTCCCATCTAACTGCTGCGACGCCTTTAGCCGCAACACTGCCTTGCCCGCGTTCAATCGCACCACGCCGGGATGCTGCCAGACAATGTTGTCGGTGCCCCCCCACCAAAAACGTTCCATCGGTTTGCGCTTATGACCGTTTAGGGGCCAGATCTTTGTGTCGCTCAGACGTCCGCAAGGATAGGTTGCGACCACGCGTCCGCCTTGCTCTACCTCGATCGTGAATTCGACCGAAAAGTTATACGGTTGCTCGTATCGTACGAGCAATTCAAACTGATCGGCGTACGGAATCTGCACGATTTGCTCCGCAATGGCCGTTTGTCCAACCGGCAACTGCTCGGGCGAGCCCAAACAAGCCATCCGCGACAAGAAAGAAATGGCAAATGTTGAGGCGAAGTAATTCTCGCGAAAGGGCACAATTCCCCAGCCCTTCGAAACCTTGAAATCCTCCGCCTCCGCCATCAGCCGGATAGGCTTTTTTTGGCCAACGGTATTAAACGTAAAGACCACGGCACAAAGGACAACGAGCAGTGCTTTCATGTGCACTACCCTACGCCCGTCGCAGCACCTGCTCAAGGACTTCCGAAGAAAAGCTTAGGGGCTCTAGGTGCGTGGCTTCAATGGTGGTTGGAAGAGTTACTTACGGGAAAGTGGGCGGTCTATGATCAGCACAATATCGCCCTTATCACTTCTGGAACCAGGTTGGCCTTTATCGTCCTTTTGGTTTCTCCCAATGCTGTAAACCATGTATTTCGTGTCGGTAATTTTCTTGTACCTGAGTCTTTTCCCGTCGAATGGATCAATGGTTACAGGAGCCAAATAGCGCGGACTTGATGACTGGAGGCTGGCCGGCAAAGAACCCTTGTTGTCCAAACGGTAGCGTTCTATCGCCAGGACCGTATTTACACAATCAAGGCTGGCTTTTGCCCCAGCGCAACGCTCAAAAAATTTTTCAAATGAAGGCAATAACATTGTCGCCAAGGGGTATAATTCCCTGTTCTTCTTTTCATCCAATGATTGGGACACCGTCCCAAGTTGTGACTTGGCGAAACGCAATTGTTTTGGGAAGGGCATGTCCGCCGCCTGAATTGCTCTGCCATAAGCGTCCAGCGCGAATATAATTTCATCCTTTATCTTATTGGTTGGTCGCGAAAATATTTGCACACACCTCTTCATATCCCCTAGCCCATCTGCATCCTCAGATTCCACAAGGGGTTGAAATAAATATGACAGGCTGCGTGGCCGCATTTTGAAAACATCCATGCCCGTGCATAATTCCAGCATAAAACTACGGCCAATTCCTTCCGGATTATAGGTATCCTTGAACCCGGCAGACAACGTGAGGAGTTGCTGTTCTGTCAGCGAGCGACGGCTTAACAGGTGCATGGCCGGTCCAATAGCGATTTTTTGCATGGCGAACTGAACAAGGCTGGAAATGATATAAGGTTCCCTGTCCAGTGTGTGGGCCCGCTGCAAAATGGAAAGGATGTCCGTGAGAGCCTGATCAACGTTTCCCCTTTCACACTCAACCAAACTCCGTGCATGAAGAAGTCGGCAGCATAACTTCATTCTCGCCAAATGAGGCAGCAAAGTTGCAAACCCCTTTGAAAGGTCAATCGGATAACGGCACTTTTTGCGAGAGAGCGCTTGTTTGATCTGACTGAGGCTTTCCTTATGTTTTTGCACTAGGACGGCAGCCTGCTTTAGTACGGATTCGGAAACGGGTTTATATGCGTATCCGCTTGAGGAACCTGAGCGTTTGTCTAGCTCGTTAAGGAATTTTGATTCTGCATCGCTCAAAGTTAGCTTATCGTTCCCAGGATCGTTGTAATGGGCTGAGAGTAGCGGCCACAGAATGGTGGCGGCATTCTGAGCTGCTGGTACCGGCGGATACCAGTTGTTCAGTTCCTGCAAGGTTGTTGGATGACCAACTTTCCGAAAGTCCGCGAGACGACTCTGGATTTCCGGTGAAGCGAATGCTCCCTTGATGTTTGCTGGCAAGGGGTTTGCATAGTGCGATTGGGCACTGTAATCTTCGGTGGGGCTAACGTTCATAAAGGCTAATTCAACAGTTTTTCCTCCTTCTTTTAGGATAACTTGATCGCCTGATTGGAGAGGCGCACTGGGGAAAGTCAGGATACTTTCAGTCTTACCCTCCTCGTCGAAGCGCTTCACGGCCAATCCTGTAACTTCGTATTTTTCCTTGCTTTTGTGGTTCCACGCATCGGTTGTGCCGTCGGTATGGAACTGAGTCCATATTTCCTCCCCTTCAAACTTGAAGGTGAGGCGTTTACCCTTGATGAACTTCTTCATTTGCAAGGATTGTTTCGCAAGGTTTCCCATGGCTTGCTCATCGGGTTTCGACACTCCACTACACCCCACCAGTGCCACCACTGCTAGAATAAACAAGAGTTGATTCATGTGCCGTATCCTACGCCTCTCGCGACGCCTGCTCAACCGTGAAAAAAGGCACAACAACGTTAATGACAAGTCTGGAGGAAGACTCGCCACTGATTATTTGAGTGACGCCAATATGCCGTGGTGACACGAGGGGATGCGACAGGCGCAGTTTTAAGCAAACTTCCGCGCGTGTCAGTCAGGCTTTTTCATTGTCACCTGCCCACGGGATGTTGAGACTGCCTGAGCGTGCGATTTCTTATGCTCAACTGGCGCGATCCTCGCAATCCCCTTGCCGGCGGTGCTGAACGTGTGTCCCTTGCCTACATGCGCGGCTTGGTCGAGCGCGGTCATGAGGTTGCCTGGTTTGCAAATAAGTTTTCTGGAGGTCCGGACACAGAAACCGTTAACGGCATTCAGGTTGTGCGTGGAGGCGGCAAATTCACTTCCTGGCGAGCAGCTCAAAAATGGTACACTATGCAAAAGCCCTTCGACCTTGTGATTGACCAACATCACGGGATTCCTTGGTATGCGCCTTGGTGGTGCAAGTCCCGCTGCGTTGCCTATATCCATGAGGTGCTTGGGCCGATTTGGAATGCCTTTTATCCGTGGCCGCTCAGCGCCATCGGCAAATGGCAGGAACGCTTGACGCACCGCAAATACCGTGACGTGCCATTCTGGACCGCGAGCACGTTTACGCGTGACCAATTGCAGGAGAGCGGGGTGAAATCTGTGACGCAAATTCCGTATGGTGTAGAGACATGCGCGCTTACCAAATTACCGGAAAAAGATTTGGCCGAACCACTCCAGCTCATTACTGTGTCTCGTCTCGCGCCCAACAAAAAGGTTGATCACGCCATCGCCGCGCTACGCTGTCTCGTAGAGGAAAACAAGGTAAAAGCTGAACTGAAGATCGTGGGTGAAGGTCGGGAAATGGAATCTTTGAAAATACTCGCGGCAGAGCAGGGGATGGAAACTCATATTGAATTTGCTGGCGCGCTAGACGAAACAGAAAAGGACGCCGCTTTACGTGAGGCTCACTGGCTGCTGCACACTTCCGTGCGCGAAGGCTGGGGGCTGAACGTCATTGAGGCCAACGCCATGGGTACGCCGGCCGCAGTGTATCCGGTACCCGGCCTAAGGGAATCCACGCTGCATGAAAAGACCGGCCTCGTGGCACAGCAGGAATCGCCTAAAGCATTGGCTGATGTGATTGCTTCCTCTCTGAAGTACCCCAAGGATTACGTGAACTGGCGCACTGCAGCACGAGATAGAGCGCGGGAGTTTCATTGGGATCATGTGTTGCCCGCTGCCTGCGATCAACTCGAGACGTGGGCAAAAGAGTGAGCCCTCACGATGCGCGCTGAATTTGCATCGCACAATTCCACGCGAGAAATTCCCGCGCCCATGGAAGCCGCATCAGAAAAGCCAGTTCATTGTAATAACGCGGGGCCATGCGCCGCAAGGTAAGGCGATCCTGCGCGCACACTTCTCCAATCACCGACCCGATGTAAGTGGGGAATAAATTTTTTCCGACGGTGTGAATAGGCCCGGTGCGTTTGCCCATATAATGCCAGGGCGAAAATTCATGCCCGCCCCAAGGCGAAAGCCAGTTGGTCCAGCTGAGATAAAAATGCCCGCTTGGTTTGAGTAGCTTGGGTATGCCTTTGAGTAGGTGGTTCGGCTTTGCAAGATGCTCAAGAACGTTGGAGCAGGCCACCAAATCAAACTCTCCGAAGGCCCCCAGGTCGGCGGTGTTGAGATCGATCTGCTGGAAAGGTTCCTTTTTTAATTCTTCAAGGCGCAAATCTTCGAGGTCGCCGAAAGTAACTTGCGCGCCCAGTTCCTTACAGGTACGGCCGAAGTAACCGTGCCCACAACCAAGATCCAGCATTCGAGTTTCCGGGCCAATTTCTAATCCGCCTTGCTGTAGCCAAGAGATGGCATCCCGCGCCTGTAATTCAAAAAACGCGTGCGCATTTTTTTCATAATTAAAATGCAGGCGGATGAGCTTGTGGATGATCATGCGGCGCGCGCTGGTGAAGCATTCGCCGTTGCACCGGCCAAGTCAATTGCACTTTACCCGCAACATTGGCTTGTCGGTGCAAGGCGGCTTTGGTTGGGTGGTCGCTGCAATGGTAACAAACGATCATCTTTACAGCGGGTTCGTTAGCAAGGTGCAATGGTTTACCAAACGATTTGGTTGGAGGGAACTGTTCCTGCTGCCGCTGCGAAAAATAATTTCGCCGTTCGTTTTGCCGTTCCTCAGTCAGGGTCACTTTAAGTATTGTGACGAGCTGTTGCCCTACCATTTTGCAAACTACAATGTTACCTGGAGCAACGAGCGTTGCGTTGAAGTCTCGCTTGGTTGCTGGTATCTGGAGCAGATTCAGGGGCCGGTGCTGGAGGTCGGCAATGTGCTGGCCCATTATGGAATGAACGACCACACAGTTCTGGACAAATTTGAAACAGGCGAGGGCGTCATCAACGAGGATATCACCATGTGGCAAACCGATCATCGGTTTGCTCTCATTCTTTCACTCTCCACCTTCGAGCACATTGGGTTTGATGACGATGCCGATGGCCAATCCGCCGAGAAAATTCTCACCGCCATTGTTGCTTGCCGGACGTTGTTGAAACCCGATGGACGCTTGGTGATCACCGTGCCGTTGGGGTATAATCCAGACTTGGATCAATTAATTGAGAAGGATGCCCTTGGGCAGGATCGTGCAAGTTTCATGTTACGCAGCAGCGCGCGGGAATGGAGCGAAGTGGCGCGGCATCAGGCCGTAGGCACGCCCTTCGGCCGCCCGTGGCCCTATGCCAATGCCCTCATGGTTGCGGAATTTAATGCGGTTGACTGATGCGGTTACTGTTGGTGTCATATTTTTTTGAACACGAATTTGGCGGTGCTGAACTGGTGGCACGTACCACTCGGAATCTGCTCAAGGATGAACTGGGATGGAATGTTCCAGTGGTTTGCTTTGAGAACGGACCATCGCATCAATCAGGAGAGTTGTTGAGACTGCCGATCCCACTGGCCTTACGTTTCAACCAGCAATGGTTCAAGCGATTTGTCCTGTTTCTGAACAATCCGTTGTTTGACTGGTGGATCAGGCGAAAAATGCTCCGGCTGTTAAGGGATATGTCCCCGCCTGAGGGAGTACATTGTCAGGATTTGAACGGACTGCTGGTGGCCGACGCATTGGCCAAGGTATATGGAGTGCCGCTGATTCTCACGCTCCATGAACCAGTACCCAAGAGGGTGTCTCCCGGGATACTACCAGCTCCGGTAGCATTCGTGTTAAATGCCTTTATGGGGTTGCGTGACAATGCGGTTCGTCAAGCACTGGCACGTTGCCACACAGTGATGTGTGTCTCTGAATTTGTCCGTGAACGTGTTCGTAGTTGTTTGAATTCACCTGCGGCCGGACCGGTGTTGGATTTGGTGCATCCACCTATCGAAGAATATTTGATCGCTAATGCGGCTAAGTCATTTTCTGCGCGTGAGAATAACGGACCAGCCCGTTTGCTTTTTTTAGGCCGCATGACTGCAGAAAAGGGGCTCGACTTGCTTATGGATGCATTGCCTTTGCTAAATTCAGCCTTCGAAATATCTGTTCTGGGCTTTGATGGCCCCATCGAGAGCCGGGTTCGAGCTCTAGCCGATAAGGATTCCCGCATCAGCCTCTTGCGATCTGTTCCCCATCTCGCAGTTGCAGATCTCATCCGGAAACATGATGTGGTGTGCTGTCCATCTGTCGTAGAGGAAGCGTGTCCAAAAACGGTTGCGGAGGCCCGGATGTTGGGCCGCCGAATTGTTACTACAGATCGAGGTGGGATTCCCGAGATAATCCGGGGTTACTCTCGCTCTTTCGTGGTTGAGCTTGATAGGAAGACTCGTGACCAGCGCGTTACATCCTTGGCAGCCAAGTTGGAGGAGGCAATTGAGGCGGGTCCGCCACCGCCGTTTTCGGATGCTGAAAAAAAGGTGGAGAACAAATTTATCGCGCGGTTTGGCTCTGACCCGCTTCTTAAGGCATTTAGGGAGGTGCATGGCCGGATTAAACGGGCCAGTCGGCGAGGCGATTAACCCTTACTTGACCTTCCGGATCCAAAATGAGGCGCCGGTCCTGTGTTCGATCTGTTGTTTCAGGATTGGGCATTTCGCCAGCAGCGCATCACGGTGATGGTGCGCCAGATAGTAGATGGAAAAAACAATCTCGAATGAAGGGTTGCCCATCAACAGTGCCTCAAGTAGGTATTGCTCCGTCCAAATATAGGCTTCTTCAACCAACACGTAATGCACGTAATCCTTAGGCGTATATATGTCGTGGATATGAATGAACACTCCTGGGCGTAGTGACGGCAGTATCTCCAAATACTCACGTACCACGTCCCCTTGCGCCCGGATCACATGCGAAGAGTCAATAAAGAGCATGTCACCTGAATTCAACCGCTTGAAAATGTCTAAAGGGACATGCTCCAAGCGCTCCCTGATGACTCGAATGCCCAACTCCTCCAGCCAATGCGCTTCGTAGGGTTCAATACAGATTAGTTCGCAGTCGTAGTCTGAATCTTCGGCCTTGTTTTTCTCAATGGCTTGTCTGGCTAACAATGTCGAGTAACCGCTACCGACCTCTATGAATCGCCGGGGTTTTTCCGAACGGATGAAGCTGTAGAGGATTTCTGCGTCTCCTGAGCCAAATGCCGGGTTGTTGTAGAAGAACTTGCCCTGCTCGCTGCATTCGAGGGGGATTTGCTTCAGTTCGTCATTGTAATCGAATTCAGCCAACCGTTCCAGTTGGGCTTGAATATTCAGTTCAATGCCCGGAAGTTCGCGGTTCTCATCCAGCGGCTTCCACAGATGGGTTGGGTTTACCATTGGTTCAAAAAAATGGTCGCGAATTGGAAACACGCCAACGCTCCGAAAAATTCGCTTTGCAAAAGGGAAATGTTTTACTCCCGCCATTCGCACGGCACAGAGCCATGTGCTGGCTAGAAACGTGAAGGGAGTCATGATGAAATCCAACACTGGGAGCAATTTTCTTACGCCCCGGGTTGTCCGGCCGTCAGGTGGGAAAATCCGGAGTAATAGGCTTCTCATCGACTGTGATGACTCACCAATTTATTAAGGGCTACGTCTAAGGGTTGCAAGTATCAACTTGCTCACCAGCAGCCATCGGTTAGTGCCGTAACGGTGAAGCGTAGTTGATCAATAGGTCAATACCGTTTATCGTTCCGGCCATGCAGGTGGTCATTCTATGCGGCGGGCAAGGTACCCGTCTTCGTGAGGAGACGGAGTATCGTCCCAAACCGATGGTGCCCATCGGGGGGCGGCCGATTCTTTGGCACATTATGAAAACCTACGCCCATCACGGGCATAAGGAGTTCATCCTCTGTCTCGGTTACAAGGGTGAGATCATCAAGGATTTTTTTCGAAACTACCTTTGGCAAACCAGCGACGTGACGCTTAAGCTCGGTCGCGAGCCCGAGGTACAGTATCATACCCATCACGATGAGGAAGATTGGACGGTGACGCTGCTAGATACCGGCGGGAACACCCAAACCGGTGGTCGTCTTGCGCGCGCGCTGTCGCACGTGAAGGATGACAACTTCCTCTTCACTTACGGAGACGGTGTGACTGACAGTGACATTAACGACTCCATTGAGTTTCACAAAAGCCACGGTGCAGTCGCCACCGCCACTGCCGTTAAGCCCGCTGGACGGTTTGGCGAGCTTTCAGTTCGGGAAGGCTCCATTACTGCCTTCAGTGAAAAACCCGATCAGGAACCTCGCCTTGTGAATGGCGGCTTCTTCGTGTTCAACCGGCGTATTGGCGAATACCTCACTGCTGATGATTGCATTCTGGAGCGCGAACCGCTGGCGAACCTTGCCCATGAAGGCCAGCTTAAGGCCCATTGTCACACCGGTTTCTGGCAGTGCATGGACACCCAACGCGAACAGCAGCAACTTGAAGAGCTCTGGGCCACAGGTAACGCGCCGTGGAAAATCTGGTAGGGGATGTTCGGCAAGTTTTACAGCGGAAAAACCGTACTTGTAACCGGTCACACCGGCTTCAAAGGCGCTTGGCTTAGCCTTTGGCTTCGCGACCTCGGGGCGCACGTTCATGGTCTTGCCTTCGCCCCGCATGCACCACCTAACTTCCATGAGACACTCACCCCCGGTACATTTACCAGCGAGACTATCGGCGATATTGGTGAGTTTGATATAGTGGAACAAACTGTTGCGAAAACTACTCCGGACATTGTTTTTCATCTAGCGGCCCAGCCGCTCGTGCGCCGCTCATATGATGCGCCGCTTGAGACCGCAATCACAAACGTCCTTGGCACTGTGCACATTCTTGAGGTGCTGCGGCAAAATGAAATTGACTGTCCCGTGGTTCTCATCACCAGCGACAAGTGTTACGAGAACGACGGTGATTCTCACGCCTTCATAGAGACTGATGCCTTGGGTGGGCACGATATTTATTCCGCCAGCAAAGCCGCGGCCGAAATTATGACACACAGTTGGCGGCGCGCCTTTAAGGGCCGTATCTCCACTGCCCGGGCCGGTAACGTCATTGGCGGTGGTGATTACGGTGTGGATCGCATTGTGCCTGACTGCGTGCGTGCGCTGGAAGCCGGCGAATCCATTGCTGTGCGCAATCCCAACGCTTTGCGCCCATGGCAACACGTGCTCGATTGTCTATCCGGCTACCTTTGGCTTGGCGTTCGCTTGGCTGATGACGAATCCTTCGCCTCGGCTTTCAACTTCGGCCCCGAGTCCGAGTCTAAGCGTCCTGTCCGCGAGTTGGTTGAGCAATTCCTCCAACACTGGCCCGGCGAATGGAACGACGCCTCCGACCCCACCGCCCCACACGAAGCCGCCACGCTTTCTCTCGCCATCGATAAGGCGCGTCAGCAGCTCGACTGGCAGCCGGTGTGGGATTTTTCCACTTCCGTGCAACGTGCCGCTCGCTGGTATCACCAGCGCCACGTGGTGAAAGTAGACGATATCCATGGCTTGAGCCTCACCCAACTTGAGGCTTTCACTTCTGATGCCGAGGGAAAGGGTGTAGCTTGGGCAGTTTAATATGGTTGATGATTTTCAATGCCGTTCTTGTGAAGCACGTGCCGGCGAGTTGGTCCTTGACCTTGGAGAGCAACCCTTGGCTAACAACTTTCTGAGTCCCGAAGATCGCGATAAATTTGAGCCGATCTTCCCTTTGCGTCTGGCGGTTTGCACTAAGTGCTGGTTGCTGCAGCTTACCGACCTCATTCCGCCGGCTCAACTCTTCAGCGAGTATGTTTACTTTTCCTCGTACTCCAACGTCTGGGTGAAGCACGCTAAAGATTGTTCAATTCGCTATTTAGAGGAGTTCGCTTTAGATGCGGAAAATTTTGTGGTCGAGATCGCGAGTAATGATGGATATTTGCTTCGAAACTTTGCTGAAGCCGGCATTCCACATCTTGGAATTGAGCCAGCGGAAAATGTTGCGGCGGTCGCCCGAAAAAAAGGTGTTCAGACACATGTAGATTTCTTTTCGGAAAAATTAGCGAAGGAACTGGCCATGAAGCAGCAGGCTGATCTCATCATCGCCTCCAATGTATTTGCTCACGTTCCCGATATCAATGATTTCGTTGCTGGGCTCAAGTGCCTGCTGGCTCCGGAGGGACGGGTCATCCTTGAGTTTCCCTACGCCTCCGAAACGATCACAAATGGTGAATTTGATACCATTTACCACGAACACGTTTTTTATTTTACCCTTTGCTCACTGCAGCCAATTTTTGACCGGCACGACCTGCGTATCACGACTGTTGAACGGACACCTTTGCACGGCGGCTCGTTGCGCCTGTTTGTGCGGCAGGAGCATCATGAGGCTGATGAAACTGTGGCTGCTTTGCTCGCGGAGGAAAAAGAAAGGGGAGTGATGTCGCTGGCCTTTTATCAAGGTTTTTCTGATAGGGTCGATCGTATTAGAAAGGCCCTTCGGGAACAGATTACGACGTTGTTAGCCGAAGACAAAACTATTGCTGCCTACGGCGCGGCAGCGAAAGGCACGATATTGCTGAATTACTGCCGATTAGACACCAAACAGATTGCCTTCGTTGTTGATCGTAGCCCGCACAAGCAAGGCAGGCTCATGCCCGGCGTACATGTGCCCATAGTGTCTGCTGACAAACTGGCTGAGCGTGCGCCAGAAGTGACTTTATTGTTGGCGTGGAATTTCATGGATGAAATCCTAGGGCAGCAAATCGCCTACCGGAATGCCGGCGGACAATTTCTGATCCCCATCCCGAAGGTGGAGTTGTTATGAAGTTTACCGAAACAAATCTATCTGGCGTGTACATTGTGGAACTTGAGCGCCATGAGGACGAGCGTGGTTGGTTCGCCCGAGCATGGTGCCGCGAGGAATTCGTTGCGAACGGTCTGCCTTCTGACCTCGTCCAATGTAACCTTTCGCACAATGCTCAGCGAGGCACGTTGCGTGGATTACATTTTCAAATTGCGCCTTACTCCGAGACCAAGCTGGTGCGCTGCGTGGCTGGAGCGGCATATGATATGGCGTTGGACCTACGACCGGATTCGCCGACTTTCAAGCAGTCCTTTGCCGCTGAACTTAGCGCAGCCAATGGTGTTGCGCTTTTTCTTCCTCAGGGATTCGCGCACGGTTTCCAGACGCTGGTGGATAACACCACAATGTTTTATCAAATGAGCGTGCCGTATACGCCGGAAGCCGTCGATGGAGTGCGTTGGAATGATTTTGCCTTCAATCTCGAATGGCCCATCGCTGATCCCATCGTGTGTGTGCGCGATTCGACCTTTCCAGATTTTATTTCATGAGCGCCTCCTTGATGCCAGAACAAGCAGAGATTTCCAGCAAGGATAGTTTCCCAGGAGTGTCCGGCATCTACGACATTGTTCCCGCCATTAGGCCTGTTCAGCTTGGCATCCATCTGTCTATTGGATTACTCATTAAACAACCGTGCTTGAACATTGAGCCTTCGCCATTTTCCACCGAGTCGAGCTCCTCTGCTACTAGCATTAAGGAAATTACGGTAGCCAAAATTCTACAACCACGGCAATGCTGGGGTTTTTATCTATGAGCGATTCCTTGATCATTCAGGGCAATCGCGTTGCATTGCGGCCACCTCAGAATGGAGACTTTGATTTCCTGTCCGATCTTCGTAATGATTTGAGTCTGCAGCGGCAGTTGATGATTGAACCGAGCCGTTATACTCCGACCCAGGTGCGAGCGTGGATTCGCCGTCGCACGCAGGATTCGCAGGGCGTTTTCTTCGTAGTGAATACGGATGGCCCACGTGGTTTTGTGCAACTCACGCAAATCGATCGCCGCCGTGGCACGTCCAACTTGGGGATTTGCCTTGCGCGTGCTGCGCGCGGCAAAGGCGTGGCGATGGAGGCGTTGGAATTGTTGGAGGGCTTTGCGCGGCGGAAGTTGCGCTGCAAAAAATTCTCATTGCGCGTGCTGCGCATCAATCATCGTGCAATTGCCTTTTATCACAAGGTGGGGTTTCAGGAAGTGGGATTGTTGCGGCGTCATCACCTCGATGGCAAGAGTTGGCGTGATGTGGTGTGCATGGAGAAAAGGGTGAAATGAAAACAATCGTCATTTCGCAGCCAATGTATTTTCCGTGGGTGGGTCTTTTGGAGCAGGTACGTTTGGCGGATGTTTGGGTGCATCTGGATGATGCACAGTTTTCTAAAGGCGGTTTTTTTAATCGCGTGCAATTGAAATCGGATAAAGGCACGCCTTGGCTTACCGCGCCGTTGGCGGAGAATAGACTGGGGCAGTCGCTTAATGAAACCCAATTGTCGGGTCACGATTGGCGGCGCAAACATCTTTCCACACTCCAGCAAGCTTATGCAAAAGCGCCGTGTGTTGATGAAATGCTGGTGCTTGCAGAGGGGGTATTGGTGAAGGAAGCTGATTCGCTGTCGGCGTTGAGTGCGGGAAGTGTTGAGGCTTTGTCCGAGTATTTTGAAATCACACCTGGTGATATTCGCTGGTCATCACAGATGAAAATCAATGACGAAGGTTCGGCGCGGGTTCTGGCGATCTGCCACGAGCTTGGGGCGGAACGCTATATCACCGGACTTGGCGCGCGGGATTATTTGGATCACGAATCATTCGAGGCTTCTGGTATCCGTGTGGAATATATGAACTATGAAAAACGTCCCTATCCCCAGTTGCACGGAGACTTCACACCATACGTTACTGCACTGGATTTGGTGGCGAATTGTGGTCGGCCCGGTCGGGAAGTGGTTGCCTCCGGCACGGTTTACTGGAAAGATTTCTTGGAATGAGCGAAGTGGCACGTTTCTTTGCTGAGGTACATGAAAACATCGATGGCATGCGAGAAGACGCTGCTGTACGGCAGGCGACACTCGATTGGATAAACGCCATAGCACCGCACAATTACACTTATAATTTCACTTGGCTTGGCCGGCCGGTGATTCAGTTCCCACAGGATCTCGCTGCGTTGCAGGAAATCATTTGGGACACACGGCCAAATCTGATTGTCGAAACTGGCATCGCGCACGGTGGCTCGTTGATTTTTCACGCCTCCATGCTGCAACTGCTCGGCAATGATGGCCGTGTGCTCGGCGTGGACATCGACATCCGTGAGCACAACCGCGGGGAGATTGAGGTGCATCCGATGTATGACCGCATTGACATGATTGAGGGCTCTTCGATCGATGATGCAATTGCAGCGCTAGTAGCCAAGGCTACGGCAAAGGTGGAACGTGTTATGGTGGTGCTGGATTCAAATCACACACACGCCCACGTATTGCGCGAGTTGGAGTTGTACGCACCGTTGGTTACGAAAGAGTGCTACCTTGTGGTGTGTGATACCCTCATTGAGGATATGCCTGCCGGGTCGTTTCCTGATCGCCCGTGGGATAAAGGTAACAACCCGCACACGGCAGTGGCGGCCTACTTGAAAACGACAGACCGCTTTGAGGTCGATCAGGCCATAGATGCAAAGCTTCAAATCAGCGTAGCGCCGGGTGGTTATTTAAAATGTGTGATGGACTAATCGTGGAACGCATTCCCATCGCCGGCCCCAGTATTACGCAGCGTGAAATTGATTACGCGACTGAGGCTGCTACGCATGGATGGTATGATCGTGCTGGTGAATTCCCACAACGCTTCGAGGAGGCCTTTGCGAAATACATTGGTGTGAAACACGCCGTGAGTTTACCTTCTTGCACCTCTGGCCTGCACCTTGCCTTGGCAGCGCTGGACATTGGGCCTGGGGATGAAGTGATAGTGCCGGATCTCACGTGGATTGCCAGCTCCGCGCCAATCACGTACGTCGGCGCCACGCCGGTGTTTGCCGATGTAGACGAACACACATGGTGCCTTTGCGCCGACAGCGTGAAGGCATGCCTCACGGAACGAACTAGGGCGATTTTGCCGGTGGATCTTTATGGTGGCGTACCCGATTATGATAATTTGCGTGCCATTGCAGATGAACATGGACTGAAGATTATTGAGGACGCGGCCGAGGCAATTGGCAGTGAGTTTCACAGTCGAAAAGCGGGTTCTCTGGGTGATGTGGCAGCGTTTAGCTTTCATGGCTCGAAAACTTTTACCACTGGTGAAGGCGGCATGCTGGTGACGGATGATGACGCTGTACATGCACGTGTGACGCAGCTTCGTGATCACGGTCGCAAGCCGGGAGATGTGCAGTTTCGTAACACCGAGGTTGCCTTCAAATACAAGATGCCGCCGGTGGTCGCCGCTATCGGTTTGGCGCAGGTGGAACGTGCGGAGGAACTGGTGGAACGCAAGCGGGAGATTTTTGACTGGTACCGCGAGGAGTTGGCGAACATGTCAGGCGTCACACTCAATCACGAGCCGGCCAACACAAAAAACACCTACTGGATGGTTACGGCGATGTTTGATCCAGCACTTGATTGGCCGAAGGAAAAACTGATGGATGCGTTTAACGCGGAGGGTATCGACACTAGACCGTTCTTTCATCCGCTCAGCAGCCTGCCAGCGTACGACGGGCAGGCGGAAGCGTTGATGGCACGGAAGCGAAATGAGGTGAGTTGTCGACTCAGCCCATGGGGTATCAATTTTCCGTCCGCGCTATGTCTTAAGCGAGAGCAGGTGCGAAATGTGGCGGATACTCTTCGCCGAATACTCAGAGTCAAATGAGTCGACTCATCACAGTCATTCCCGTTTTCAACGGTGAACGGTTCCTTGAGGCCACGCTCGAGTCCGTGGCTAGCCAGACGCGTCGACCGGATCGTGTTATTATTCAAGACAACTGTTCCACCGATGGCACCCGTCGCATTGCGCTTGCGTTTGAAAAAAAAGGTTTTGAGTGGCGACTGAATGATGAGCATTTACCATCCTTGGATAATTTCAATGCTGCGATGTGTTTTGCGGAGGAGACGGATGTATTACATCTGCTTACAGCGGATGACCTCATTCAGCCTGATTTTTACGCGCGGCTGCTGGAGCCCTTGGAAAAGGTCGAGGGTCGTGCGCTGATTTATAGCTCGTATGACGTGATCGGTGAAGACGGAGCGCTGGTGGAAGGCGGTGATTTGGTGAGTCCATTTCCTGTTTTGCCTGAGGGAAAACCAAAGGCTATTCCGTACAAACAATTCATCGCATCACAGGCCGACCTGCGCACGATTTGTTTGCCGGCGGTCTTGATGAAAACCAATCGCGAGCGTCTGCCTGTGAAAATGCGTACTGATTATTTCCTATGCTCAGACGTAGTGTTTTATGCAGAACTAGCGAAACATTGTGAGTGCATCATCGAGGTGCCCTCCGCCTTGTGCCAATACCGCCGGCACGCTAACTCTACCACTTCACGAAACTTAAACGAGCCGGGCGCACTGATCTCCGATGAATGGCGAGCGATGGTGGCTATCTCGAAATTGATTGGGAAAAGAGGCATTTATGCGTGGCTTTGGAATTTTCGTCAACGCTGCCTGCTGGCCGGTACGAGTCGAGTGTTGCTGCAAGGTATGGGAGAGGTCACCCCGCAATATCGTGAGGAAGTGGTGCGCGCCACGCGAGAGATCACCGGCGGTTTCGCATGGTGTTTGGGAAACTTAGCCGTTGTCCTGCGCGATTTTCTCGGGCAGGGTCGCCACCGAGGTGGGTGATGCAGAATACATCGAACGACTCCAAATTTCCTTGGTGTAAGGACGCGCTGCTAACGTTGGCTTGTCTGCTACTGGTGTTCGGCTTTCTTTTTCGGGAGAGTTTTGAAAAAGAAAAAGTCGTCTTTGCCAATGATGCACCGCTTGGGGCCATTCAGGCCCATGCGTTTGACGAAAAAGTAGGTGGCTGGAGCTATTGGCAGGACTTGAACTGGGTGGGTGGCGAATTCCCATCGGCGATGCCGAATTTTACGAAGGGCTTTTTTGAATTAAGCCTTCTGTTGGGGGGGGAGGATGGCGTGGTGCTGTTTGCAAAATGGTACCAACCAGGTTCACTGGTGCTCCTTGGCTTTTGCTCTTGGCTTTTCTTTCGATCACTTCGATTTTCGGCACCTGTTTGTTTACTCGGTGCTTTAGCGCTGGCCTTGAACGGCGATTTGTTTTCTTACACTTCGTGGGGATTGGCTAGTGTTGCACTAGGTGCGGCGGGGGCATTGCTGGCAATGACCGGGGTAATTAATGGCCTACGTGAAACCGGCTGGCGCATGGTCGCATGGGTGGTGCTGGGTGGTCTCGGTTTGGGCCAAGGGGTGATGGAGAGCTTCGATGTGGGCGGTATCTTCAGCCTATATGTAGCAGTGTTCGTGATTGCGGCGGCACTGAATCGCGAAGGTGTGGGCAAAAAGGAGTGGCCGCCAGCCTTTGCCAAGGGCGCGGGCATTTTGGTCTTGGTGGTGCTAGCCTCCACACTCATGTCTTGGCACACGTTGCACAATTTGCTGCGTACCGAAGGTGGTGCGGCGATCAGCAACAAGGTCGGCATAGAGGAACAGGTCAACCAACTAGAGCAAACGGTGGCACAACAGTTGGCGGAAGTGCAGACGCATCCGCAGTTAAGTCCAGCGCAGAAACTGGAAATTAGCGGTCGGATGCTGGATGAAAAGAATCGGTTGGTGGAAATGATCCGGAACCAGCCATTTGATGTGGCCACGCAGTGGAGCGTGCCGCCAATAGAATCCTTACGCATGGTAATTCCCGGACTTTACGGTTACCGGGAAAGTCCGCACGGGTGGATGCCGCATCCGGTGGATGGTGAGCAGCAGTACTGGGGTCGTGTGGGGCAAACACCGGGCTTCACGAGAATCCAGGATGAATACCCGGTATTTTCGGAAGCGATGGCTCATTTTCAGAAAACCTATGGCGGAGGCCCAATGTTGCGGCATGCCAGTTCGGGTATTTATATGGGGTTGATGGTATTGGTTGTGGCGCTGTGGGGTCTGCTTCAGGCGTGTCGTGGCGAAGCTGGCGCGTTTGGCTTGTATGAGCGACGCTGGATTTTCTTTTGGGCGTTATTGGCGCTTATGTCGCTGGTTCTAGCATGGGGGCAACATGCTCCGTTTTACAAATTCATTTATCAATTACCCTTCTTCAATGTCATCCGAAACCCCATCAAGTTTATGCACCCTTGCAGCATGGCAATGGTGATTCTGTTTACCTATGGGCTACAAGGGATGGCCCGGGAATACTTGGTGGAGCGCAAACGGGCAAAAGATGTGTTGGAACAGTTCAAACTGTGGTTGGGGACGTTGAAGGGCTGGGACCGCAAATGGGCATTTGGCATGCTGGCCATGGCTGTCGTGGGCATTTTGGGCTGGTTGTTTTATGCTGCGTTGCAATCGGAGCTGCGGAAGGTATTGATTTCCGGAGCGGGCTTTACTGTCGAAACAGCTTCCGCATTGGCTACAGGCAGTTTGATGTCTGCCGGGTTGTCAGTGATATTTTTGGCTGCGACCTTGATTACGCTAGCGATTTTTATGTCTGGCGTTATACCTAAGAAACAATCGGTCGTATTGTGGGGGCTCATGGGTCTCTTGCTATGTGTGGACCTCGTCGTAGGTAGTCTGCCGCATTTGGTTTTTTATGATTGGCAACAGAAGTACGCTTCGAATGGTGTGATTGAGATTCTTAGGAAACGCCCCTTTGAGCAGCGTGTGTGCCATTCCACAGGTTTGGTCGTTCGCGAGCTTCAGCAAATCGCTGCGATGCAGCAACAAGCACAAACGAACCACACCACCACGAATCTAAATGAACGTGCCGGCTTGAATCAGTATTACAATATTTGGAAAGGCAAAACGGAAGGGTTTCACCGTATTTATCATTCGGATTGGAAACAGGCGTTGTTCCCTTTCCACGGTATTCATGCTCTGGATGTGATTCAGGATCCACGGCCGGACCCGCGAGATAGTGCCTATCGCAGTGCACTCAATCAGAGCGCGGAGCCACATCTTTTGTGGGAGCT
This sequence comes from Limisphaerales bacterium, assembly GCA_965659445.1. Classification (GTDB taxonomy): domain Bacteria; phylum Verrucomicrobiota; class Verrucomicrobiia; order Limisphaerales; family UBA1100; genus UBA1100. Next base: position 36,438 of record CBFHWX010000003.1, on the reverse strand, counting down.
CACTTCTACGCGGTATTTGTTGGGTAATAGTTTTCAATTTGCTAAAGATTTGGATCGGTTGGCGGGTACAACTAATCAGTTCACCGTACTGAGGCGATTTGAGATCGAACCAGTGATCGGCCATACCAATGCCTACACCGCGACTATCAGTACGAATGGGCACTTCGCATTGGTGTCCTTTGATGGAGCTTTGCCGCGAGCCGGTGTATATGCCTACTGGCGCAGCGGAATGCCCGATAATGAGATACTGGCGACCTTGCCGCGGTCTGATTGGGATCCGCATCGCGAGGTATTGATCTCAGAAGAAATCCCCTCGCCTGAAAGTCCTGATGCCAACGCCACGGTGACTCCAGCGAGGTACTTGAGCTATGATCCCAAGCACGTGGTCATCGAGACGGATGCAAAAACCTCGACGGTGCTTTTGCTGAACGACAAGCATCACCCGGAATGGAGGGTGACGATTGATGGTGCGCCAGCGAAGTTGCTCCGGGCAAATTATTTAATGCGTGGAGTGCATCTGCCAAAGGGTAAGCATACGGTGGAGTTCCAATTCGAGCCGGCTCAAGGCAGCATCAAGATCAGTCTGGCTGGTTTTGGATTGGGGGCACTGTCATTATTGGTGTTATTGATGTTGCCTAAGCCTCCACCGGATGATGGAGATGAAGAAGAGGAAGTGGTCGAAGTGCCGCCGGTCGAATCGAAAGAAGGGGCTAAAGACCAGTCGGATGGTCCACAAAATTCCAAGACAGACGATACTTCTTCGAAAGATGAGCGGCGAGGCTCTTCACGCCAAAAGTCTCGGTCGCGTAGTGGCCGCCGTAAAAGACGTTGATGCCTAGTTCCTCTGCCAGCGCACCGGTCCAGTGGGGGCCTTCGCCGGTGATAAATGTGTCGACTCCTTCATCTGCTGCTTTCGTGATGCTACTTCCTGCGCCACCAGTCACGATGCCGACTTTCTTGCACACACTCGGGCCGCCTTGCAGTAGTACCGGAGGCGCGCCAAGTATTCTCTTCAATCGCTTGGCAAGGATGTCGCGGCCCAGTCGCGTGGTCACCTTGAGGCCGATGGGCTGATCGTGTTCCTTGAAGAAGGGCTTGGGCTTGGTGAATTTTAAGGCCCGGCACAGGCCGATGTTGTTGCCGAGGTGCGGGTGTAAATCAAGCGGAAGATGCGCGCTGTATACGGCCATATTGTTTTCCACCAATGCGCCGATAAGATCGCGTTTTTTGCCCACCCACGGTTGCTGCGGGTTCCAGAAGAGGCCATGATGCACGATCAGCAAATCCGCGTTTTGCGCGGCGGCTTTCCCCACAGTGGCGAGACTGGCATCCACGGTGGCGGCGATGCGGCTGACTTTGCCGTTGTTCTCAACTTGTAAACCGTTCAACGCACCGTCGTAATCGGTAACGTCATCGATCCGGAGAGTGCGGTCGCAATGTTTGACAATGTCCTTCAGTAGCACCTTTGGCATCCGGCAAGGAAACCCGCGCAACTTATTTTTTTCAATGCCCGTCTTGAAAAATATCGGCACAACTCTATCATGCGGCTCTCTCGTGAACCCCGATAAGAACAACTGGTCGGTAGACCATGCACGCGATTTATATGGCATTGAGCGGTGGGGTGCGGGGTATTTCAACATTAATTCTGCCGGTCGCGTGGTAGCACGGCCGTTACAGGAGGTGGGGGGCAGGGTGGAATTGACCGAGGTGGTGAAGACGGCTCGCAAGCGTAAACTGGATTTCCCACTGCTTATTCGGTTTCAAGATATTCTGCGCCATCGCGTGCGGGCAATTTGCGAAGCGTTTGGAAAATCCATCGAACGTAATCAATACGACGGCAAATATCGCGGTGTGTTTCCGGTGAAGGTGAATCAGCTGCGTGAAGTAGTGGAGGAGATTCTTGATGCCGGCAAAGCACATGACTATGGCCTGGAGGTGGGCAGTAAGCCGGAGCTATTCGCTGCGCTGGCTTTGCTGGATCAGCGAGGCAGTCTGCTGGTGTGCAATGGCTACAAGGATGCCGACTTCATTCGCGTGGCGTTGATGGGCACGCGCCTTGGAAAGCAAGTGATTCTGGTGGTGGAGAAGCTCGACGAGTTGCGACAGATTATCCGCGTGGCCAGCCGCTTGGGCGCGCGACCGGAAATTGGCATTCGCATGCGTCTGTTGAGTCGAAGCAACGGCAAGTGGGCTGACAGCGGCGGGGAGGACGCGAAGTTCGGACTGAATACAGCGGAACTGATGGTGGCGATTGATTTATTGCGTGCGGAAGGTTGGGAGGATTGTTTTCGCCTGTTGCATTTCCATATTGGCTCACAGGTGCCAGATATCCTCACCGTGCGCAAGGCGGTGAAGGAGGGCGCGCGGTTTTATTCCAAGGTGCGCAAGCTTGGGTTTCCGCTGGAATATCTTGATGTGGGCGGGGGCTTGGCGGTGGATTACGACGGCAGTCGGGCGGCCTTTGAAAGCTCGGCAAATTATTCCTTGGAGGAATACACCAACGATGTGGTGCAAACGATCGGCGAGGTTTGCCGTGCCGAGGAGGTGCCGCATCCGGATATCATCAGCGAAAGCGGCCGGGCCGTGGTTGCGCATCACAGTGTATTGGTAGTGGAAGTGTTTGGGGCCAACGCCAAGACTGGAAAGCTGCGGCTTAAGTATGGGAAAGAAGAACACGCTCTGGTGCGGCAGTTACTAAAGATTCGCCGTGGGTTGGCGCGGGGCAGCAAGCTCGCGGCCTACCACGCCGCGCTCAACTGCAAGGAGGACGCCTATAATATGTTCACACTTGGCGTGCTGGAATTGGAAGACAAGGCGAAGGTGGAGACATTATATTGGGAGATTTGTCAGAAGGTGATGGCGCATTTCCGAGGACAGGAAGAGCATGTGCCGGAGGAAATCTCGGAACTGGAGGATCAAATGGGCGATCAGTACGTCTGCAATTTTTCAGTGTTCCAGAGTCTGCTCGATCACTGGGCGGTGGATCAGTTGTTCCCAATTGTTCCCTTAAACCGCCATACCGAGCCGCCTACCCGCGAGGCCACTCTGGTGGATATCACCTGTGATTCGGATGGTGAGGTGCGGAAGTTTATTGATCTGGAAGATGTGCGTGACACATTACCGCTGCATGCACTGCGAAAAAACGGCAAAGGCGTGGAACCGTACCATCTTGGGTTTTTCCTGATGGGTGCGTATTCGGACGTGATGGGTGACTTGCACAACCTTTTCGGACGTGTGAACGAGATGCATGTGTTTCTCGATCCGGATGAGCCTAGCGGCTATTACATTGAGGAAATTATCCACGGCCACTCTATCAGCGAGAGCCTGTCCGCTGTGCAATATGACCGCCGGGAACTGGAGCGTCAGATGAAAAAGCAGTTTGATGCCGCTATTCGCGACACTCGTCTCAAGCCTTCGGAGGCCATGGAATTACTCAATGAATACCAACGCGGGCTGGACGATTACACCTATCTGTCCTTTTAATGGCCCATGGCCGCGCCCCCACTGCACCCAGATCTGATGCCCTCTCTGCGGCAATTGGTGCGTGGACTGGAAATCCTTGTCTGGGCACTGCCGTTTTCCCTGGTGGTTTGCATGCAGGAAATTATGGGATCCGAATGGGAATCCTGGGGAATCTTGCCGTTGCTGCTTGCCATGGCCCTGCTGTGGTATGGCACCTCGCGCATGAAAAAATTTCAACCGCAGGAAGGTGTGTGGCAGGGTGCGGTACAGATGACCGAGGTGTTGACCATTATCATGGTCGGGCTCGTTCCATTTTTGCACTGGCAACAAACCATTCCGGACCAGGCGGCCGCATCCTTTTCCCCCGAGCAGAAACATGTGATCTATTCCCTCATCATTTTCTGTGCCGCGAGCGTGATGTTCCTGCTGAACCTCAACCATCTGCTCAATCGGCTGGTCGCAATGTTGCCTGATCCTATTTTGCGGGCAGATATCCGATTTTTTGTCATCGTGAATTTTGTTCTCTTTCTTCCGCTTATGCTTTCCATGTGCCTCAGTAGCCTATCGCTGCCGTTGTACAATTGGCTCGGTAAAAAACATCCGCAACTGGCCCAGAGCATTGGCAGTGATCGCGATCTGGAAAATTTTATGCACCTCGTCACATTGTGGATTGCCACGCTCATCGTGGCCACTTCCATGACTATGTTATGGAAAACAAAAGAGGCCATACTCAGCAGTGTGTTTAGCCTTGAGCCGCCACTGGAAGAAGACGACGAGGAGGTTGTGATTGAGCTGGAGGAAGTAGCAGGGGACGATGGGACATCAGAGGAAGAACCCAAGCCCAAGCCGTTTGACCCTTCACTAAACTAGGCGGCTGCGTCCACCAAGTTGTACCAATTGTCGCGTTGTCGCGGCTCGTATCCAAGGTCGCTAATCAAGAGCTGCATATCCTCAACTCCCATGGAAAACACCGTTCCTGCTTTTGAAACGACATTTTCCTCGATCATGATGCTGCCGAGGTCATTGGCTCCATGCCGCAGCGCGACCTGACCGATCTCACGTCCCTGTGTCACCCACGAGCTTTGGATGTTCCTGATATTATCCAGATAAATCCGAGAGAGCGCCTGCATCCGCAGGTACTCGTGCGAGCCCACCGTGGGCGCTTTGAGCTTCGTGTTCTCAGATTGAAACGTCCATGCTATGAATGCGGTGAATCCACCCGTTTCATCCTGTTGCACCCGCACACGCTCCAGGTGCTCAATACGTTCCTCCACCGTTTCCACATGACCAAACATCATCGTGGCGGTGGTCGCCAAGCCTAGCCGGTGGGCGATGGCCATTACCTCCAGCCATTCATCGCTCATCGCCTTGAGCGGCGAAATTTTCTTTCGAACACCATCCACTAAAATCTCCCCGCCTCCGCCGGGAATGGATCCGAGGCCAGCCTTGTGGAAGTCGCGGATGAGATCCTCCATCGGCTCATCGAACACCTTCTGAAAATGCACAAATTCGCTGGGCGAAAAACCGTGCACATTGATGGTGGGGAATTTTTCGCGAATGTGTGTGAGCAGATCGAGATACCATTGCTTGTTGAGTTTGGGATGGTGCCCGCCCTGCATGAGAATCTGCGTGCCGCCCAGTGCGACGGTCTCCTCAATTTTCTGATCAATCTCCTCGTGCGAAATCACGTAGGCATCGTCCGCCTTCTCACTCCGCCAAAACGCGCAGAACTTGCAGTACACATTGCAGACATTCGTATAGTTGATATTGCGATCAATGCTGAAGGTGATGATCTCATTGCCGCGCCCCTCAAAGGCGTCAGCCTTGGCAAGCTCGCGACGTCGATGTGCCAATCCACCAAGTGTTTCCAGAGGGAGAGAATAAAGCCGCAAGGCCTCATTGGGCGAAATCCGCGTGCCGCCCCACGTTTTCTGGATGAGCTCATCTATGGATGGATCGTAGATCACGTGGAGGGAATGTACGGTGAGTTTGTCCAAACGGCAAACTTACACGAAAGCTGGCTCGAACACTGGCTCATCGCCTTGGGTTTTCAGTAACTCGACGAATTTGTTAAGGCCGACCTTTTCGGCCTCACCCAAGTCGTAACGGATGTGGCCACCAAGGTAGGCTTCGCGGAACTCGGCGTCGTAATCGGGATGCTCGGCGATAATTTGAACGAGGTTTGCCAGACCGTTTTCCTTGGCGGCGAGGAGCTTGGCGCGGAGGGATTCATCATGATGACCTCGTCGCAAAGCCCAGGCCGCATAGACGAAGGGCAGGCCTGTCCACTCATGCCATGCAGCGCCAAGATCCCAGATTGCGTGTTCGTGCGTGGCACGCAGAAAATCAATGCCGGGGTTGCCAATGAGTAGCACGTTTTCCAGTGCGGCAGCTTGGGAGTAGTCGGCCAACGGCTTGAAAGTGGGCACAAGGCCACGCTCGGCCAGGAGCACACGCAGGAGGTTCACACTGGTGAGGCTGGCGATATCGCAGTGGATGGTCTGGATTTCCTCCAGCGGTTGACGATGCGCGAGGAAGACGCTTTTCACCGGCCCGTGTGAAGCGACCGCCACGCCATCGAGCAGATCGTATCCCTTGTGAAATAATACCTCCGTGATGCTGACCAGTGCCGCATCCAATTCACCCGCGCGCAATTGCTCAGCCAGTTTTGATGGGACCACAAACGAGGTCTCCTTCTCAATGCCGTGAGTTAACGGCACGGAATTGAGATAGGGCACCGAGCCAATGCGATTGGCACTCTGCTTACTCATGCGGTTGCCAAATTGTCATCCAGAATATTCGGGGGAGCGGAATCGCTCGGCGCATCAGGCGTGTCATCGGTCCATTCACGTACGGACTCATAAAACGTGTTTCTCTGCACAGGCGCACGGCCGGTTTCGCGGATGGCTTTGACCAGTGCGGCTTCTGGCTGGAATTGCGGTGTGTTCGCGCCGGCCATGCGGAAGATGTGTTCCTCAACAATGGTGCCGTGCAAATCATCAGCCCCGTAGCTTAAGGCCACTTGTGCGAGCTTCATGCCCAGTCCCACCCAGTAGGCAGTGATGTGGTCAAAGTTATCGAGAAACAACCGGCTCACGGCGATGGTGCGCAGGGCGTCGTTGCCGGTGGGTGGATGTGTCACTGGTATGGCGTTATTTTCGGGTTGGTAGGGGAGGGGAATGAACCCGGTGAAGCCGCCCGTCTCATCCTGCAATTCGCGCAACTGACGCAGGTGATCGATACGATTCTCGATGGTTTCCACATGGCCAAAGAGCATGGTGCAGGTGCTGCGACTCCCGAGCTGATGCCACGCGCGATGGGCCTCGAGGTATTCGCTGGCCGTTTCCTTACCTTTGGCAATGGCGTCGCGCACGTCTTGTTGAAAAATCTCTGCCCCACCGCCAGTCAATGAATCGAGCCCGGCTTCCTTTAAGATGGCGAGCAATTCAGGCATGGTTTGTTTGCTGAGACGTGCGAGGTGGTAAATCTCCACGGCGGTGAAGCATTTAAGTTGCAGGTTGTCGTCCACAGCTTTCAGTGCGCGGAGCAGGTCCGTGTAATAACTAAAGGGCAGTGAGGGATGCAGTCCGCCGACGATGTGCAGTTCGGTAATGCCAAGCGCGAGAGCTTCCTGAGCCTTGGTGACCATTTCTTCAACAGTGTGTTCGAAGCCGTCACCATCACGTTTCTTGCGAGCAAAGCTGCAGAACTGGCAGGAGAGGATGCAGTAGTTGGAGTAATTGAGGTAACGATTGACGATGTAGCTGGCGCGGTTGCCCACCTTGTGCTCGGTGGCGATGCTCGCCAAACGACCCACGGCATTGAGATCAGGGCACTGATAAAGGCGCAGGGCATCGTTAGCCTCGAGCCGCGTGCCTGCCTCGACCTTCTCAGCAAGGTCGGCCAGCTCGCTCTGTTGAAGAATGAAATCCATCACCAACTCAAGCGGAAGGAAACAAACCGGGGCACAAGACTCACCTCGGAAATCACCATCACGAGGAACACCATACTGATGACACCGTTGAGGGTGAAAAAGGCGCGTTGCACCCAGTTGAGACTTCGCTTGCGGGCTATCCAGTGCTCGAACAGCAAGCATGCGGAGATGATGGTCATGCCAATCCAATAAGACATCTTGAAGGCCGCGAACAGGCCGAAGAGTACCAGCAAAGCGATCATCAGCATGTGCATCAGCAGGGAAGCAGTGAGAGCGTTATTGGGACCCCAGCGGACTACTAGTGAATGTAGCTTGTGGTCGCGGTCGAACTCAAAATCCTGAATGGCATAGATGATATCAAAGCCAATGAGCCACAGCACCACGATCATCGCCATGAGGGTGGGCAACAGGGCGCTGTGGCGGATGGGGTCGTCAATGTCTGGCCAAAAATTGAATGAGCCATTCACCGCAAGCCAAGCACCGACCGGGGCGATTGCCAGTGCTATGCCGAGGAAAACATGCGTGAAATCCGTGAACCGCTTGGTCAGCGAGTAACCAAGAATGAACACCAGTGCCACGGGCGAGAGAATGAAACACACTAGCCGGCCCTGATGCACATCGCGCACCATGTCAATGCCGTAGGTGGTGCCTACAAAAATCAGGGCGCTTAGAAAACACAAAGTCCAGGCGCTGGTGAGTGAGATTTTCTTGGCCGGCAGATGCCGATCCTTGGTGCGCGGGTTGAGCGCATCATATTTCCGGTCGACAATGCGGTTGAAGGCCATGGCGCAGGTGCGAGCGGTAATCATGGCGACGACAATGAGACTGAAGATTTTCCAGCCAGGCCAGCCGAACTTCATGTACGGTTGCGCTTCCTGTATTTTCGGATCCAACACGGCATATCCGGCGCGTGCGGCAAGCACAGTGGCCGCGAGGGCAAAGGGCATGGCAAAGATAGTGTGCGAGAACTTGACGAACTCACCCCAATTGCGAAGCAGTGAGGGTTTATCAGTTTTCTGTGATTCGTCTTTTCGCGACACGGAGAGAAGCTGCGCCATGCGCGAGTAAATGACAAGTCAGTCCCGTTCCTCGGGCCAGCGCGGGGAGATATCATGGTCGACGCCAATATGGTCCAGCACGCGCGCAACGACGGTGTCGGCCAATTCCTCCAGAGTTTTGGCGCCGGAATAAAAATACGGATTTGGGGGCAACATAATGGCTCCTGCTTGCAGGAGCAGTTCCATGTTTTTCACGTGTACAAGGCTAAGCGGAGTTTCACGCGGGCAGAGGATGAGTTTTTTATTTTCCTTGAGCATCACATCGGCGGCTCGCAGGAGTGCATCCTCACTGAAGCCGTGGGCAATGCGGCCCAGTGTACCCATGGTGCAGGGCAAAATGACCATCACATCGAAGGCATTGGAGCCGCTGGCGAAGGGCACATTCATGCTCTTGGCTGCATGGAGCTGCACGCCCTCGGCGAGGCGCAGGCCGTCAGGCACCTCTTCTTTGAGGATGATTTTCGCGTAACTACTGGTAATGACGTGCACCTCGTGCTCAGTAGGATCCAGTCGGTCCAGCAGTCGCTGGGTGTAAATTGCGCCGCTGGCGCCGGTGATGGCCACAAGGATTCTCACGGGTGCAAAGCATGGTTTTTTCAGGGGTTTCTTGGCAAGAAGTTTACTCACATTTGTGAATAACCTCGACAGTTGATGAAATAGTGCATAGGGTACCCCCCGCATTTTTGCGTTTTTTCTAACGCTGTAAGGAGGTGCAAATGACCAAACGAAATCTGGCTTCTGCCGTATTGATCGTGGGAATGGGTTTGACGTCATGCCAATCGACGTCCTCGACGCATTCGCCAAAAATTTACCATGCTCAACCTTCTGGAAACGGTTCACAGTCATCTCGGACGACTCCGGATACTCGCGTGGCAAGGGCGATCTCACCCAGATACATTCCTCCAGCGTCGCCAAAGTTTACCACGCCTGCGGAGCCGTCTCGCTACATTCCAATGCAATCGCAGCCCATAGTGTTGCCCGGTGAAAAGTTAATCGTCTCCAAAACTAAGCCTCCGTCCTACAGTAAAAAGGTAAACGGTACTGAGTGGGTGTCACTCGAGCGTTGGGGTGAATTGCACAAAGGCTGGTATGGCCGCATTCAGAAGGGCAACCACACGATTCATCGGCTCGTTGTCTCCGGTATGCGTTTTGATTTGCTGCCCAAACGCCGACTTATGACCTGTCAAGGCATGCAAATCTGGATGGGCTTTGGGCCGGAAATGATTGGTGGCAATCTATTCGTGCACAATCTTGACATCAAGAAACACCTTGCTCCGTTGGCGGCTGGTATGCCCGGCTTAGGACGCATCGCGGTGATTGATGCTGGTCACGGCAAGGATAACCAAGGGACACGCAGTGTGTACAACAAAGCGTACGAAAAAGATTATGTGCTGGATTGGGCACTGCGGCTTAAGCCGTTGCTGGAACGGAAAGGTTGGCGGGTTTTTCTCACTCGAACAGGGGATAAAAGCATATCTTTGACCGAGCGCGTGAAGTTTGCTGACAAGGTGAAAGCGTCCTTGTTTATCAGCCTGCATCTCAATGCCGCATCGCGGCCGGTGCGCGGTTTGGAAACCTACTGCATTGCTCCCGTCGGCATGCCCTCGCATTTCACACGAGGCAATCCCGATCCCGTTGGTTCCAAGCTGCCCAACAATCCGTGGGACGCTGCGAGCTTTCAACTCGCCGCGCGCGTTCACAATCAAGTGCTGCTGAAATGCCGCATGACTGACCGTGGGGTGCGGCGCGTGCGGTTCATGTCGGTGATCAAGGGCCAGAAACGTCCGGCCATTCTCGTGGAGGGCGGTTACCTTTCCAATCCCACCGAGGCGCAGAAGATTGACCAGAAAGCGTACCGCCAGAAACTTGCCGAGGGCATTGCGGCGGCGCTATGATTACCAGTTTACTTCCACCTTCAATTTGTTTTTTCCATACTTATTAGTATAAAAAAGGTGCCCGTGGGCGGCGCCATATTCGTGGACGAGTTTCGTAATCTTCACGTCGAACAGGCAGTATTCAGCGATCTCAGCCATCTTGCCTTCACGAAACCAATCAATAGCCTGTAAACCCTCGGCGGTTTTCTCGCAGCCCAACGTGGCTTGGGCAATGGAATCCAAAGGCAGCTTGTGGCCCAGTATCTTGTCCAGTTCCACCAACATGTCGAGCGAAGGCACTTGGCTGAAATCAAAAATCGAGTAGCCCTCCAGCACCTTGTAGTCAAATCGGATTTGGTTGAAGCCCACCACGAGATCGGCGCGCTGAAGTTCCTTGATCAATTCCTCCACTTGCCCCTCTCCATACACCACGTAATCGCTGCGAGCTGTGCTATAAGTCACACCAACACTCATGCCCATTTGATCGATGTGATTCCAGCCACCGACATCACTCGCGGACTTCTGCGTTTCCAAATCAAAATAGACAATGTTCCGGCTCATGTATCAGGATTAGTTATAGGCTTTAGGCAAATGTACAGATTGGCCAAAAATACCTTCAGTTACCTCGAATATCGACTCACTCAATGTTGGATAGGCAAAGATAATCTCTGTTAGTTGTTTGACAGTGGCGTCCAGCTTGACGACGACATCATAAACTATATTACTCACTTGCGCAATCTAGCCGTGTTGTGCCCACAGGCAAATAAAAGAAATTTGAAGATGCAGGAGTTGATGGAAAATAGAGCTTGGATTATCGGCTTTTGTTGGCGGAGATTTTGGCGTAATGTGCGCGACGCTGATGGGTGAATCGAAGAACAGCAGTGGCGAACTGAAAATTTATTTTCTGCCGAATCTCTTTACGGCAGGTAATCTCTTCTGCGGGTTTCTGGCGTTAACGTTTATTGTGGGCGCGCCGTCGCTATATGACGAGACCACCTTTGCCGAGGCGCAGATGAAAATCTACTGGGCGCTGGAGTTGGTTCTATTAGCTTGTGTGTTTGATGCACTGGACGGCCGCGTGGCGCGGATGGGCGGCTACGAGAGCCCGTTTGGGCGGGAGTTTGATTCGCTGGCAGACATTGTGTCCTTCGGGCTGGTACCGGCTTTTTTGGTGCACAGGATTGTGTTGAGGGATGTATTTCACGAAGACATGCAGGAGTTGGGTTGGTTTATTGCCTCGATTTATGTGATTTGTGGTGCCCTGCGACTGGCGCGATTCAACTGCCTGTCGGCCATGGAGGACGAACGGCAAAAGGAGAAGAAGACGGATCAAACAAGTGAATTTGTCGGTTTTCCCATCCCGGCTGCGGCGGGCTTGGTGGCGAGCATCACGTATTTTCTGATTTGGCTTGAGGAGCGTGATTTCTCGAAGGGTAACTGGAAATTTGCGCTGCCGGTATTACTGGTGTTTCTATCGGTGATGATGGTGAGCAAGGTGAAGTATCCGACTTTCAAGAAGGTGAATCTGCGCGGCTCGCGCTCGTTTTTCTTTTTTGTGATGGCGGCACTCGGAATTGGGCTGCTTTTCACGCTGGGCCGTAAGGCACTGCCAATTGCCGCACCGCTGATCTTTATTATTTATCTGGTGTACGGATTCATTCGTCCGTGGCTGCCTCGAAGGGCGCGGAAGGATATCGAGGAAGACGTGCCTGCGATGGAGAGCAAAGGTTAACGGTTTTTGTTTTTCCTGTCCGTTCCCTTTTTCTTTTCTATTCTGCTTTCAGCTCGGCTTCGAACTTTTTTGCCTTCTCGAGAGCCGTTTTGATTTTCTTTGTGAATTTTTCATTGTCACCAGTTAATGAAACATATTCATCATGCGCTTTTTTAAGAAGAGCGGGTAGGCTTTTGGTGTTCATCAATTTTAATGTGTTCAGTTGAGTCACTACCTTTTGCCGATCATTCTGTAATTCACGTAACGGAACATCGTCGTCCTCCTTCCTTTTGCCTGACTCGATGTTGCTTATTAATGTATTCAGTTCCTTGAGTTCGCTGGAGGCTTGTCCGTATTGATATGGGATATCTGTTAACCGATTGAGTAAAGCGGCGGTTGCAAGTTCCTTGTTGAGTGCTTCCATATCTGACTGCAGCCAGTTGAAGGAATTATTGCGGACATTCTCCCGTTGTTCTTTCGCTTCGCTTTGAAGCTCGGTGGGCGTCGGAGGCTCGCCAGCTTCCACTGCGGAAACGTGTACGATGAAGCCATCACTTTTTTCGTTAACCGCGGAGGTGAATTGGGAAGTCCAGCCCGGCTTTACTTCATCAGGATTGGATCTGATGGCGTCTTGGATTTGGCGCAGCGTGGCGAGTCCTTTCAACTCTGTCACTTGATTGGTGCCGCCCAGCTTCATGGGTGGCAGGAGCACGCTCGGTTGAGTGCTGTTTTCATCTTTAACCACATCTGCAAAGGCCTGGCCGGTTTTCATGAGTTCCTCAACGACTTCCCTGAAATCATTGGCACCTTCCTTGGTCAGTCGGGATGACTCCTCATTAACAAAACTCTCTCTTACCTCGTCCTTTTCCTTGTCATTGAGTTCCTCAAATTTTCTTGGGCGGCCGGCAATGTTTCCCGCAAGGCCAATCAGGTAAAAGCCTTTATCAGGAACCTCAATGAGGCGCGGGTAGAGGGTTCCTTCCGCGGCGGAGGCAAAAGGATCCACACTGTTTCGGGGATCGAGGCCACCATAAATACTATCCACTAAACTTTTTGGCAGAGTTGAATTCGTGTCGTACCTGGATGCGTTGGCTTCCTGATAGTGTAGTGGTTGTTTGTCTTCTCCTTTCCATGCTGCGGATTCCTGTTTCAAACGGGTCAAGGTCCAATCTCCTTCCGGCTGATTCTCGAAGATATGACTAAAAAACGCTCTGGCTTCCTTTTGGGCGGATTTTTGCATCGAATCTTTAATGGGGACCTGTTGCATTTCACGCACCTTCGCGCGGGCTGCAGCAATTAACGCGGGGCCGTCGGGCAGTTTCTTGGTACTATTGGTGTCCGTGAAAAATTCGGCTGCATTGGTCGAACTATGGTGCAGCTTGATCCGGTTCGTTACCAATGTTGCGAAATTGATCTTCTCCATTGCCTGCTGCAGATAATGGTCGCTGGAAATCTTCACGTAACCGATTTTGCGCTTTGGTTCGATGCGATACCTATCGGTCATAGTGTCGAAATGTTTAATGAGGAGTGTCCCGTTGGAGTCAATGGCATTTGTGACGCTGGAGAGGTGGTTGCTGGATGGGAAAAAGACCGCCTGAGCGGTGTATTTTCTGTTCGACTCAATCAAGGATGCTTCTATGGCATTATCGGGAAATAACCCGCTGCTGCGGGTCATCAGCTCGTCAAGCTGGCGCATTACGATCCGTTCCCGAATGAACTCTCGGAATTGTTCCTTACCTGCATCGCCGGGAGCCAGAAATCCGCTCCTTTCAAATTGGGAAAGAAAATTGGTGTAGTTTACCTGGGAGAACACGTTGCTGGAAGAGAACATATTTTCAACGCGCTTCACCGCTGTTTCGTGGCCCACTCTGATGCCTAAGTCGTGAGCTTTTTGCAGGCGCAACATTCGTACCTGAGCCTGATAGTCGAGTGCTGGATAATCATCGAGGGATTCATAATCATCAAGGTCTACGTATTGCTGCTGGTTTGTAGGATATAAGTCCATGAGGTGTCTTGGGGGCATTTGGCTCATTCGCCCAGAGACTTCATTCAAGGCTTGGTTAATCATGCCGGGAATATACTGCATTAACTGATTCCTGCTCTCTGGCGGCATGTATTGCAGCTGGGAAAGCGCTCGAGTACGGGCGGCCATAGCTTGTTCTAGTAAAACCTGCTGGCGGGCGTATTTGAGCTCTTCATCCGTCTCGGACTGTCCTCTGCCGCGGTTATCCAGCGGATCAAAGCCTGGGGTGAAATAGACGACAAAGCTGATTACGATCACGATGATGATCGGAATCCAAAGTGCCTGCGAATGCTTGCGAATAGTGCCAAACATAATGTGTTTCCGGAAAGGCGGAGGCATACCTGATGCGCGTGAAGGGGTCAAACCAATTTGGTCGGTCGGTTGCCCAAAACACTTTACAATTTATGGAACAGGTGTGAGACTGACGACTCCGCGATGGTGAAGATCAGCCGTATAATATGTTTGTTGAGCGTGAGCCTGTTTTTGGGGTGCGTGCAAACCACCATCACTAACCTTACTCCTCAACGGATGCCCCGCAGTAATACAGGTTTTTATCCGGTGGAAATGATCTGGCAAAGCAACCAGACTGCGTTGCGCCGCGAAACGGTGAAGCCTGTCGTGCTGATCGGAACCAATGCCTACCCCATGAAGCGGACTCAATTGCTCACCAACCGTTGGGAAACTCTCGTGCCAATTGGCATCAAGGCCAATGAGCTGCGCTATCGTATCAAGGTAAACTGGCAGTTCAATGCCATCCCGGTGCCCCAAGCCAACAGTCAGCTCTCTCAGGAGTTTCTGTTGCAGGTAGAGAAATAGGCGGATGACCAACCGCTCAGTCAATTTGCGTCCTGTGCAAGCCATCGTATTTGGGTTGGCTGTGCTTGCCGTGAGCCTGCAATGGGCTGCACTACAAATGGTGGCTTGGGCTGGCATGACCCTTAGCAATGCACAATCCATGCCCCTTTCCCAAGCCATGGAGAAAGCGATAAGGGGGCAAGATGCCTGTGCACTGTGTTTGTTTATTGAGGAAAACCGGAAAAATACTGATGGGGAGGAGACGGTTTTAGTGCGTCCGGTTCATTCATTGGAAGCGGTGTTTGGTGTCCAAGCAAGTTTACTAGATGTTACTCGCACTTCGTGCTGCTTACTTCACGATATCTTCATTGTTCACGGCGGTGATATGCAAATGCCGCCGAGACCTCCTCCGAAAACTACGGTTTAATCTACTGCTAGGAATCTCAATCAAATTACAATTGAGCCGTGAATTTATGGCGATTGTGGTTTGGAATGATGCATTTGCGATGCACATTAAAATCAATTAATTGAACCTTTAAATAAAAATTAAAATGAACAAAAAAATATTTAATTCGAAAAATGATCGGGGTTTCACCTTGATCGAACTTCTGGTGGTGATTGCCATTATTGGCATTCTTGCCAGCATGTTGTTGCCAGTCTTGGCCAAGGCCAAGAACAAGGCCAACCGTATGAAGTGCGGCAATAATCTTGGCCAAGTTCAAAAGGCCTATGTCTCCTACTCTTCAGAGTTTGAGGGAGCCACACCGCATTTTGATTCACAATTCGCACCGATCTGGGGCACCAGTGATCATAATCGTCGTGCCAATGCGGTGGGTTATCGTACTTGGACTGATCCCATCCGAGGTGATCGGTGGTTGAATGCTTTTTCCATTCGTCAGTCTCTCCAAGGTTATTCCACCCTTGGTTCGCCGTTGGATCAGAAAGTGGTCGCCCGGCAACGCCGAAAGAGGGAGAAGAACTTTGATGAATATAAGGCAGGCACCAACCTGGCTCACTCGCGCAACTTACAGAGTTATGCGATAGCCATGCAGGGCGATCTGGATGTACAGGACACGGTTTTGTCGCTGACCCGTAATGTTATGGGACATAATGACATGTGGATGCATTATTTCATGCAAAATGGTGGTTATTCCGCAGACAAAGCTCGTTGGTTGTATCCTCACTATCCAATGAAATATAATTGGCACACCTACCGCGCGCACTTGTGCCCGACTATGCAGTCAAAGATGCCTATGGGTGGTATGGGTGGCCATATGGGTCACGGAAATTCGTTCTACGGTTCAGGCAGTGTCCAATACAGCATGACTGGATACGCTCCAGATCAATCCAACTGGGTAACCGGTGGAGGAGCAGTGGTTCAGGGAAGTTCTTCAGAATTCAATGATCAACTGAAACGTGCGAATGATGTTTTTGATCAGGGCTCGGCGGTTACCTCCCTGCCTAGCTTGGTAATCCTTCGCCCTTACCAGTGAGAAATACACCAATGAAAAAAAATATAACAGAACTCATGGTGACCGTGATTGTGGTTGCGTTGTTGTCCTTTTCTGGCTGTGGAGGGGTTAAGGACGATCCAAGCATCGCTGAAAAAGAAGCAAAAGAAGGCAAAAACGATGGGGAAGGCGAGAATGAAGAGCCACCCGACGTTGATGGCGATACAATCAAGTTCAAGCCCAAGTCGAAGGATGAAGAGGGAGATCCAGATGATGATGATGATGAATAAATACACTTGATGTCCCACAGCCGCGCGCCGAAAGGTGCGCGGTTTTTTTGTCAATAATTCAAACAAATGTCTCTTGACCGTAGGGGGGCAAATACGGTTTCTGGATGCCGTCCGCTTTCATGAAGGTTAAAGTTATTATTACCCCCAAGAAAGAGGTGCTTGATCCGCAGGGCAAGACAGTCCGGACGGCACTCGAACAAATGGGTTGTGTCGGCGTTGAGGATGTGCGGATTGGCAAATACATTGAGATTGATATGGAGGGCGAGCGGGAAGAGGTTGAGGAGCAACTCGAAAAATATGCCGATAAATTTCTCGCCAATCCAAATATTGAGGACTATCGACTCGTGTTTGAGGCCTGATGAATTTCGCTGTCCTCCAGTTCCCGGGATCAAACTGCGATCAGGACTGTGTGCATGTTCTTCAGAATGTGATGGGTCATTCTACGCGTTTGTTGTGGCATAAAGAAAGCAGCGTTGGAGATGCCGATGCCGTGTTGGTGCCGGGCGGTTTCAGCTACGGTGATTACCTTCGTACCGGATCCATTGCGCGTTTCAGCCCTGTGATGCAGGCCGTCAAGGAATTTGCCAAAAACGGAGGTCTTGTGCTCGGTATATGCAATGGCTTCCAAATACTCTGCGAAGCAGGCTTATTGCCCGGCGCGCTCATCCGCAACCGTTCACTGCAATTTCGTTGCGAACATGTTTATCTGAAAGTAGCCACATACGATTCACCTTTCACGAGCCAAGTGCCTGAGGGGAAAATTATGCGCATCCCCATTGCTCACGGTGATGGTAATTATTTTTGCGATGCGGAGGTGCTGGAGACACTGGAGGCCAATGACCAAATCTTGTTCCAGTACGTCGACGCGGAGGGAGACGTAACCGACCACGCCAATCCTAATGGTTCACTGGCCAACATCGCTGGTATCTGCAACGAGGACCGTAACGTGGCGGGCATGATGCCGCACCCCGAGCGTGCCGCCGAGGCTTTGCTGGACTCCGATGATGGCCGCCTAATTTTTGAGAGCCTCATTCAAACCCTGAAATCGCAACCTGAACCGACGCCCGCCTAGTTGTCTGCCGAACCTTCCATCACCCCTGAGTTGATTGAAGAACACGGCCTCACGCCGGAGGAATACGGCCGTGTTCAAGAGTTGCTCGGCCGCGATCCAAATTACACCGAACTTGGTATATTCAGTGTGATGTGGAGTGAGCATTGCTCGTATAAAAATACGCGTTCTTTGTTGAAAACCTTTCCCACTCAGTCACCACGCGTGCTCGTGGGGGCGGGTGAAGAGAATGCCGGCATTCTTGATATTGGCGACGGACTGGCCATCTCTTTCAAGATCGAGAGCCATAATCATCCCAGCGCCGTGGATCCGTTTCAAGGCGCAGCTACTGGCGTAGGTGGTATCATCCGGGATATCTTTACCATGGGCGCGCGTCCGGTTTGCGCGGTCAATTCCCTGCGATTTGGCGAGTTGACCAATGCTGCCGTGCGCCGGCTTTTTCGCGGAGTGGTCAGTGGCATTGCGCACTACGGAAATTGTTTCGGTATTCCTACTATTGGAGGCGAGGTTTATTTCGACAAATCATTTGAGGGTAATCCCTTGGTGAACGTCTTTGCACTTGGTGTACTGCGGCATGATCAGATTGCCCGCGGTGCAGCGAAGGGTATTGGCAATCCCGTGTTCTATGTTGGTCCGGCCACTGGACGCGATGGGCTTGCTGGAGCGTCCTTTGCCTCGCAGGACCTGACTGAGGAATCCGCTGAGCAACAGCGTAGTGCGGTACAGGTGGGCGATCCCTTCATGGAAAAACTTTGTGTGGAGGCGTGTCTGGAACTGCTGGCGACTGGCGCAGTTGCAGGAATTCAGGACATGGGTGCGGCTGGTCTGACTTGTTCTACCTGCGAAACCGCCGCGCGGGGTGGCACGGGTATTGAGATTGATTTAGCCAAGGTTCCCCAACGAAGCCCAGGCATGACACCTTATGAAATTCTGCTCAGCGAATCTCAAGAGCGTATGCTTATTATCGTGGAGAAGGGTCGCGAGGAAGAGGTGAAACGAATTTTCGATAAATGGGATTTGCCTTGGGCGGAGATTGGGCGAGTGACTGATACCGGGCAAATGATGGTGAAGAATAACGGTAAAAAAGTTGCCGATTTGCCTGCCAGTAAACTTGCTGATGAAGCCCCCGTTTACCATCGGGAAGCGAAAGAGCCCAAATACCTATCCGATGTGCATCGTTTCACACTTGATGAGGTAGAGGATTTGCAAGATCCACAGGAAGCGCTGGAAAAACTCTTGGAGTGGCCGACTATCGCATCGAAAAACTGGGCGTACCGGCAGTACGACCATATGGTCCGCGCAAACACGATCGTGAACCCTGGCAGTGATGCTGCGGTGATTCGCGTCAAGGCAGATAGCATTCCGGGAGTTGATGATCGTGAAAACTTTCCGGAAAAAATTCTCGCGATCAGCGTGGACTGCAATGCGGCGAAAGTGTACCTCGATCCCTTTGAAGGGGCCAAGGCGGTGGTGGCCGAATGCGCCCGCAATCTCGCTTGCAGTGGTGCGCTACCCATTGGTTCTACTGACAACCTGAATTTTGGCAGTCCACACAACCCCGAGCTATTTTGGCAGCTCAAGGAAGCAGTGCGCGGCTTGACTGAGGGTTGCGAAGTTTTTAACGCGCCGGTTACCGGCGGCAACGTGAGCCTTTACAACCAGAACCCCAACGGCGCGGTTGATCCCTCGCCAACAATAGCGATGGTGGGGCTGATCGAAGATGAGTCGCATGTGACCACGCAATGGTTCAAGGACGAAGACGATGTTGTGATCCTGCTGGGCACGCCCGTCGATACTAAGGACTCGCTGGAAGGTTTAGGGGGTGCGGCTTATTTGCAGGTACTGCATGACATTAAGAATGGCCGGCCACCACGCTGCGATCTGGACGTCGAACGTACGCTGACCACCACGTTGCTGGGCCTCATTCAGAGCGATCTGATTAAGAGTGCCCATGACTGTTCGGAGGGGGGCTTAGCCGTGGCTTTGGCTGAGTGCTGCTTTTCCAAACTCGAGGCGCGGAACACTCCCTACTTTCTCGGTGCGGAAGTGGATTTGAGCGAGATCACACACACACGCCTTGATGCCTTGCTCTTTAGCGAATCTACAGGTCGCGTGATCATCACCACCACGGAGCTCAATTCGGTGAAGGCAATGGAACGCGCCAAGCTCATGGGGGTGCCGGCTCAGTGCATTGGTTTGGTGGGTGGTGCGGATTTGAAAATCAAAACTCGAGTTGAAAACCACACATGGGATGTTGCGGGTTTGCACGATCTCTGGTGGAATGCCATCGGCAACGCGATGGCGTGAAGGCAATGAATCCTGACTCAAAATACCCCAAGCATTACTGCGGTGTTTTCGGCGTATACGGCCATCCAAACGCCGCTGAGCTCTCCTACTACGGCCTTTACGCACTGCAACATCGTGGTCAGGAAAGCGCCGGTATCGTGGCTTGCGATGGCAAACAGTTCCGAGTGCACAAGGGTATGGGGCTCGTGTCGCAGGTGTTCAAGGGGAGTGTGCTGCATGATCTGGTCGGGAAAATGGCTGTGGGCCACACACGCTATTCCACCATGGGCAGCTCACTCATGCGTAATGCTCAGCCGCTCACTGTTGACTGCGCGCGCGGGCAAATCGCTATTGCCCACAACGGCAACCTCACCAACGCCGGCGTGCTGCGCGAAGAACTAGAGGAGCGCGGCTCAATTTTTCAAACTACCGTTGACAGCGAGATCATCCTGCACTGGCTTGCCCAGCCGACGGTTGACGGCGAAAATAATCTCGTGCAGACACTGCGCCGCGTGGAGGGTGCGTACTCGCTGGTGATCATGACGGAAAATGAGCTGATTGGTGTGCGCGATCCACACGGATTCCGGCCGCTGTGTCTCGGCAAAGTCGACGGTGCGTGGGTGCTCTCCAGCGAGACCTGCGCGCTGGATCTCATTCAGGCCGAGTATGTGCGCGACGTCGAGCCTGGTGAGGCGGTGATCATCGACGAAAATGGCCTGCGCAGTCTGCAGATTTTTCCTGAACAAGAACGCCGCGCCTTCTGCATATTCGAATACGTTTATTTCGCGCGGCCCGACAGTACCATTGCTGACCGTAACGTCCACAAGGTACGCGTCAACATGGGCCGGGAGCTTGCACGCGAGTATCCCATCGAGGCCGACATGGTCATACCCATCCCCGACAGTGGAAACTGCGCGGCTATTGGCTACGCGTCGGAAAGCGGTATCCCCTTTGAGATGGCTTTTGTGCGTAACCATTATGTTGGTCGTAGTTTTCTGCAGCCCAGCCAACTCATCCGCGATTTTGACGTACGGGTGAAGCTCAACCTCATCAGTGAATTGGTGAAGGACAAGCGCGTGATTATTGTCGACGACTCCATCGTGCGTGGTACCACCTGTAAAACACGCATCAACAACCTTAAGGACGCCGGCGCGAAGGAGGTGCACGTGTTGGTGAGTTGTCCGCCTCACAAACACCCGTGTGTGTATGGCATCGATTTTCCTGATCGCAGCAAGCTGATGGCCGCCAATTATTCATTGGAAAACATACAGCAATACCTCAATGCGGACTCGCTTGGTTACCTTTCGCAGGAAGGTATGGTTAAGGCCACCAAACTGCCGATCAATAATTTTTGCATGGCCTGCTACGACGGCGATTACCCCGTGGAATATGACTCCGCCGTAGACAAGCACATCATAGAGCGTCGCCGCGCTCGCGTGGAAAGCCTGAGTGAGAGCCTGGCCAAGGAGGAGCTGCAGCCGAAGCTGTTGTAAACGACCAATGCCTAAGACCGCATACGCCAAGGCAGGGGTTGATCTTAGCTTGAGTAATCGGGTAAAGGGTGGCCTTGCGCGCCTCCTCAAATCTGCTACGCGGCCGGAGGTGCTGGGCAGTGTGGGCGGTTTTGGGGGGCTCTTTGGATTCAAAGCCCACAAGTACAAGCAGCCTGTGCTCGTTTCCAGCGTTGATGGAGTAGGCACAAAACTGAAGATCGCCATCGCGATGAACCGGCATGACACCATCGGCCAGTGCCTCGTGAATCATTGCGTGGACGACATCGCCGTGCTCGGTGCTGAGCCGCTATTTTTCCTTGATTACCTCGGCACGGGCGTACTGAAGCCCAACGTCTTTGAATCCATAATTGCCGGCTTTGCCAAAGGCTGCGCCGAAAACAATTGTGCACTCATCGGAGGGGAGACAGCGCAGATGCCGGGCTTTTATCAGAAGGGCGAATACGATGTCAGCGGCACCATCGTTGGTGTAGTGGACAAGGCTGTGATGCTCGATGGACGCGGTATAAAGCCGGGGGATGCCGTGATCGGCATCGCCTCGAGCGGTTTGCACACCAACGGCTACTCTCTCGCGCGCAAAGTTTTCTTTGAAAAGATGAAGCTTAAGACGCGTAGTCGCGTTCCTGAGCTTGGCTGCCGCGTGGGTGATGAATTGCTCAAGGTGCACATGAGCTATGGTCCGCTGGTCCAGGCGTTGATCAAGAGCTTCAACAAGCCGGGTCGCCCGCGTGTCATCAAGGGGCTCGCGCATATCACCGGCGGCGGGTTCATCGACAATATTCCGCGAGTTCTTCCGAGGCATTGTGGCGTGGTTATTCGAAAGGGTTCTTGGCCGGTGCTGCCAGTTTTTGATTTGATTCAAAAGTTCGGTAAGGTAGGGGAGACTGAGATGCATCAAGTGTTCAACATGGGTATCGGGATGACAGCGATTGTCAGTGAACAGGAAGCCGATGGCATTTTACGTAGTATCCGCCGGCGCCACCATGACGCGTGGATGATTGGGGAAGTGATCAGGGGGAGAGGAAAGGTCAAACTGGCTTCATGAAGGTTTTATTGATCGGCGGAGGCGGTCGCGAACATGCCCTAGCATGGAAGCTGGCGCAGAGCGCGCGTGTGGACAAGCTGTGGGTGACGCCGGGTAATGGGGGGATTGCAAGGGAGATGACTCCGAATGGCGAACTAGTGGAGTGCGTGCCAATTGGCGGGGATGATTTATCGGAACTGGCGAGCTTTGCGCGGGAGCACCGGGTAGATCTCACAGTGGTGGGACCGGACAATCCGCTGGCAATGGGGATTGTGGATTTGTTTAAGGAACACGGCTTGCGGATTTGGGGGCCGAACAAAGAGGCTGCAAAGTTCGAAGCTTCCAAAGTTTTTGCGCAGGATTTTATGGCGCGCCATGGCATTCCGACAGCCAAGGCGGGCTCGTTCGATTTCCCCACAACAGCCAAGGCATTTGCGGCAGAACTCAACGGTCGTTGTGTGGTTAAGGCCGATGGGCTGGCGTTGGGCAAAGGTGTCTTGATTTGTAAATCGCAGGAGGAAGCTGAGGCAGCGATTGACTCGGTGATGATCGACAAGGCATTTGGTGAGGCGGGCAATCAAGTCGTGATTCAGGAATTTCTCGAGGGTGTGGAGATGTCGTTGCACGTGTTGTGTGACGGGCACACGGCCATTATGTTTCCCACGTCGCAGGATCACAAACGCGCCTTAGACGAAGATAAGGGTCTCAACACGGGCGGTATGGGCACGTACTCGCCAGCTCCCTTTTTGAGCGAGGAGGAATTGCAGGCGACGGCTCGCGCGGTCGTAGACCCGTGGTTAACGGGATGCCGGGCGGAAGGCATCGATTTTTGTGGTATCCTGTATCCGGGCCTGATGCTCACGGCGGATGGACCGAAAGTGTTGGAGTTTAATACTCGCTGG
Organism: Limisphaerales bacterium; assembly: GCA_965659445.1. Taxonomy (GTDB): domain Bacteria; phylum Verrucomicrobiota; class Verrucomicrobiia; order Limisphaerales; family UBA1100; genus UBA1100. Next base: position 13,048 of record CBFHWX010000003.1, on the reverse strand, counting down.
GGCGATCCTGAAACTCAGGTATATCTGATGCGCTTGGAGACCGATCTTGTCGATCTCTTTGAGGCGTGTATCGACCGACGATTGGCCGAGATGGATGTACACTGGAAAGCTGAGTCGGCCGTATGCGTGGTGATGGCCTCGGGCGGTTATCCTGGAAGTTACGAGAAAGGTCGTCCGATCTCCGGAATTGAAGAAGCCGAGGCGATGGATGGTGTGAAAATTTTTCACGCCGGCACCAAGATGTATGACGATAAACTTGTCACTAGCGGCGGTCGTGTGCTGGGGGTAACGGCTCTGGGTGAGACTTTGCAGGCGGCGCGAAATACAGCATACGCGGCCGTCGGAAAAATAAAGTTTGAAGGGTCGCACGTTCGCGGGGATATTGCCGGCAAGGCGCTGGAGGATTGAGTAACCGGCGCGCGATCCTATTTAAGGCGCATGAAAAAAATTCTCTTTGTCTGCACGGGTAATATTTGCCGCAGTCCGATGGCCGAGGGTTTTTTCCGCGAACTCACAAAGGAGCGGGAAGGCTATGAGTCATTGTCGGCCGGTTTGGCGGCGGTGGATGGTCAACCACCCAGCCCACACTCGGTAACGGCGATGAAGGAGATAGGGCTCGATATTTCCGCGCAGCGGAGCGCTTTGATCACGCAGGAGACAATGGAAGGCGTGCACTACATTTTCGGCCTAGCCAGTGGTCATGTGGATAATCTGATCCGACTTTTTCCGCAGGCGCGGGAAAAGATTTTTCTGCTGCGTGAGTTTGTGGAAAAATTGCCGACGGGTGGCAAGGATATCGCCGACCCGATTGGAGGTGACTTGGAAATTTATAAGGCATGTCGAAACCAAATCAAGCAGGGTGTGGAATCGATCATTCCATTTATCGAACAACAATCGATGGCCGAATCAAGCGATCGAAAAACAACACTCGCCATTGGCGCGGATCACGGGGGGGTTGAACTTAAGGAAGCCCTTAAGGAACATCTCAGTGAGCAGGCAATCGCCGTGCAGGATTATGGGCCCACTAATGATGAGGCCTGCGATTACCCGGATTTTGCCCAGGCTGTGAGCCGGAGCGTGGCCAGTGGACAGCACACGTTCGGAGTGCTCATTTGCAAAACGGGAATTGGCATGAGTATGGCCGCCAACAAGATTGTGGGCGTGCGCGCGGCGCTGGTGACTGATGCCGAGACGGCGCGCAAAACCCGCGAGCATAATGATGCAAATGTACTCTGCTTAGGCTCTACGCAAACCGGCACGGAAACGGCGAAAGGGATTGTAGACGCGTTTGTGATGGCTCAGTTCGAGGGCGGTCGCCATGAAAAACGCGTGGGCAAGATGGAATCCAATCACCGTGTGGAAGTGGTGGATTCGGATATCGATGAAGTACTGCGCCATGAGAAACAGCGACAGCAGGAAAATATTGAACTGATCGCCAGTGAGAATTTTACCAGCCCCGCTGTGATGGAGGCACAGGGCTCCACTCTCACCAACAAATATGCCGAGGGTTATCCCGGCAAGCGCTGGTATGGCGGGTGCGAGCATGTGGATGTGGCGGAAGAACTTGCGATCACACGTGCGCAGGAGGTTTTCGGTGTGGAATACGTGAATGTGCAGCCGCATTCCGGGAGTGGAGCAAACATGGGCGTGTATTTTGCGGTGCTCCAGCCAGGGGACAAACTACTCACAATGGATCTCAGTCACGGTGGTCATCTTACGCATGGAAACGCTGCAAACTTCTCAGGAAAATTTTTTGAAATCGTCCATTATGGTGTAAGAAAGGAGGATGAACGGATTGATTATGATCAGCTTGCGGCGCTGGCAATGGAGCATAAGCCGCAGATGATCACCGTAGGCGCAAGTGCGTATTCACGTGTGATAGATTTTGAGCGTATGGGCGAGATTGCGAGGGAAAGTGGCGCAATGTTGTTGGCTGATATCGCGCATATCGCAGGGTTGGTTGCAGCTGGATGTCACCCGAACCCAGTGCCGCATGCGGACTTTGTCACGACCACAACACATAAGACTCTGCGTGGGCCGCGTGGGGGCTTGATCATGGCAAAGCAGAAGTACGCAAAGCAGCTCAATAGCAATGTTTTCCCTGGTATTCAAGGCGGTCCGTTGATGCACGTGATTGCGGCCAAGGCCGTGTGCCTCAAGGAAGCACAGACGTTGGAGTTCAAGGAGTATCAGCAACAGGTCATCATGAATGCAAAAGCGTTGGCTGAAGGAATGGAACGTAACGGGTTTCGCCTAGTCAGCGGAGGTACAGATAATCATTTGCTGCTGGTGGATGTGCAGGTGAAAGGACTTACTGGCAAGAAATGTCAGGAGGTGCTGGATTGTGCGGGTCTCACTGTGAACAAGAATACGATTCCCTTTGAGACACTTTCGCCATTCAAGGCTAGTGGAATACGGCTGGGTACGCCGGCAGTCACCACGCGTGGGATGCGTGAGCAGGAAATGGAAGCAATTGCAGACATGATCGCCGAGGTCTTAACGGACGTAAATAATGTTGACGCGGCAAAGAAAGTGCGCCAGCGTGTCCGCGAATTGACCACGTGTTTCCCGCTCCCATATTAATCCGACGGACGGAGCGCGGGGTTTAATTTCCCCCGAATAATCCCACTGAAACGAAACTGCACACCAGTTTTCTGACGAGGGGTACATTGATTTAACAAACCCATACACCATGCCCAGACCTGCAAATAAGAATCCCAAGCGTCGTCCGTACAAGCGTGGCGGTGGCCGTAAGCGTGGTAGTAATATTCCATCCGGACTGCCGGCTGATGTAGAGGAGCATGGGGAAGACCTTGCAGCACTTGAGGAGGCCGATGGCGAGCAGATTAACATTGGTGATCTGCAAAAAAAGGATATTGCCGAGCTGAACACCTTGGCCAAAGAGATGGAGGTGGAAAATTTTGGCACCATGCGCAAGCACGAGGTCATTTTCCAAATCCTACGTAAACACGCCGATGATAAGGGAGTGCTCATCGCAGAAGGGGTGCTTGAAATTTTGCCTGAAGGTTTCGGATTCCTACGCTCACCTTATTATAACTATCTGCCCTGCCCGGAGGATGTGTACGTGTCGCCTTCACAAATTCGGCGGTTTGATTTGCAGACTGGCGATCAAATTGAGGGCCGCATTCGACCACCGAAAGAGAAGGAGAAATTTTTCGCGCTGTTGAAAGTGGATTTGGTAGGTGACGAAGATCCTGAGAAAGCCAAGGACAAAACACACTTTGACAACCTGACGCCACTGTTCCCAGAGGAACGGTTTATTTTAGAAAATGACCCAGAGGAATACTCCACGCGTGTATTGGATATAGTGTGCCCCATCGGCAAGGGGAGTCGCGGTGTGATAGTGGCACCGCCACGCACCGGCAAGACTGTGCTCATGCAAAAACTAGCCAATGCCGTGCTGAAAAATGATCCGGACACCTACTTGATTATCCTACTCATCGACGAGCGCCCTGAGGAAGTGACAGACATGGAGCGCACCTGTATCGGGGCGGAAGTGATCAGCTCCACTTTTGACGAGCCACCTGAGCGGCATGTGCAGGTTGCCGAGATGGTCATAGAAAAAGCCCGTCGTATGGTGGAGCACAAAAAGGATGTGATCATCCTGCTCGACTCCATCACCCGCCTCGCACGCGCCTATAACACCGTGCAACCACACTCTGGTAAGATTCTTTCCGGCGGTGTGGATGCCAACGCGCTGCACAAGCCCAAGCGGTTCTTCGGTGCCGCACGGAATATTGAGGAGGGTGGTTCGCTCACCATCATGGCCACTGCGCTCGTGGATACCGGCAGCCGCATGGACGAGGTTATCTTTGAGGAATTCAAGGGAACTGGCAACATGGAGGTGCACTTGGACCGCGGGTTGGTCGACCGCCGCATTTTCCCCTCCATTAACGTCGCTCTCTCTGGCACCCGTAAGGAAGAGCTGCTGTATCATCCGGACGAGTATGACAAGGTCACCATGCTGCGGCGCGCTCTCACTGATGTACCGGCTGTGGAGGCGATGGAACTGCTGCTTTCAAAGCTCAGGAAGACTCCCAATAATATCGCGTTTTTGATGGCACTCGACCTCAAGTAACTGAATCCGTAATATTGCCCACGCGTCAGACGCTGACGGATTTTATTTTAAATGAAAAATCGGGCTCACCATTTCCGTAACACGATGGTCTGCATCATTGCCGGAGTTTTCCTCTACGGTTGTGCGGAGGAGAAGGAGATCTTAGTTTACACCATTCCCGCCGCGCCCACCCCGCCGGATAGTTGGGGTTTTGCTTCGCCGGTCGGCCCAGAAAAGGCCCGTTTTACTATCACCGATACCAACGGCACTGCCAGTGTCACGATGACGGTGTTGCAGGGGGATGGAGGCGGCTTATTGGGAAACGTCAATCGCTGGCGCGGGCAGCTGGGCTTGGAAAAACTGGAGGAGAAAAAGTTGGCCGATGCACTTAAACCGGTGGAGGGATTGGGCGAGGAGGCTCGTATGATTGACATTATGGGCATTTCGCAACGCTCGCAGAATGAGACCCGATTAGTTGGGGTAATTGTGACTGACAATGGGCTTACATGGTTTTATAAACTGATGGGGAACACTTCCGTGGTGGAAGAAGCCAAAAATGGCTTTCTTGAATATCTGCCACGATGGCGTTAGCGATGAAAAAAAATCCAATATTTAAATTCTTCACTTCGCTACGGCTAACAGTTGTGCTCTTGGCTTTTTCACTGGTTATCATTTTTCTGGGTACCATGGCGCAGGAACCGATGGGCTTGAACATCGCCGTGGAACGCTATTTCAAAAGTTGGTTTGTCGATCAGGTAGCAATGGAAGCAGGTATAAAAAAGACGGTTCAACTTTTCGGTTTCCAATGGGCCCCGGTAACGCCGGAACAAATTTTAGGTGATCCCGGTTTACCATTATTTCCCGGTGGTTATCTGGTGGGCACGATATTGCTGATTAATCTAATTATGGCCCATTATGCGCGCTTTGAGCTCTCGGCAAAGAAAGCGGGAATCTTTCTTACGCACATTGGCATTATCACACTGTTGTTGGGCCAGTTGTTTACGGATATTCTACAAGTTGAGAGCTTTGTCAGCATGGAACGAGGCGATCGCCGCAACTATTCGGTTTCCTTTGATGACAATGAACTGGTCCTCATGCTGCCGGTTGATGGTGGTTCTAACCGTGTAGTTTCAATTCCGGAGCAAATGTTGAATGACAAGGTTTCAATACAACATCCTGAACTTAATGGACTAAAGATTGAGACAACACGGTACTGGGTGAATGCCAAGCCATTGACCGCTGAGCAATTGATTGATTTGGATAGTCAAGAACAGTTGGGGTTCCGTAACAAGGTAGTGGATCAAGTTTACGAGGATATAAATGCGCGTGTCTCCAAAATGGAGGAATACCTTCGCGGAAAACCCAATGCTGACCGGCGCAAGGAATTAACGAGTTTGAAAGCTATTTTTATCGAGCAACGAGCTAAGGAAATTGAGTTGCGTCAGCTTGCAGATTTGCTTGGTCGAGCAGGTGAGATGGAGATGGGTGTTTACGGGTTTCAGGAAAGTGATTCAAAAGTCATCTTTAATGATCCCGGGGTGAGGAATCTGATAATTAAGATTCGTGGTTATGATGATCAGCGCACTATGAGCAATCTTTTCAAGGTGGCGGTGAAAAATCGGCTTACTGAAGGCTCACTGGATGAATTCAATCATCATGCGGATGATTTTTTGGAGAAGATCAAGGAATACCCCGGTGGTGCCGGCGAGAATATGATCAAGAACACACGCGGTTTTTCAGAGCGCATCAAGGTCAAGGCCAAGCAGTATTACACCGATTCCTCTCAGGGAAGGCTCGGTAATTTTTACCGCTTTGTAAGGCCACTCCCACTCGCCTTGAGTCAGGATGATCGCAATTTGCCGGCTGCTCTCATCAAGGTTAGCAAAGGCAAAGAAGAGCTGGGAAAATGGCTTGTTACTTGTTCCAGTGATTTTCAGCAGTCATTAAAGGTTGATGGAAAAATATGGAAAGTCATTTTGCGACCACAGCGGAATTACTTGGATTTCAACCTCTCGCTTGTGGATCTGAAGTGGGAGAAATACCAGGGCACAGAAATTCCAAAGAATTTTCAGAGTCGTGTGATTGTCGAGGACGAGAAGGAATCGCGTACGGTCGATATTTATATGAATAATCCATTGCGCAAAGGCGGACAGACTTTTTATCAGTATCAGATGAACCAGAACCAGTTGGGTGCCACTGCTCAGACCGTTTTACAGGTGGTGAAAAATCCGAGTTGGCTTACTGCCTACATCGGGTGCCTCATTGTTGCCGCAGGATTGATATACCAATTCCTCTATCATCTGGTTGGGTTTGCGCGTAAAAGGAGGAAAGCTGCCGTATGAGTCAGGACAAGAAAAAAAATGTGCCGAGCGATCAGGACAAGAAAAACCCTGAGGACAATAAGGTGAAACCTGATCAAAAATCCAAGGTCAGTATTATTCCTTGGATAGTTCTCGGTGTTTTCACATTGTTTTTTGCCATGAAGCCGGTGGTATTTCCACCCAAAGTGAAGGAGGGATATGATTATCATGCCTTCGGTAAATTACCGGTGCTTTTGGGTGGTCGCATCAAGCCCATGGACACCGTGGCGCGTACTTCACTCCTTCAAATAGCTGGCCAGCAGCGAATAGCGTTGGAGGGTAACGGGCCGGACAAGGAGTGGGGTGACCTTTATAAATTAAGTCAGGAGGGTAATGGCGAAGGTCTTTTCCACAGGAAATTCTATCAATTTGGAAAACATCCAAAGAAGCTGCATCCAACCCAGTGGTTGATGGAAGTCTTGATGGAGCCAGATGTGGCGGATCGACGCTTCATTTTCCGCATCGACCACCCTGAGCTTTTGAGTGAACTGCAGTTGGAAAAGATGGGCGTCGATAAGTCCGGCCTGCGCTTCTACACCTTTGAGCAAATGCAGCCGCACGTGATGCTGCTGCACAGGAAGAAGCAGGTGATCGGAGAAAAGGACGCCTCCACCCGTACTCCTTACGAACGTGCCGCATTCAAGCTGGCTCATGCACTGGAATTATACATCCAGCTCCGCTATAGCCTGCAGCCTAACTTTCTTGCCTTGAGTGGTGGAACGGGTCGCTCCAGTGGCTTTGCCAACTATGCAGCCGATCTCAAAAATATGGCTAAAGCTGCAGTGGATTTACGCGATTATCTTGCCTCCCGTAGAAAAGAATGGAAGGAAAGTGAGCCTTGGCCTCACACCTTTACTGCATTTGAGTGGAGGAAGAAAACGAAGGATGAACTGGCAGAATGGGAAAAAGAGGGAGCAGCCTATACCCGCGATTTAGCCAACGAGGCCGATACCTTGGGGAGGTTGTTCTTTGAGCTGGATCGGTCCAATACTGTAACCAAGGAGGATATGCAACCGGGTCAGGAAGAGGCACTCGTATCCAAGATTCAAGACCGCTTAGGGGAATTGCAGCAGGGCAATCAAGGCAATCAGGGCTTTGCCCAGGTCGACCATGTTATTAGCGACTACCTCGCTGTAGACGAGGAGGCGCAGGCCAAGATTGCGCGTTATCTTTTACTCGTTGAGGGACCGCTGCAAACCATGCAAAGCCGTTCAAGCCTGTTGATGATTCCTCCTTCTGAACGTGCCGGATATGCTGTAGGTTGGATTAAGACTTCTGAAGCAACTCTTCAAGGGTTAGGAGCCAAGGGAGAGGTGCCCAAGCCGGTAAGCCTTTACGCGACGATGAGCGGCGTCTTTGATGCTCAACTATCGGATGGTAAAGTCACGGGGGATCCGGAGGCCTTCAACCAAGCCGTAGCCAATCTCGACCAGTGGATGAACAAGCAGGGTTTTGCCGGCGAAATCAAAAAAGGCCGCAATGAACATTTCTTCAACACCTTCTCTCCCTTTGCCAGCGCGCAGCGCATCTATGTGATTGCACTGCTCTTGGCATGTTTCTCTTGGCTGAAAATGTCACGTGGGCTGGTGAATACAGCATTTTACCTGATTGGTCTTGCGTTGTTTTTGCATACTTTAGGTCTGGTCTTTCGGATGCTTCTTGAGGATCGGCCACCGGTAACAAATCTTTATTCCTCCGCCGTGTTTGTCGGCTGGGGCTCGGTTTTACTGGGTTGGATACTGGAGCGAATATATCGTAATGGGATTGGCAGCAGTGTGGCGGCGTTGATCGGATTTTCCACACTGATTATCGCCAGTCATCTCTCCAAGGAGGGAGACACGATGGAAATGATGCGCGCGGTGCTTGATACTAATTTCTGGCTCGCAACGCATGTGGTGGTTGTGACCTTGGGCTATGCTGCCACCTTCCTCGCGGGATTCCTCGCCTTGATTTACGTATTGCGAGGTGTGTTTACTCCATCGCTGGATAGTGAAACGGCCAAGAGTCTCGCGCGCATGGTTTACGGCATTGTCTGCTTCGCCACACTCTTTAGCTTTGTGGGTACGGTGCTCGGAGGTATTTGGGCGGACCAATCCTGGGGGCGTTTCTGGGGGTGGGATTCAAAAGAAAACGGTGCCCTGATGATCGTCGTGTGGAATGCTATCATTCTCCACTGCCGCTGGGGCGGACTGGTCCGGGATCGTGGACTCGTGACATTGGCGATTTTTGGAAACATTGTTACCGCGTGGTCGTGGTTTGGTGTAAATATGCTGGGTATTGGCTTACACAGCTACGGATTCATGGATCAAGCGTTCAATACTTTGCAGTGGTTTGCCATCCTCCAGATACTATTCATACTCGCGGCGGTGCAACCACTACATCACTGGCTCAGTGGTCGACATATTGCCAAGGAATATAACGGCACGATTGCCTGCATTGTATCAGTCATGATGGGTATTGGAGTTGCATTGCACGTGACATCGATGTGGGTTGGTCGTTTTAGCTTACTCGTTAGCTTACTCGGCATCGCTCTGGTCTGTGCTGGCTTGCTGCTGTCATTCCTGCCATTCGGGGCGACGGGGACCACTTCCAAGAAAACTGCTTGAGCACGGCTACTGATAGCTCAAGTTTTCCCAAAGGGGTCAATTACCTCTTCGTCTTTTTCTTTTTCAACTTTCTCTCATGCATGATAGTAATGGACGCTCCCATATTTCTTTATGCTGAGAGCCTCGGGGCGAGTGCCACCGTGATGGGCCTTATTGCTGGTCTTACACCTCTCATGGTGGTTTTTCAGATTCCCGCCGCGGATCATGTGAGTCGCGTCGGCTACAAGCGTTTCATCACAACTGGCTGGACGATCCGTCTTTTTTTTGTGTTACCGCTGATCGCTGTGCCGCTGCTGGCTGGTCGAATTAATCAGCAGAGTCAGTTGGCGTTGGTGATCGGTGCGCTCTTCTGTTTCAACCTCATTCGAGGCATCGCCAGCACAGGCTGGTTCCCTTGGATCACGGGATTGATCCCAGAAAATGTTCGTGGCCGTTATCTTACATGGGAAACTGCTGCCAACAATATTGGCAGCTTGGTTTCTCTGCTCATTGCCGCCCTGTATCTCGGCGCAAATCCTGGGCCCAACAAGTTTGCCTTTCTCTTCGTCTTCAGTCTGATCATGGGGCTGGTGAGCCTGTGGTTCGTCCATCGCGTGCCCGATTCTCCCGTGACAGAGGAAAACGCCACCAACAAGCAGCCCGTGTCTTGGCGAGCGATCCTCAACCATCAGCCGTTCCGAAAACTTCTTTGGGTGAGTTTTACTTGGGCCATTCTCGTAGGCGGTCTTTTGGGATTTATGGTGAAATTCCTCAAGAAGGGTCCGGATGCAATGGCTGATAACCTCGTGCTGTATGCCAGCGCCGTCAAATTTGCCGGTGGCCTGATTACGATTTGGTTTCTGCACTCGCGCCTAGATCGCCTTGGTAGTCGGCCGCTGATGTTCTTGGCCCTGGGTATTTGGATGGTGGTGGTGGTGGTGTGGATTGGGATGAGTGGAGGGAAATTTCCGGTACACTTTTGGATGGTGTGTGGTGCCTACCTCGTAATGGGGTTTGCTTTTGCTACATTTTACATGAGCCTTACCAAGCTGGTCATGGCCACCGTGCCTGTGATGGGTAAGAGCCATTTCTTCGCGCTTTATTCGGTGGTGGGCAGCTTGGCGGTTGGCGTGTTTCCAATTTTCTGGGGCATTCTTATCGACACGCTTGCCGCGGTGGATATTTTTTGGATGGGATTAAACTGGAATCAATACAGCATTTATTTCACCGCGCTCCTTCTGGTGATTGGGGTTGTCTTGTTGCAGGTAATGCGACTGGAAGAGAAAAAAGCTGTTCGGGTCAATGAACTCCTACGGGATCTCATTCGCCACAACCCTTTGCGCGGTTGGCTCAGGCGTTGACGAGGGTCATCGATCAACCAGAACCACCGTGCCCACGCGTACCATTTTCACCAAATGCTGCGCATTCCAATTGGACAGCCGGAAGCAGCCAAGCGAGGTGGTGCGACCAATCTTTTCCGGGTCCGGTGTGCCGTGGATGCCGTAGCCTGACTTGCTGAGGCTCATCCAAGTGGTGCCCACGGGGTTGTTTGGGCCGGGGGGGATGGATAGCTTGCCACTCCCTGCAGTCGCCTCGGGCGAGGTTGGAAACCTGGCTGGGTCAAATGTATAATCGGCCGCTTCGGCCACGTTGGTAATTTCCAATCTCCCCACCGGTCGTCTATCCATCTGGGTGGCAATGGAGCAGGGAAACCGCGCGACGAGGTTGGTGGCACCGTCGTAAACATCCAGGGTGCGTTGAGCGAGCTGGATATGGATCAGCTCGGCTGTCCCCGTTGGCCGCGGTCGGGAGGCATTTGGTAACTTCACCTTGGTTCCGGGAGTGATCTCGTTCCATGCCACCGTCGGGTTTAATCTCATCAGGTAACGTGGTGAGCAATGATGCTCTTCAGCATACATTTCCAGAACACTCTCAAACTCGAGCGCGGTCTGTTTTGATTTTTCAGTCCAGGATCGGCCCAGTGGATGAAGGCGTGCGAGGTCATTGGACATTACAGTACGTTCCAACAGTGCTGGTGTGTCGAGTAACAGTTTGGTCCGAGTGGCCTGGTCAACAATTCCGGTGACGGGTAGACCCTTGCCATGTTGATACGCTTGGAGGGCGGCTCGCGTCTGTGGCCCGCTCAATCCATCAATGGAGCCGGGCGAAAACCCTAGTCGATCCAGTGCCACCTGCACTTCGAAATCTGTTTGAGTAGGCCGCGCCACAAAGTCAATGGCCGCCACATTATGCCCGGGCGCCGCACGTGAGGCTTCATTGGGATCGGTGAGCCCGAGGCGCAGGGCGTCCGCGCGGTTGGTTCGCACCGGCACACCACGCTGGGCGAGATAGTTATTGGTGTTTGCCGGTAGATTGGTGATCTCTGAACCGGATTGGGGCAAAGGGTTGGTAATCGGTATTTTTACTATGTTGGTGCGATAGACGATCTGCGGCACCTTAACCATTTTTTCTACTTCAACGGTGGTTGGCTTTTTGAGCCAATAGCCCAGTAGACCGGTTGCCATCATGCACGGCAACGCCCACATCAAATGATACCACCATGGTTTCTCCGGTTCCGGGGGAAACATACTGCAAACCTCCTTGAGCCGGAGTGGAGCATAATCACCGGTTTTTTGCGAGTCAGAATTTGTTTAACGATCTACGAATTGGGAGTATTTTTGGATTTAAGAAGATCAACCTCTTCCTCCAGTTTCTTAATATTGTCCCAGACGGTCGTTAATCTGCCCCAGACGGGATGATCCTTCCAAATATGCGCACGGATTTCTTCTACGGTTTCCATGTCGGGAAAGGCTTTTGCCAATTCATCAGCCAGTCGGCTCTGTTGATTTGCGAGAAACTCCTCGTATTCCCGCTCAAGTTCTCTGATGTCCATTTGTGCTCGCACATTTTGATTCTTAATCTCTACATCTCGCTCTTGAGCTCGCAGATTGGCTATCTCCCGGTCGTGCGAGGTGATTTCCGTGATCTTCTTAATGCCCTTGGCATCTAGAATATTATCTTGATCCATATATTCGAGAGGCGTCTGCTCTAGGTAATCAATGGCCACATCCGTCAGTACGTAGCCTTCTAAATCTTGTCCAATTACGGCTTTGATTTCATCCCGGAAAAGCATTTGCTCGGTGTCCAGCGTCTGAAAATCCATCATCTTGCCGGCTGTCTTCAGGGCTTCGGAGAATTTTGCCTCAAATAACTCGTGGAGTTTGTCGGCCTCAGCTACTCGATCACACCCCACGGTTTGGGCCACCTTGCGGACATCATCGAAGCGATTCTTGTCGCGCATAGCCGCCTCCATCATTGCCTGACCCTCTGGGGAGCTAGGGTCTATTCCACCATAATCCACCTTGGGGTAGTTCACCTTGACGTAAAACGCCACCACGATGTCCGCTCGGATGTTGTCCTGACAGATCAACCCGTTCCCCCCTTTGCGCGCGATCTCCAGCTTTTGGACAGTGATATCCATCTTATTGTAGGTGGTGAGGAACGGGATACCGAGGACCCACGTGTCCGAAATCACATAGCCCGCAAAGCCCACTCGCACGCCAACATAGCCCGGTTCCACTTTGCGAATGAAGAACAGAGTGAAGAAGGCCCCAATAAAAAGAATGCCGATTCCAATAATTAATAAAATAAATACAGATACCATATTATCTTCGTTTAATCAGGTTTAGCAGACCATTATCTTTGAACGGGGGCCAAAGACTGTTCGTGCGTTCGGCATATTATCTGCCACGTTAAAGGGTTTAATTGAGTTTTGGTACTGTAAACTAATAGTTTGTTTATAATGGAAGGGAGATGGGTGGAAATTCTTCCGCACTTATCGCTTCCTGACGGGGCCGTTCTTTCCCGCGTCCAGGGCATTCCCGGTCATGGTCAGATTTTTGCCGCAGTTGGTGGTCAGTAACGATTCCTGCATTTTTGGCATCACACCATGATCGCGCACTAGGTTGCTGCTAATGACGGCATGATCGACCAGATCCAGATGTAGGCCGCGATGGGCAGGATCA
>CBFHWX010000002.1:8015-87112 GCA_965659445.1 Limisphaerales bacterium | reverse complement strand
CGCGAGATGGTTGAATTTTGTGAGGAACACAATGTGCCGCATGAGGTTTGCGGCAAACTCGTCGTGGCTACCAATGACACCGAGGTTGCCCGCATGGACAAACTCCTTGAGCGCGGCACCGCCAATGGCCTCGTGGGGCTCGAGAAATGTTCAAAGGAACAAATGCGCGAAATTGAACCACATATTGGCGGCATCGCCGCACTTAAGGTGCCGGAGGAAGGCATTGTCGATTACCCCGCTGTTGTCACCGCGATGGTGAAGGATATTGAGAAAATGGGCGCGCAAGTCATTACGGAAGCCAAAGTTACAAAATTCCGTAAAGGCGCCGAATGGACCGCAGAAACCACCGCGGGTGACTTCTCCGCCGACTGGATAATCAACTGTGCCGGGCTCCACTGCGACCGTGTGAGCCAACTCGCTGGCCAAAAGCGGGACTTGCGTATAGTCCCTTTCCGCGGCGAATACTACCAACTCAAGCCCGAGTCACAGCACTTGGTTAAGCACCTCATTTATCCCGTGCCCGACCCGCAATTCCCTTTTCTCGGCGTCCACTTCACCCGGCTCATTGGAGGCGGAATTGAAGCCGGTCCCAACGCCGTCCTCGCCTTTGCCCGTGAAGGTTATCGTAAAACGAATCTCAACCTGCGCGATCTCTTCGACGCCCTTACCTATACCGGATTGTGGCGGTTTGCATTTAAGTACCCAAAAATGTGCGTTCAGGAGTTACGCGGATCCTTCAGTAAAAAATATTTCTGCAAACAACTGCAAAAACTCGTGCCAGAGGTGCAACCCAGCGATCTGGAAACCGGTGGCGCAGGTGTGCGGGCCCAAGCGATGTCACCAGAAGGGGGGCTAGTCCAGGATTTCCATTTTGTCCATGGACAGCGTGCCTTGCACGTGCTTAATGCGCCGAGCCCCGCTGCTACCGCCTCGCTGGCCATTGGTTGTGAAATTGTAAATCAACTGGAATTTAACTGATCGAAGAAAAGAAAGAATACCTATGAAAATACTTATCACTGGTGGCGCAGGCTACCTCGGCTCCATCATGACCCCTTATCTCCTCGGTAAAGGCCACGAAGTGACGGTGCTCGACAATTTTCTTTTCCGTCAAAACAGCCTGGCTGACTGTTGCCAGTACGACACATTCAACATTGTGCGTGGTGACTGTCGTGATGCCGATAACATCAAGCCACTTCTAAAGGAGGCGGATGTCATTATCCCACTCGCTGCACTCGTTGGGGCGCCAATGTGTAATGATGACAAACTCGCCGCCGAAAACGTAAATCACGGTGCAGTAAAATTACTCTGCAAACTCGCCGGCTCCAACCAGCGGATCATCATGCCCATTACCAACAGCGGCTATGGTGTGGGCGAAGAAGGCAAGTTTTGCACCGAGGAAACACCGCTACGCCCAATCACCCTGTACGGTCGCACGAAAGTAGCGGCGGAGGAATCCGTACTTGCGCGTGATAACAGCATCAGCTTTAGGCTCGCAACCGTTTTTGGAATGGCCCCACGCATGCGATTGGATTTGCTGGTGAATGATTTTGTATACCGCGCTGTGAATGACCGTGCGCTTCTGATTTTTGAAGGGCATTTTAAGCGCAACTACATTCATGTACGTGACATTGCCCGCGTGTTCGAGCATGCCATCGACAACTTCGACGCCATGAAGGGCAAGCCCTACAACGCCGGTCTTGAAGAGGCTAACCTATCCAAGCTCGAGCTATGCGCGAAAATCAAGGACCACTTGCCGAATTTTGTTTACGTGGAAGCCGAAGTAGGCGAGGACCCCGATAAACGGGATTATATTGTTTCAAATCAACGGCTACTTGAATCAGGATTTGTTACCCAATGGGATCTTGACCGCGGCATTCGTGAATTGATCAAGGGCTACACGATTATCCGCAACACGATTTACTCAAACGTGTGATGCTCGCCCCGCGCAACATCACCGCGTTGATTTTGGCCGGCGGCTTTGGCTCGCGCGTGAAGGACTTACTCGGTGACCTTCCCAAACCCATGGCCCCAGTGAAGAGTCGTCCGTTTGTGGAATGGATTGTCCGATGGCTCAAGGCGCAGGGCGTGCGTGATGTAATCCTCTCCACCGGCTATCGCGCGGAGTTGGTCGAAAAACATTTTTCTACAGCCCCCGTTTCGGAAATGAACGTGCGCTGCGTCACAGAGCCGGAGCCAATGGGCACCGGCGGAGGGCTTGCCTTTGCCGCAGCCAAATGCGACACAACCCCGCCGGCATGGCTGGTGTTAAATGGCGATTCGCTCATCTTCGCCGATGTGGCGACGATCGCTGAAACGCTCGGCAAAGCCGATGGTGTAATGGTTACTCGCACGGTGCCGGACACTTCGCGTTACGGCAGTGTGCGTGCTGATGAATTCGGCCGCATCACGGCCTTTGAGGAGAAGCAACCCGGCGTCGGCGAGATTAATGCCGGCATCTACCTGCTGCGCCATAAGGTGCTGGCGGGGTTTCCAAAGGCTCGCCCGTTGAGCCTGGAGCGCGATGTATTTCCCGATTTGCTCGGTCAATCAGGTGGCCTGATATCGCATCGCGTTGAAACCGCTTTTCTCGACATTGGCACTCCGGAAACTTTGCCTCAGGCGGAGGCGTTTGTGACGGAAAATCAGGCTGAATTCGCCTGATATTTCATCCTATATTTTTGTAAAAACAGGCTCTTTTAAGCGGTTTCTTCTCAGAAAAGGTCTTTTCCAATCAAATGGCACACGATGTGCTGCTCCCACGATGGGCAGGTTGTATTTTCCTGCCAGAATTAGGTCAAAAAACGACGAAACATGTAGGCTATGATTATCACACGCACACCGTTTCGCGTCTCTATGTTTGGAGGAGGCACGGACTATCCAGGGTGGTATCGGGAACACGGCGGGGCCGTGCTATCCACGACCATTGACAAATACTGCTACATCAGCGCGCGACATCTGCCACCGTTTTTTGAGCATCGCTTTCGCGTGGTGTATTCGCAAATCGAGAGTGCCAACACCATAGAAGAAATAGAGCATCCCTCAGTGCGCGCCACGCTGAATTTCATGAACCTTGATCGCGGGATTGAGATTCATCACGACGGCGATCTGCCTGCCCGCAGCGGCATGGGTAGCAGTTCGTCCTTCACGGTTGGCCTATTAAACGCCCTACATGCGTTGAATGGCCACATGGCCACCAAGGAACAATTGGCCAATGAAAGCATTCAGGTCGAGCAGGATATTCTCAAAGAAACGGTCGGCTCGCAGGATCAAGTGAACGCCGCCTACGGAGGGTTTAACCACATCACATTTCATCAATCTGGTGAAATCTCCGTGCGCCCCGTGATCATCCCTCCCGATCGATTGGAGGAACTCTCTTCCCACTTGATGCTTTTTTACACAGGCATCAAGCGCACTGCCGACAAGGTGGCCGGCAGCTACGTGCCCTCGCTCGAGGCAAAGCGCCGTCAACTGCGCATCCTGCGCGACATGGTGGAGGAAGCCCTCTCAATTCTTTGCGGCCGCGGGCCGATCAAGGAATACGGCGAATTACTGCACGAGGGCTGGCTCACGAAACAGGCCATTAGCGACAAGATTTCCAATGCCGCTATCGCTGAGCTTTATGATGCAGCAAGAAGTGCCGGCGCCATTGGAGGCAAGATCACCGGAGCCGGTGGGGGCGGATTCATGTTGCTCTTCGTACCGCCACAGCATCAATCCGAAGTACGCGAGAAACTCAACACGCTTCTGCATGTGCCGTTCGACTTTGAGAAGTCTGGTAGTCAGGTCATATTCTACGACCGCGATCAGGATTACTCCGCGGCCGAAGCCGACAACAAATCCCGCAACCTCACCGAATTCCGTGAACTCGAAGATGTGGAAGCCACCACTCAGGCCGTTGCCAATTTTGTTTAAACTATGGAACCTCCGTTAATTTGTGAACCCGCAGAGACCGCTACCACAAGACCAATGGCGAGCGGCTTGCCCTATTGGACCCCTCAGGAATTGGTTGCATTTGAAGAGGACATTGCAAAGGAATTTAACGCTTCCAAAATCAAGGCACCAGTACATCTCTATTACGGCAATGAAAATGAAATAATCGATGTTTTTAAGAGAGTGCAAGCCGAGGACTGGGTGCTGTGCTCATGGCGTAGTCATTACCAATGTTTGCTAAAGGGTGTCCCCACCGAGGACGTGAAGGCAGAGATTATGGCTGGCCATTCCATCACACTTAATTTCCCGGAGTATCGCCTGCTGAGTTCAGCGATTGTCACCGGAGTGCTTCCCATTGCTGTTGGCCTCGGCCTCGGTATTCAGCGAGATGGTGGCAGTGAGCGCGTGTGGTGTTTTCTGGGTGATATGACCTCGGAAACCGGTGCCGCGCATGAGTGCATCAAGTACGTGCGTAACCACGAACTGCCCGTACATTTTGTGATTGAGGACAACGGCAAAAGCGTATGCACCGACACACGCGAAACGTGGGCCACCGACATGCTCACTTATGAGAATGTGAATGATCCTTGCATTACTTACTATCAATACGAAACCAAATATCCGCACGCTGGCGCTGGTAAGCGGGTGCAATTCTAGAGGCACGAGCACAATGAAATTGCTGAAATACTTTGATGAACTAAAACGCTCAATGGAATACCTTGCCGAAGATCCAGACACGGTATTTCTCGGCCAAGCTGTCGCCTGCCCAGGCACGGCCATGAGCAATACTCTTAAGGAAATTTCCAATGACCGCAAAGTAGAACTGCCCGTGGATGAGGATATGCAAATGGGTATGACCAACGGCCTTGCGTTGCAGGGCAAACTACCGGTGAGCATTTTCCCGCGTTGGAACTTCCTTTTGCTGGCCACTAATCAACTGGTGAACCACCTCGATAAATTTGGCGACATGTCCGATGGCGGCTACCAACCCAAGGCTATTATCCGCACCAGTATTGGCTCCGAGCGACCTCTGCATCCCGGCCATCAGCACATTGGCGATTACACCGAGGCGTATCGCAGCATGCTGCACAACGTTGAGATCATTCGATTGGAAGAGCCGGATGAAGTTTACCCATCCTACGAAAAGGCCCACACACGCACGGATGGCAGGAGTACTATTCTGGTAGAGTATGGAGATTATTATAATGAAAAATAGCGCCTCCAATGTTGCCCCGCAGACCGTCATCGGTCCGTGGCCGTTAATGCGCAATAATATAACACGAGCTGATCTGGACTGTCTCGTGGAGTTTCTGCAGCAGGATGATCCCATCCTCACACAATCGACAAACGTCCGTGAATTCGAGCGAGAATGGAGCGAGTGGTTGGGTGTAAAGCACAGCGTGTTTGTACATTCCGGCTCGGCCGCCAATCTCGTGACCATGGCTGCGTTGTGCCAGTTGAAGGGGGAAGGCGAAGTAATTGTGCCCACCCTTACGTGGGTGAGCGACATCGCCTCGGCATTACACGCCGGCATGAATCCAGTGTTTGTAGACATCAACCCGCGCACACTCAGCATGGATATCAGCCAAGTCCTGGATAAAATAAACGACAATACCAAGGCTGTTTTTCTCACGCATGTGCTCGGCTACAATGGACTCGACCAACGACTGCTGGACGAACTGGTAGAACGCAACATCCCGCTAATCGAAGACTGCTGTGAGGCACACGGAGCAACATATGGCGAACGTCGCGTGGGCAGCATGGGGTGGGCTTCGAATTTTTCTTTTTATTACGCGCACCATCTAAGCACTGTTGAGGGTGGGATGGTGTGCACGAACGACGATGAATTACACGAGGCCATCCGGATTTACCGTTCGCACGGAATGATAAGGGAAGCAGCTGAGCAGGAAACAAAAGACCGGTATCAATCCAAATATCCTGATTTGAATCCGGATTTCATCTTCGCTTATCCCGCGTACAACGTACGCGGCACGGAACTCAACGCAGTGATTGGCCGCAATCAACTCAAGCGCTTGGACGACAACAACGCCATTCGCACACGCAACTTAAAGCTCTTTTTGGACGGACTGGATTCGGCAAAATACCAAACCGATTTTGCTGTCGAAGGCAGCAGCAATTACGCTTTCACTCTCATTCTGCGCAGCCCGGATGACACACTACGCGATCGGGTGGAGCACACTTTGCGCGGGTTAAAAGTAGAATTTCGCCGTGGAACTGCCGGCGGTGGCAATCAACTTCGACAGCCTTATGCACGAGAGAGGTTTGGGGATGAATATCAGAACTATCCCTTCACCAACCACGTACACTTTTACGGTTGGTATATCGGAAATTACCCCGACCTCGAGTCCGAGCGAATCATCGCGCTAACTAAATTGCTGAACACACTGTAACGATGATTAAATCTTTGAACAAACAATTCGCCGTGCTGGTTGTCTCGCCCGATTCCTCGGCGAATATGCATCAGGAATTGGCCAAGGTGCCGCTACGCCGCAAGTTGTTTGAGATGGAATTACCCGAAATCTGTCTTACCCAATGACTGCACTCCAACTTCATCGTTCTCCACGACAAGAATGTCTGACCGCAACAGGCGGCGAAGCAATTCTCGAGTTCACCCAAGGAGAATCGAGGGAGAGTGGGCCAGAATATCACAAACCCCTGCGCAAACTAAAATCCTTCGGCACCAAGGCCGAAACGCTGGCAGCCCTCCAACCACTGACTCACGTTGCCACTGTTCCCGATCTGCTTTTTTTTACAGTAGCAGAATGGAACACCAATCCTGCGAATATCATTCTGGAGATTGGTCGACGATTTAATTGCGAACCGGTGGTGTTTCGGAGCAGCGCGTTAAATGAAGATGGTGACAAACAATCGCAGGCTGGAGCTTTCACATCCTGTCTGGATATCGATAGTGGTGATCCACAAGCCATACACAAGGCTGTACGGGAGGTGATCAATTCATTTGATGGCTGTACAGAGGATCAAGTGCTGGTGATGCCCATGCTGACTGGAGTAACGATGAGCGGCGTGATCATGACGTTTGTGATTGATAGCGGCGCGCCATATTACGTGCTGAATTATGATGACGAAAGCGGCAAGACCGACTCCATCACCGGCGGTACAGGTGTCAACAAAACCGTGCTCATCCACCGCGATTTCGCTTCTGGGCATGTCGATTCGCCACGAGTTTCCGAATTATTGAATTTGGCCCGTGAACTTGAGGGGCTCTGCGAACGAGGCACTCCGTTGGATATCGAATTTGCCAAGACTCAAGATGGTCAATTACATTTACTTCAGGTGCGCCGGATAACCGTTCAGAAAAACTGGAATCGGCGCATCGCACGATATGTTGGCGAGGCGTTGTTTCAAGCTGAACAGTTTATTGAAAATCATTCTCAGCCTAAGCCGCATGTAGCCGGATCTCGCACCATCCTCGGCCAGATGCCGGACTGGAACCCGGCAGAGATTATCGGCACCCGTCCTAAGCCGCTGGCGATTTCGCTGTATCGTCATCTCATTACAGATTCCGTTTGGCAGGAAGCCCGCACCACAATGGGCTATCAGCCTGTCCTTCATACTCCGCTAATGCTCATACTTGGCGGACAGCCTTACATTGATGTACGGGCCAGTTTTAATTCCTTCTTACCAGCAAATCTACCACAACTAACACGTGAGAAACTGGTGAATGCCTGGCTCAATCGACTTGAAGCACACCCCGAATTCCATGACAAGGTGGAGTTTGAAATTGCCCAAACAACCGTTGATTTCAACTTTACTGAGGATTATTTGGGTCGCTATCGCAATGTGCTCAGCCATGATGAATACTGGGAATTCCGGTTTGAACTTGCTCAACTCACGGTGGCAAATCTTAGCCTTGATCCCAAGGCATCACTTCCTACTGCCCTGAGGAAGATCGAACAACTCGAAGACATTCAAGCATCACGAAATAAAAAATTCACACGTGACACTCACCTTGAGCAACTTCCTGTTTTGTTGGATGAATGCAAGGATCTGGGCACCCGACCATTTTCGATCATCGCCCGCCACGCCTTTATTGCCGAAACCATATTGCGTTCTGCAATCATTCGTAACGCACTTTCAGAATCCCGTTTTAATGAATTCAAACGCTCGCTGCTTACAATCACGTCCGATTTCACAAATAATTTTTTCTCTGCCTTGGAAAACTCTGATGAGCGCAAAAAGTTCACGTCTAAGTATGGGCATTTGAGGCCGGGCACTTACGACATCACCTCACCTCGTTACGACCAGCGTGATGACCTTTTCGCCATTACTTCCAGCAAAAACAGCAAACAGGCCATCATTCCCTTTGAGCTGACCCATAACGAAATAGAGATATTCGAGATGCTCTTTGCTGAATCTGGCCTGGGGACAATCGATCCCAGAAATTTTATTGAATACGCGCGCCTAGCCATTACCAATCGCGAACGCGCAAAGTTTATCTTCACTCGCCATTTATCCGATGCCTTGGAACTGATCGCCAACTGGGGGGAAACGCAGGGCCTTGATCGGGATGCGTTAGCTCACATCACTGTGAAGGATTTAGTCGACCATTTAGTAAACCCGATTCTCAACGACCCCGAAATACATTTCAAAGACCTCATCGAACACCGTAGACGTGAGGGAGAAAATATGGGCGGCATCCGCCTGGGCTATCTAATCCGCGATCCACGCGACTTGTATGTTGTGCCGCTACATCGTAGCACGCCAAACTTTGTGACGGATAAACGGGTCGAGAGTGTGCCACTGAAGCTAGACAACCAAACCCATGCCAACGGCGAACTCACCGACCACATTATTTGCATTGAGAATGCTGATCCCGGATTTGATTGGATTTTTACCCGCGGCATCGCTGGCCTCGTCAGTAAATTTGGCGGAGCCAACAGTCATATGACCATCCGGTGCGCCGAACTTGGCTTGCCGGCCGCCATTGGCGTGGGCGAGCAAATCTTTGAGCGCATTACCTCCGCCGAACGAGTAGAGCTTGATGGCTCCTCACAATTAATCCGACCGATTTATGGCTAAACGAATTGGTATCACAATGCGCGTTGATAACGCGAGCGGCCACAACGAACCGCGCGATTGTCTGGCCCAAGACTGGGCGAACTACATGACGAAGGTATCCCCCAATACCTTTTGGATGCCTTTGCCAAACCTCGGCGAGGCGATTGCGGATTACGTCCAACACTGGCAGCTTGATGGTTTTATCTTCTCCGGCGGCAATGATCTGGGCAATTGCCAACTGCGTGATTCCACCGAATTCACACTACTAAATCATGCGCTGCGCAATGCTCTACCCGTTTTCGGTGTGTGCCGAGGACTTCAGCTCTTGCAGCAGCACGCTAATGGCTCCTTGAGGCAATGCGAGCGGGACGTTCACGTGGCTAATGTGCATCCAATCCACCTCAGGACTGATCTGCTCGAGTTTAATGCGCCGGGCCAAGCCAATGTTAATTCCTACCACCAATGGGCTGTGCCTCAACATACGTTGGCCCCTGCTCTGGAACTATTGGCAGCCAGCAGCGATGGCTGCGTGGAGTCGGTGCGCCATCGGGCTGCACCGATTGTTGCAGTGCAGTGGCATCCGGAACGCAAGGTGAATCCTTTGCAGGCAAAACTCGACCGCAATTTTTTGTATAACACATTACAGTTGGAAAACTAACGATGCGCGCGATCATTTTAGCAGCAGGCCGTGGTTCCCGTATGGGAGATCTTACAGACGAATTCCCGAAGTGTCTCACTCAATTTGCGGGACGCACACTGCTTGAGTGGCAACTGAGCGCATTGCGCGCCGCTGGCATCCAAAACATCGCGGTCGTACGCGGCTACCGTGCGGAAACGATCAACCCGAACGATTGCATTTGGTTTGAAAACCCCGACTGGGCAAAAACCAACATGGTGAGCACTCTTGCCTGTGCCAGCCAATGGCTTGAGCGTGATGACTGTATCGTTTCTTACTCTGATATTGTTTATCACCCGGAAATTCTTCAGCGTTTGATCGTCCAACCCGGCGAAGTGGTCATCAGTTATGACCAGCAGTGGTTGCCCCTGTGGAGTGAACGCTTTGAAAATCCGCTGATGGATGCCGAGACATTCCGGCTCGAGCAAAACGGCAGTCTGGAATCAATCGGCGACCGTGCACAAACGGTTTCCGATATTCAGGGTCAATATATGGGGCTCTTGAAATTTACTCCAGCTGGTTGGAGCCAAGTCGAGGCTCTTCTCGACAACCTGCCCCAAGAACGGCGTAACCAGCTGGACATGACTTCCCTACTCCAACTCCTGCTCGAGAATGGGACGGAAATAGATACCACTCCCGTGAACGGCCGCTGGTGTGAAGTGGATAGTGAAAACGACCTGCGCCTTTACGAGAACAAACTGGACCATCCCGATTGGACCCACGATTGGCGATGGGAAACGGCCGTAACCGCATGACTTGGAACTCAAACAACGAAGGACGTGTAATTTGGATTACCGGCCTATCAGGTGCCGGCAAAAGCACCATCGCTCGCGCCACCGTCAAACAACTGCGCACGCAGGGTGAGCAACCCATATTGATTGATGGCGATGAAATCCGCGATGCCATCCGCGATCCCCACACTGGCCACGACCCGACGAGTCGACTGGCCAATGCCTATCGCATTTGCCGTTTCGCCCGGTTACTGTCAAAACAGAAACAAACCGTCGTCGTGGCGACAATGTCCATCTTCCATGAAATCCACTCGTGGAATCGCGACCAGCTCCCCAATTATTTTGAAGTGTGGGTGGAAGTCGATCTCGATGCCCTACAATCACGCGATGCCCGAGGCCTCTACAGCCGTGCCAAAAACGGCGAGACAAGCAACATTCCCGGCCTAGACCTCGACTACGAACGCCCCCTAAACCCGGACCTGATATTAACTAACAATCCACCTTTCTGTGATCCTGAGGGATTGGCCGAACAATTGGTCCATTCCGTCGAACACAAGCCTATGATATGGACTCTACCATGATAACTCAAACTCTACCGACACAAGATGCCGCGATGCAGGATGAACCCATCGTGCCCGACAACGGATATGATTCTGCGCAGGATTTTTCCGGACCGATACGGTGCGCTGTGATTGGGAGCCAACCCTCCTCTCAACATGACTGGCTCCGACTGAGCCTAAATGAATTCACCAACCAGGGAACCTACAGCCCGCCAGCAGTGATATTAGGTAATGAAATTGAAGCGGAACTCACCCAACATCGGCAGCGCAACATTAAATTACAAACGGAAGCGGGTTTGGATTTATTTTCCGAAGGCGAACTGTTCCGCACCGGCAAAGAAGGCGTTTCCAGCAGCTACATTCTTTACATCGCTCAATTCATGGATGGCATTCGCCGAACCGGCACGGTGCAGGGCGAACGAGACTCCTCCCTTTTAATCGACGCTCCCTTAAGACGTATCGACACCCGAATCATTTGTGACGATTGGGCCCAGGCTCAGGCACTCACCGATCGACCAGTAAAAATTAATCTACCCGGTCCCATCACATTCGCATCGCGCGTGCCAAGCTCCCATTATCATTCCCATGAACAATTGGCACGAGACTATGCACGGCTGCTGGGAACCCAGCTTGCTGCCCTGGAATCCGCCGGATGCAAGTGGGCCCAAATCGATGATCCTCATATCATCTGGCAGTCCCGGGAGTACCCCTACGGAGTAGAATGCTTGGATGAAGCGCTTACTTTTACGAGTGGAAAAATGAAGAGCGTGGTGCACATGTGCCAACAGGGCAATCCGTATTCTTTTATCGAAGACTCCAGTCCAGCGAGGGGAAATATTTACTATGGATCCGTAGCCCCGCAACTGGCCCAAAGTCGGGTGGATGCCATTGCCGTTGAAAAACCGAACATACCCGGCTTGAATGAATTCAACCTTGGGTTGTTTGGAGAAAAAACAATTTTTCTGGGGTTGGTAGATGTAGCCGATTCTATCGTGGAATCGCCCAGTCAAATCGCGGATGACATCATTCAAGCACTGAAAGAAGTTCCCGCCCATAATCTCATCATCACTCCTGACTGCGGAATCAAACATTTCCCGGAACAACTGGCCCTTCAAAAACTACAATCCATGCGTCAGGCCGTGGATGCCGTGAATACAGAAATTACCAAAATATCACACAAACAGTAAAGACATGACAACCACAGTACAACAAGGAGACTTCACAGACTTAGCCAAAGACTATGCAAACTGTCGTCCAGATTACTCTCAGACGATACTGCAGGCATTGCTACGCCACGCCGGTGCCTCCACCGTAGCAGACGTAGGTGCCGGCACAGGCATATGGAGCCGCATGCTATCCCAGGCAGGTTTGCAAACGACCGCCGTGGAGCCATGCGACGAAATGCGTGAGGAAGGCCTACGATTTACTGCTGATTTTGATATCAACTGGCACTCTGGTTCCGCGGAAACAACGGGGCTAACCGATGCAAGTGTTGATTGGGTGACCATGGCCTCCTCATTTCACTGGGCCGATACTCCTGTGGCTTTGAAAGAATTCCATCGTATTTTAAAACCGGGCGGGCACTTCACTGTATTGTGGAATCCACGCAATATTGATGGCAATGAATTACATGAGAAGATTGAACAATTGGTTCACGACCTAGTGCCAACTCTAAAACGGGTTTCCTCCGGCCGTGCCAAAAATTCCCGCGATTGGACCCATGACTTGCAATCAACAAGTCACTTCACCAACTGTATATTTATGGAAGCTCGGCACGAAATTGCCATGAGCCAAGAGCGTTATCTTGGGGCATGGCGCTCGGTGAATGACATCCAAGCCCAAGCTGGCCCCGAAAAGTTTGAACTATTACTCGATCTCATTCGCGAAAAGGTCGACGACCTTAACGAAGTCGTGGTGCCTTACAAGACTCGAGCATGGACAGTGCGTAAAATTGACTGAGTAACCGTGAGTTTAGTGCCCCATAAACAACAGCCGCATTGCATTGGAGAAACTGATTACTCCAAACGACCGCATGTGGTTTTTTATAACCTGAATAACGCAGGAGCATCGGCCATTGTGCCCATCATTTCGGAGGTACTCACAGAGAAATTTCAATACAGGACATTGGGCGACCCAGCTAACTCGATCGAGTTTGTCGAACGATTCACTGAGGGGGCTCCTGTCTTTCATTGGACACACAGTCCGGTCAATGTTTTTGAGCGCTTTCTCGACCGAGAAGATTTTCAATTCATCTGCCTGTATCGCGACCCGCGCGATGTGTTGGTATCGAACGTGAAGGATTTGATTCACCGCGAACTCCACGAGGGGAGAACGGAAAAGAAATTGTATTTGGATTACATCCGCTCGGAGTTTTTTGGAATGTATCATTACGCAGACGAATGGATTCATCTGAACCAACCCAATGTCCACACACTGTCATTTGAAGAATTGAAGAGGGATGTCCCAGCTTCCGTGCGTTCTATTTTGCAATCGCTTGGGTTGGGCATGTCGGATCCAGAGTTACGGGAGGTGTGTAAACAGCATAGTTTTGAGGCGGTGACAGGGCGTAAGTGTGGTGAGGATGGGCCGACGGTTCGGACAGGGTTCATGTTCCGTAAAGGCATCAGCGGCGACTGGAAGAATGAGTTTGATGACGATGTGCGGGAAGCATTTCACGAACACTTTGACTACTTTCTGCAACGCTGGAATTATGTCGATGGGGAAGGTGAAAATCAACGAACCGCCACGCATACGGTTAACACGCACATTGCTAAAGCTTGAAATGCATCAGACCGCGAAAAGTCAAAATGAGGTGATCAAAAAACTCGGCACTAACCACCGTGAGTTACCGTCGTTACTGAATACAAAACCTACAAAATCGATTAACTCGGCCAAGTCGTTGTGCTCTACAAAACACTACTTGATCGATGAGCAACAATTGCCTGAACGACCATGAGATCAGCACACCACAAGCATCGGCAACATTGCACAAGAGAATCTGATTGGTCCAAACGACCGCATGTGGTTTTTTATAACCTGAACAATGCGGGTGCATCGGCCATCGTGCCCATTCTTGTCGAATTACTGACTGAAAAGTTTCAATACACGGCGCTGGGGGGGCCTGGAGACTCAATTGAATTTGAAAAACAATTCACTGAAGAGGCACCTATTTTTCATTGGACCCACAGTCCAGCAAGTGTTTTTGAGCGATTTCTCGACCGGGAAGATTTTCGATTCATCTGTTTATTCCGTGACCCACGCGATGTCCTTGTATCACACGTTAAAGATCTAATCCATCGTGAACTCCATGAGGGTCATACGGAAAAGCAATTATATTTGGATTATATCAGCTCGGAGTTTGGAGGAATGTTTCATCACGCAGACGAGTGGATTCATTTGGATCAACCCAATGTCCACACACTTTCATTTGAAGAAATGAAGCGGGATATTCCAGCAGCCGTACATTCTATTCTACACTCTCTCGGATTAGAATTACCAGAACCAGAATTACAAGAGGTGTGTAAGCAGAACAGTTTTGAGGCAGTTGCCGGACGGAAGTGCGGTGAGGATGGCCCGACGATCCGAACCAGTTTCATGTACCGTAAGGGCATTAGCGGCGATTGGAAGAACCAGTTTGATGATAATGTAATAAAAGCATTTCATGAACACTTTGACTGCTTTCTGCAGCGCTGGGGCTACACCCATATGGAGGCCCATCCCGAAGTTCAAATCGTATCTGCCCCCTTCCTCAGCGGAGCCGAGTGGTTGGTAAATGTGCTGCACGCAATGGGCTTGAAAAGCCGTATTAACCATCGTCTGGATTTTGCAAGGAACACACACCAGCCCAGCATCCTCCTAACTCGGGACGGTCGTGACGCGGTGCATTCCCACTATCATCAACACCATTCAGAGAGCATGTCTTTTAAGGATTATCTTCTCACCCCTGAGGAATGGCCGGAACATTTCCCAGGACTATTTAAATTACCTCCTGCGGAGACTTGGGGTTTATTCAACCTATATTGGCTGGAGATGGCCAAAATTATGCGTTTGCAAGTCATACGGTATGAAGACATGCAAACCCACCCGGTACAGGTGGTACAGGAAGTTCTCAAATTTTTAAATGTTCACCGAACACCGAATGCCATTAACGATGCTATTTCCAACTTTTCTATTGAGAACTCAAGGCCACAAGCGCAAATCAACGGTAGCCACGCCGCCTGCTTTCACGACATCGCAAATGAAGCGTTAACTCAGTTGGGATATGAATCAGCACCTACAAGCCAATCTGATTGTCAAAAACACAGGATACTATTATCCGAAAACGATGATAAAATACGACACGCCATAAAATTAGGCAAACTGACCATCGCGAGCCAACGTTTATTGGAACAAGCGATGAGAGCAGAAGATGGAAATCTTCGACTTTCCATACTTGCAGAACGGACGGCGGCAGATTGGACTCACCGAATTTTTAATAATGAACTATGTCGCTCAAGGGCGGCCAACATCACTCGACGTCGATTTGCTCAACTCCTTAGCCAACATGCTGAAAATACACCAGTGTATGACTTATTAACCCAAGATGTTTCCACGGGGCAAACGGTTATCTCATTGGGTGAATATCGCGGCTACCAGCTCGCACAAGTGGGCGAATTATTTTATGCGCTCTCACCAGCCTTGGGGGAAGATTTCCGATTGGCTCACCATCCTCCAGAAGATATCCAAAAGCTGGCTGAACAGGGCATGTGTGTCATGGTCTCTTTTCCTTTCCAAAACAGACTGAAACCAGCCTTGGATACACTGCTCAATTCGGCATTGGAAAATATCACTCAAATGGCCAACGCCGGCGATCGTGAAAACGCCTTTGTGGCACTAAAGCAATGCATAAATCTGACGGGCGCAAAGGATTCAGCAACCCTTGAAATTGCTAATATTTTTTCAAAACCTCAAAAATCTCAATTTTATGAGGATGAATATCAAAGAATGGCAGCTTTATGATTAAGTCAAATTACCGATTTTTCACCAAAAGTGGCTCGGGAAATGCTGCTTGACGGACGAAGAGGCGGTGAGATTCTGTATTGATACGGTCGTGGATTGAAACATTAGATGATTAGTTTACTAATAACCTCAAGAATCGAAGGCAACCCAAACTGGGGTTTGTCCAATCTTCTTGATGGCCTCAAGGAAAAGAGTTCCAATTATGATAATTTTGAGGTGTTGGTTAAATTTGATTCTGATGACCGGTTGGTACCGGAATTTGTAAGGACGCTGGATCAATATCCCTTTGCCATCAAGTACCTCATTGAGCCACGGGGCCGCGGATACATTGACATTCACATCGGCTACACACGAGTCATGTCCCTGGCAGATTCACGCAGTACTGTGATGGGGTGTTTTGCCGACGATTTTATCATTGTTAAGGAAGGATGGGATGAGACCGTTTTGAGCCGGACGAATGCATTTGACGATGACATTTATATTATCCATCAATTGCCACACCCTCCTTTCTATCGACCTGATTATAAAAACTCCCCTTTTTATCTCGATTTTTCTCTCGACCACATGGACACGATTGAGGTGATTGATGAAGGTCCTTTTTGGAGTCGCAAACTGCTTGAGATTTGTGGAGGGCTGGGACATGTATCGTTTACCGATGCTTGGACCCTGTGTCTGCAATGGTATTTGCATCATCATCATGGCATCAACCGAACCCTGTTTACCGACCAACCTCTCATTCATCGCCGCTTGCATGAGGCCGTGGACTCCGATCAATCCGAACGATGGCATAGTGATCGGAAATGGAATTTTGATTTTATAGCAGGCGATTTCTATCGAACAATGGTTAAAAATCAGGCGCGAAACATTGCCTTAAACATCTCCTCAGATTTACCCATTGAAGGAAACGATGTAGTGCGACACTCCTCGAAAGACCTCGAGCGCATCCTGATGCAAACCGTAAAAGGAGCTATTGAACAAACCAAACACCATTCTGCGGTTCGTGAACTGGAGGTAATCACAGAACAATTCCCGAACAATATGGATGCCCACCAAATGCTGGGTCTTTTGAATTTATTCATGAATCAGCCTCAAGCAGCCATCCCAAGCCTGCAGTGTGTCTTGAATTCCGCGCCAAATACACGCGGCGTGCGCAATCAACTTGGCGTGGCCTTCGCAACGGCCGGTGCCGAAAATGAGGCTAAGACACTATTCATGGATGAGCTGAACCGGTTTCCGGCAAGTGAACAGGCCAAGGTAAACTTAATGAAGCTTTCAGGCGAACAATCCGGAAGGCCCTCACAGGCCACGGAGTTTGCTATCACCTAGCCATGCTCACATCTAACGAGCCAAAGCTGAGCATCATCCTTCCCTCACTCCGGGTGGATCGCGCACGGCGTTGCGTAGATCGAATTGATCGATGGACCGGTGATGTCGATTACGAAGTGGTATTGGTTGCTCCTTTCAAAATAGACCATCCACGCGTAAAGCATGTTGAGGAAATCTCCCCCAAGGGATCGTGCCATGCGAATACTCAAGGGTATTTAAATGCAGACGGAGAATATGTAGTAGCACTGGCCGATGACACGTATGTCACCCCGCAATGGGCTTCAAACATGTTATCCTTTATGGAAAAGGAAGATGACAGTCTGATGATTGGCAATTTCAGGGCGTTTGATGTGACTGGCGAACGAACGGAGCCGGGTGTCTACGGGTTTCTGTATTCGTGTTTCCCGTTCATAAAGCGCAAACACGTGGCGCAGCTCGGTGGATTTTACGACACTTATTTTCATTCTTATTACGGAGATCCGGATCTTTCACTGCGGACATGGCATTACGGTGGAAGGGTAATCACCTGCCCGGACGCTTGGATGGAATTTGCCAATATAGAAGATGAAGTTGAGACCAACCGTAGAGCCGAGCATTTCGAACAAGATCAGGAGTTATTCTTCCAACGTTGGCACAGCTTATATGGGCACAAGGCTCGTAGTCGAAGTTTTGGTGGCATTCAATTGCCGGTAAAGCCTCAGATCGCCGATCAATTCCCAGCCCTCCCTCCTGAGGTTTGTTGCCAAATCCACCATGCAATGGAACAGGGAAACTCAGAACAGGTTGATAAACTTATCGCGGGGGATTTGTCCGGCAAATGCGTCAGCGAGTTTGGCTTGGATTATCTTACAACCAACTCAATTGCTTAGCCCTAATTAAGTCGTCAAATTCTTGATGACTGATTTTCCATCCGACAGAATCAGTGATTCAACGGACAGGGATTTCCAGTGCTTGACTCAAGCGCTAAAGCAGGCACGGGAGCTCTCGCTTTCCACACTCAACATTTGGAACAAAATACAGCCATCCTTAGGCCAAGGCTGCTCGATTGTTGCAGTAACCAGAGACCGTTTCACAACGCCGTTCGCCCGCCGTCAATAACCAGATTTGCGCCGTTCATATAGCTGGAAGCATCAGAAACCAGAAAAGCCACAGCGGCTTTATATTCATCCTTGGTGGCCATGCGCCCCATCGGAATCAGTTGGCTTAGGCGTTGCACAAAACCCTCTTCTTGATCGACATAAATACCACCGGGAGATAGGGCATTACAACGCACCCCGCGATCTGCCCAGTAGGTAGCCAAATAACGGGTCAAGCCAATCAGTCCGCTCTTTACCACAGAGTAAGTTACGGGCTTCACGGATTGAGCCTGTTCAGGCAAACCTGACTTATGATAGAGACGTTGATCGGGTGAAATTAGGGCGAGATCAGAAGCAATATTCAGAATCACTCCCTTACCCTGTTTAGCCATTAACTGGCCAAAGGTACGTGCACAGAGGAAAGCTCCGGTTAAGCCAACCGCAATATCCTGATTCCAAACCTCCAAGGGAAATACCTCCATCCGGGAACCATGAACTTGATCCATACCGCCTAAACCAACTGACGGATTGTTGGCGGCATTATTGATGAGGATATCGAGGTGACCGCAATCCTCTAAGAGGCTATCACACAATTTAACGACCTGTTGTGGGTCTGTTATATCCGCAGGAGCTGCAATGCAGTTTACCTTGAATTCTTTCCTGATTTGCTCCGCCACCTGATCGCATCGCTCCATGTCGATATCGACGATGACAGGGATTCCCCCCAGTTCAGCAATGGCTTCGGCATGCTTAACCCCCAACATTCCCGCACCACCGGTTATGACCGCATGCCTGCCGGTTAGGTCAAACTGATCACGAACCCTAATTTTCTCCCCCTATATTCATAACCCCCTTGTCTGGCCGCCGTCGACAACCAGATTTGCACCAGTAATAAATGCTGCCTGCTTCGATGCGAGAAAAACAACGGCAGCCGACACTTCTTGCACGGTGCCAAGACGACGCATGGCTACTTCCTTTTCCAGCATTTGTTGTACACTTGCCTCCCCCTCATCCAGCTTATTCTCCCATGTCGATCCTGGGAACAAGATATTACCCAGAGTAACCTGATTGACCCGAATGCCATCTTTCGCCAGTGGTTGGACCAGATTTTTTGCATATGCCCATAACGCTGCTTTTGCAGATGCATAAGGCAAAGGGCAACCCAGTGCTTCCATCCCGCAAATCGACCCAATAAATGTAACGCTTGTATCCCGCCCACGTTGCGCACTCGCAACCAAAAGGTCGCGCAGCTGTCGCAATACACCAGCAGCTTGCACAATATTTACATCAAACATACGGCGCCACTCTTCATCATTTTCCTGGAATGCCGGAACCGACCGACCTGAGCCAATGTTGCACACAAGATGATCTAATCCACGAGGAGCTAAATATTCATACAATCCAGATCGGACTGCAGGCTCACCGAGGTTTCCTGCGTATGCCTCCACATGATCTGCACCATGCTCACCGATAAGAATTTCTTGAGCAGCAGTTAAATCTTTCTCATCTCTGCCGGTCAAGACCGCGATTGCTCCTTCTTCCATAAAAGAGGCAGCAATCCCATGACCTATTCCACGCGATGAACCGGTAATTAACACTCGTGAATTTTCGAGTCCTAATTCCATCTGGCCTGACTTATCCAATCCTTTGCCATTTCGCGGTAACGGTGTATCGCACCAACATGGTCATTATCAAGAGCACGGGCCGTCTGAAGAATATAATTACCCTCATACCCTTGCCGTTCTAACGCAGAAATTGTCTCTGGCAATTTCGCGTTACCAGTACCCAAAGGTACCGTCGTCCCACCAAGAAGTCGGTCCTTAATATGCACATTCAGGATTCGATCTCCGTATGCTTCAATTTCATCCTGAAACTGATAACCGAGAGATGCGCTGTTTCCCGTGTCGTAGTTAATGCCAAAAACTCCCGCCGGAAATGTTTTAATTAAACGTTTGAGCTCGGCAGAAACGAAATCTGACTCAAATAAAATAGATACCTTTCTCGCTCGAAAAACCTCAGCATGCCGTTCCATAAACTCAACCAGAACATTCTCTTCTTTTGTTGCCTCAAGACTTCCATTATCCACCAAAGGAACAACTACAAATTCAATCCCCACAATAGAGCAAGCATCAATAACCGCCAGAAAGTCATGCTCCAAACTTTCCCGTTGAGCCTTTGGAGCCTTCCAAAATGGAAACTGCATAAAACAATCACCCGTAAGAGAAGGGATAGATACCTGGTGAATATCAGAAAGCCTTTGCATCTCTGTTCGTCCATCAGTCGTGAGGAGGGGGTTTTCGTGAAGTGCGTCATGATCCAATGTCCACTCCATCAGACAAATGCCTTGTCCCTGTGCCAAAGAAAACTCTTCACACCAATAATCTTTTGGAAAAGCTTGAATTCGGCCATTCACTAACGGAGATAACCGGCCCTGTATGAATCCAATGCGCTTATTCAAATTACAGATCATATGCTAAACTTGGAAGCCTTCAGCCATAAATACTACACCAAGCACGGTCACCATCAGACTTTTGTCACAAAACCCCAAATACACTTCAATCCTTGGTAAGTTCAAATAAAAGCAAATCAGCCAAGCCGGCCTTTTCCAAGGTCGCCTTCCATTCCTGGTCAGAAGCTCCACTCAGCAACCGTAAACGACCTATCCCCGTGGGTTCTCGATCACGCAGCCAAAGAATAAAGTTCGACAAATCGTAGCCATGCCGATGGCCCGGAAGTACGGTCGCAAAACCAGCCTTGTGGCACAAAGTTTCCAGAGTCCCAGAGGAGAAGTACCAAGCATGCGCTGTGCGATAGAAGAACCGCTCAAATTCCGGGAGCGCCAAACACATAAGAATCTCCTTCAGGTTGTCGGTTTCCAGGAATGCTACTCCGCCGGGGGTAAGGAAGCGATGAATGTCGAATAGGTGAGCCAGTGGATCCTCGACGTGTTCAATGACTCCAAAAGACACTACCACATCCGCCATACCGTCAGTCAAATCCGGGTCATTAGCAGACACCACTACTTGATGGCCTCGTTCGAGGAGGCTTGAGTGGAAACTGGTCATGGGCTCAATGCCTATCGTGGCGTAGGCAACGTCTTTGACGGCATCCAAAAACGCACCGCCTCCACAGCCAAAATCGAGTACCTTTTTTTCACGAAACCGGTTGAGGCCAATGCGTTTCAGGCGCAATTCCTGTTCGGAAGTATGCGTAGACAAGTAATCCTCCACTTCGGCAGAATTGTTATAATTCTCACGGTAGGAGTCAGTCTCATAATTTATCTGAACAAACTCCTTCAAGTGTCGAAAACCACATCCGTTACACTCTACTACCTCATGCACATCCTCAGTAATCTTACCATACGATCCAGCACGAATGGCCCCGCAATAAACTGTTTCAAATTGTTTCCCACCACAAACGATACAACACAGAGTACTGTTCAAGACAGTTCCTCCACCAGTTCGATTAGAACCCCATCTACATCGTGCCCGTAGGCCACACACACGCATTTATCAGATGATAGTGCGGGAGGGTTGGTCACCGTGCCTCCAAGTTCTTTAACACGCGCACAGGTGGCTTCCACATCTGCCACGGTGAAAGCGACATGCGAACAGCCATGAGTTTGGACGGGGGCAATTTCATGCAGAGCGTTTGCGGGGTGTGAATGATATTGCAGTAGTTCCAAAAGCGAATCGTCTGGGGCCTTGAGTTTTGCCCATTCGAGACGTACACCAGACAAACCGGTAACCTGCTCAATAAATGGCCCTGTCTCTGTCTCACGCCGCCAAAGACGCAGCCCCAAACCCTCGTAAAATCCGATGGCGGACTCTAGATCTTGCACCACCAGCCCGGTATGACGCAGGGCGCTAATCATCGGCGATCACCTGGTTCACCACTTCCTCCAGCACTTCGATTCCTTCAAACAAAGCCGCCTCATCGATGTTCAGGGGCGGCGTTAGCTTTATAGATTCGCGCCCTGTCTTCACCACCAGCAATCCGCGCTGCATAGCCCGCTCACACATCTGGTTGCATAGGTCCGTGCCGCTGGAGCCATCTTCATTGTAAAAGATAATCCCGGCCATAAGGCCTCGCCCTTCCACTGAACGGATGTGTTGGGGGTGGCGCAGCGGAAGTGCCTGCAAGCGCTCGTGCATTTGAGCACCCAGACTGCGGGAATTGTCAATCAACCCCTCGTTAAGCAACACCTCAAAACTGGCCCGTCCTGCGGCACAGGCCAAGGGGTTGGCTGAGTGCGTGGAACTCATGGAGCCAAATTCGGGTAGGTCCATGATCTTCCGCGATCCCATTACAAATGCCAACGGCACGCTGGAGCTGGCGCCCTTGCCGCAACAGATGATGTCCGGCTCCACGCCATAATGCATGTAACCGAATAGCTCACCGGTCCGCCCAAAACCGGATTGCACTTCATCAAAAGTGACCAGCAGATCATGCTCTCGGGCGAAGCGGACCAACTCCAGCACGAATTCGGGGGGGTAAAAAAAACCGCCCCATCCTTGGTAGGTTTCAAGCATCACGCCGCATAAATCCCGTGTCGGATCCAGACCGTGGGTCTGCTCCAGTTCCTCCAGGCTCTTCCGGAAAAAGGCCACGGGATCGTTGGCGATCTCTGTCACCCAAGGAAACGGAAAGGGCAAGTGATGCAGGTTGGGATCATGGTAGCCAATCCATTCGCGCTGGACCGGGTTGGAAGCCATCATCTGTGCGCCCAGCGTGCGGCCATGCCAGTTGCCCTCAATACAGAGCACGCCCCCTCGGCGCTTGCCGGCTGCTTGGCCGTGTAGGCGCATCAGCTTCAGCGAAGCCTCCACCGCCTCCGATCCAGCAGATACCAGAAACGCCTTTTCAAATTGGGAAGGGGTGTGGGCAATCAGGTATTCCAGAAACGCCACTCGTTCGGCATGGGCAAAGGTGTAGGTGTGCAGAAGCGGCCGATCTATCTGGTGACGGATGGCCTCCACCACCGCTGGGTGACCGTGGCCGGCGTTAGCGACACAAATGGTGCTGGTGAAATCCAGCCACATGTTGCCCCAGGGATCGTAAACATGAATACCATCAGCCCGATCCCAGATCACTGGCAGCTGACCGTGCATGGAGCGCGCCTCCGTCCGTTCAAGCCTTTCAAACAGGGCTATACTTTCCGGAACTGGAAGCGGCGTGACGATGCGGCGATGCGGCGTGTCCACTTGAGGCACCTCCACCGGCGCGGCGACCATGGTAGATTCAGCCACTACGGCGTTCCTCCTCTCTCTAGTTTATTTAAGAACTCCAACAACGGCGATCCGTTACTCTCCAGTTGGTGGCGCAGATAGTCCAACTCTTCGGCACTGTCGATTTCCGTGTTAACAGGTGAGACAAACGCCATGATACGATCACCGTGCAGTGCTCCTCGGCCGCGCACGTGGGAGGTTTTGAAAACATCCACATAACCATCCGGAACAAAAGCCGTGGCAAAGGCCTCTTTTGGCTGGTCGGTTTCCGCCATGGTAACGCCGTCCATCAGGGGAAAAAAGTTATTACCCAATTTGCGAAACCACTTCCTAGGACTTTCTGGAGCGGGATGCGCCGAGCGCAGAGATACTGCTTCGCCGGTATCTTTGAACTGCCGGATGGCTTGGTCCACCAACACGGGATCCCGCAGCGGAGTACTCGGTCGAAGATACACCCAGTACTCCGGCACATGATGTTCATGGTCGCTCATCCAGTCCATGACATGGCGTAGGACTTCCAAATCCCCCGCAGTGTCAGAAGCCAACTCCGCCGGTCGCAAAAATGGAGCTTCCGCTCCATATTCCCGGGCAAGGTCGGCATAGTCATTACTGTCAGTTGAAACCAACACTCGATCGATTTCCTGACTCAATCTCGCCACGGCAATGCTGTAAGCCAACACAGGATGGCCAGCAAGATCAGCGATGTTCTTATCAGGAACGGATTTCGATCCCGATCTGGCGGGAATGATGGCCACCGTGGAATCATGCGCAGCGTCAGGCATTCCAAACATTCCCCCCCAGTTCAACCTGTTCGCAAAAAACCGCGACCCCTTCGTCTTCCTTATAAGCCTGTCTGGTCATCACGCCATTAAAATCCAAATCCCGCCGTCGGAAAAATATATCCGGTAAATCTGCTATGCCTTGGGAAGCTCATCACGCCAGCACCTCGTCGAATGCGTCTGATACCGGCCTTTTTATGCTTGAGCAGCAACCACCCCTACATGCGCTCGAGCCACAACCGACGGGCTTTCGTTTGTGTAATTTCATTCACCAGACTCCCAAGGCAAATGCAACCGCAACTTTTGGGCGATAGGTCTCTCGCTTTCCAGCAGGCATTTCTCCCCGTCGCCCATCGCCTCCTCAATCTTGCGCACCGCACCCACCAGCATGCGCAGGCCGACTGGCTCTACAGAAGCCGCCTGATCGGACCCGTACATCACTCGATCCAAAGTAATGTGCCGTTCCAACGAACTGATCCCCAACGCCGCAGCCGCATAAGATACTGCCAGTCCCGACTCATGACCGCTGTAGCCCACATCACATTGGAATTTTTTACGAAGCATGGGTATGCAGTTCAGGTTAGCGTCTTCATCTTTCATAGGATATGTCGAGATGGTATGCATCAACTCAAAGGAACAGCCCAATTCACGAAACACCGTCACCGCCCGTTCAATGTCCGTCATCTGGCTCATCCCTGTGGAAATGAAGGTATGCTTCCCTTCCTCCGCCACTTGGCGCAAGTGCGATTCATCTACAATCATCGCCGAGGCAATCTTGTTGTACTTAAGATTAAACTGCCGCAGAAAAATTTGGCTCTCCTTGTCCCAGGCCGAAGCAAACCATTCAATGTTTAGTTCGCGGCAAAACGCATCGATCTGCTCATACTCCTTTCGGCCAAACTCAAGTGCTTCTTTCTGCTGGCGATTGGTTGTACCCCAAGGGCTCTCCCGTGGCGCGTCAAGCACCTCCGCCGGATACACCACCTCCAAGGTTCGCTTCTGAAATTTCACCGCGTCACATCCCGCTTCCTTGGCCGTACAGATTAACGCCTGCGCAATGTCTACATCCCCATTGTGATTAATTCCGATCTCAGCGATTATGAACATTCTCGCCCTTCTTCCCCACCAGCGCCTTTCCGCAACGCCTTGTCCATGTCTATGCTCAAGTGTTTCTCCACTAATTCCCGGACCACCCCATTACCGCCCACCACACCGGTGACTATATGCGCGCGCGATCGAACTACCGGATGCGCGTCCGCCGGACACGCACGGTACCCACATAAATCCATTGCTGCCAGATCATTTAAATCGTTACCTATAAACAACGTGTGCCCCAATGAAAATTGATGTTCTGCCGATAACTCGCGCAATGCCTCCGCTTTGCAACCAACCGACTGCAAGCAAGGCACACACAGCTTTTGTGCCCGTCGCGCAACTACCGGGTTCGTTTCAGTGGAAAGAATAAATACTTTCACGGGCATCGCTCGCAACACATCGAATGCCAAACCATCACCCCGATGACACACTACCATTTCACGCCCCTCAGCATCCGTCCACACGCGATTGTCTGTCAGCACACCATCAAAATCACAAACAATCGATTCCAATCTCTCCAAGTTCAGTCCACACATGCAATTATTCCTTCCGATAACTGATCAAATCTGGCCACTTTCGAGTTGCGCCTGCATTGCGCTGTTGGGATATACTTGATGTAGCTTTCACCGCGACTAAGTGCGCGCTTTGCCCCCCCCTTTTTCCGGTGGACCATACGAAAAGGACAACGATATATGCATTAAACGCTTCGCGCCCGTCGATTCGCAGATCAACTCACTTTGACTTTCTGAATTCAATATCAAATTCTTTGGAAGTAGCCTAATGAGGAACCAGGTCTTCTACCCTTGATTTACTTTCTGTGATAATTAGAGAATCACCAGAAGATAATGATTTAATATATTTCATATAGATTTTCCAACGGGCGTGAAAACTTTCTTTTTCCACAGCTAATAATTTGAATAAACTTATACGTCTGGTTTTGAATGGATACAGCATAGAGGAGGTAAGCATGTAAAAGACCATATCAAAATCGCTAATCATAAACTCTAAGGGCATAAAAGATTGGGCAAATCTAATTTTTGACCGCGCCGGGAATAACTCAACAAGTTGATTCTTTGTGCCTTCATCTTCATCCCTGACTTGCCTCATCTTTATTGTTACAGGGACATCAGTGGGCAAATCAATAAAATATCTCTTGAGATTATCACGAGTCTTTTCCCAGTTATACCCGTGATCATCAAATGACATTCCATCATCAACAAATAATATTTCAGAGTTTGATTTGTTGGGTTTCACATCACATGAATAATTTAATTCTCTTTTTAATTTATTTATATTTTCTGCAACTTCATCCAAAGATACATCCAATTGCCTATGCCCCTCTAACGCCGGGCTTAACCCTGAATAGAGCATGCAATCATCAATGTTATCCAAGTATATGTCCGCTAATAACAGTTTCTGAGAAAGCGCGCTATTCAGTTGATCAATAAATCCCGCCGTTTTCGGATTGATTTCTCTCAATTTCTCATTGTTCCAATAATTAAATTTTATTTGTGAATTGCGTTCTGATTGTATTAGTAAAGTTGGGATTTTCATATCCTTAGCAATACTCAGTACTAACGACACCCAAAGGTCCTGGCGATTGTACCAAACTATTTCCGATATTGGCTGCAGCTTATTGATGTAATCCCTGATTTGTTTCACAAACTCAGGGATTCCCAAAAAAGAAGACCATTGATTAGGGGTGAAATCTTGGAAGGCCAATGATTGACCTTTATTGCTTTCCGGGTCCTTATCAAAAACTACTACATTAGAAGGGAAACCATTAACAGACAGGCTACACTCTTTTTTCTTGAGGATCTTTTCAACAAAAAAACGATTGCCTGGATTGTTTTGAAAAATAAATGCAGACGGTTCGTCTGGATTGTATTGAGTCAACAGTTCGGGCAAACCTTCAAACCCAACTAACAAGAACACTTTTTTCCGCATTGTTTACGTAATTTACTATTAAGTAACATATTTGGATTTTACACAAATCTGCATGGTATAGGCTTAAGCTAGATAAGTGCATGTAAAATCATTTCAACACTTTTTCTCTTGATATTATTTTTTTATATTCATGTTTAAAC
Source organism: Limisphaerales bacterium (assembly GCA_965659445.1). Classification (GTDB taxonomy): domain Bacteria; phylum Verrucomicrobiota; class Verrucomicrobiia; order Limisphaerales; family UBA1100; genus UBA1100. The sequence goes on along the minus strand of CBFHWX010000002.1, from coordinate 59,586 downwards.
TTTTTACTGGCATTCCCCGCATTTCCATCTTTTACTTTAATTTCTTTCTTAAGCCTAGATTTACCAAGCCCATGAGTTGAAAATCTGTCACCATCAGATTTTTTAGACCCCTCCCAGTTTTTTAAATCATTATTTTTCCCCTTGGCATGTTCCATTGTCGTGTCATCATGCATGCCCCTAAAACCCCTAAAAGAAGTGTCTTTTGTAGTATATAAATAGTCTATTTGGGCAAGGGTGTTCTCGCGCTGATTATTGAAGTAATTCTCCATAAGTGTTTTGTTTGCCCATTGAATACACTTATAGAATTCTTCATCGGGAAGTTTTGTTAAATTTACGGATATCAGATCAGAATTAAGATGTTTGTTTTCGTAGAAATCCGCTGCGGGATTATCTTTATCCAGTAAACCCTTATTGATAGCGTCATAATAAATGGGCGATCCCGGATATGGAGTTACAGGTCGAATAGTTCTTTTTTCTGAAAAATCATCGTACTTCAGTAAAAAGTTCACTGATTTTTTTATGGTATCCATATTATCATCAGGATAACCAAATATAAAATTAAGGCCTGGGCTTATTCCAACATCCAATGTCCATTCTATTCCTTGAGTAATCGTTTTAGGGGACAAGCCCTTTTTCATGCTGTTAAGCACATTGGGATCCATTGATTCAATTCCATAATTAATATAAACACATCCCACCTTACTCATATACTCCAACAATTCTTTGCTGCAATAATTTAACCGTCCATTACAATCCCATGTAATTGGCAGTTTGCGCTTTTCAAACTCGCGGCAAACCTCAATTGTATGTTCAACAGATGACATTAATAAATCATCCTGAAATGTAATTCTTGTTATACCGTAATCCTTATAAAGAAACTCCACCTCATCAAGTAATGCTACTGGATCACGCTTTCTGTAGCCAGGGTCCATCCTGTAACAAAACGTACATTTAAAAGTGCAACCTCTTGCAGACATCATTGGCATGCGAAAATCAGTTGCTGAAGCTCTGGGAAGTTCCATGAGCCTGTAATACTCCATTGGGAACAATTCATACGGATACCACGGAAGAGAATCTAAATCTTCGATTTGTGGAGGCCTTGGTGTTTCCTGAAATTTGCCACTTACATCTATCCACGCAATTCCGGGAACCTGTTCCAATGGTTCATTATTATCTAGCGTTTTTGTTAGCTCAGATATTGTAATTTCTCCCTCTCCTAGCCCTACTATGTCGCATTCTAGTTTCCTGAGCCAATATTCTGGCTCAGGTGTTGGTCCGTAACCTCCGATTACATAAGTTGGCCGTTGTTTAGATTTATTGATTGCTTTAGATAGTCCCAACATTCTTCTATATTGGTAATAACCAGCTATCAAACTCACGATAACCAAATCAAATTTATTTTTATCTAAATACTCTGTTAAGTACTCATCTGGCCAATGATGCATATCTTGATTCCAGACACTAATTTCGTGCCCATCTCTCTTTAAGATAGCCCCAATTGCCCCAAGTCCCATTGGGAAAATGTGATCATACGACCCATTATCATAAACTACGAATAGAACACGCATAACGCGAATATGATGCTAAACGACTAAATCACCGCCGTCCACACCCCTTTTTATGGGAGCGTTTTTCTTTGCTTTGGTCGGTAAATCTGTCGTTTCAATCGTTGAAACCATGGCCATGTCACAGCAGTTAATATGCCGTGACCATCAGTTTTTTTGTCGCCTTTCTCACCTGCAAAGTGGTTATTTGAGAATTCAAACTAAAATCTGATTTTTATTGATAAAAAGGTAAAATAGGCATTTTAGTTGATATTTACTAATCCCACGGCTTTTTTTTGCACCTTTGGCCCGGAAGTTGCTTTGTTTTGGGTAACATGGATGTGAAAAGTCAATTCCCAGACCGGGATATTGAGATTTATTCGTACACGGATGCTTCCCTCGGCACGCCGGAGGATTGGTTTACTGCCGGGAACTTCTGTGGCGTGGCGGGTTCTTCCCAAGTGGATGGACAGCAGATCTCTGCCGCAATGGGCCTGATCGGCCAAGTACACTCCGCCGTCGCTGGCCTAGAAAAAGAGAATTCCGATGAAGCAAGATTTTACCTTGGGGCCGCATTATGGATTGATGGCAACGAAGCGGAGGCGACGGATGTCTTGTCCCATTCTAATTTGCCGGAAGCCAAGCGCTTGCTGGCGCTAATCCGGAAGCCGCAAATCAATGTACTGACTCAAACGGTCTGGGAAGAAGACGTTTTTGAGGACGATCATTTCCACGTGCAACATGCGGGCATCAAACGCACCCGCCGAAATAGTGAGGGACTATGGGTTCCTGATTGCCGTATACCGGAAAAGCCATTCCTCGGCATTCGGGAGGAACTGACCATCAAACCGGACTTTTATTTTGCCCATATGATCGAGTGGCAATACTTGCCCTACGACCTTACGGAACTCGATTGTCCAACTTTCGGTGTTACATCGGACACGGATATCCATATTCAAAACAACGCTCCCTGGCTGCCCGCGTTTGACCAAGTAATCACACTCGGACCCGAGGAGTGGGCAAAGGTTCGTTCATTGCGTCACGGTCCAGTTTGCACTTTTCCAAAACTGTTCGGCATTAACCCGAATCATTTCCAAACCATCACTGCACCAGAAAACCGTGAGGTAGATGTTTTCATCTCGGGAACCATGAGCAGTCATTATCATCCAGACAAAGCCCGACTCCTTCAGGCATTGCTGGGAGATACCTCGCTGCACATTCGTTCCATGGATGGGTTTCTTGCCCCTTTGAGTTATGCGAGTGAATTAATGCGATCCAAGGTCTCTTTCACCTATATTCGCCATCCTGGCAGCATGCCTTCCCGGGGAGTAGAATCATTGGCCGCCGGCTGCGCAGTACTAACACAGGCTGGAAGCGCTCTGGGGCTTTATGTCGGTCAAGATGAAGGCGTCTATATTTACGAGCCCGATCAACTGGCAAATCGTATAAACGATCTTGTTGAAAACTGGCAAACCGTTGGCCCTCAGGCCCAGCGGGGATCTCAAATCATGCGCCGCGAATTCCAACAAAGCCGGTGCATCTCTCAATTTCTACGTTTCCTGACCGTACAAACTGCCAATGCTGGACAAAGCCGGTGGCGCCAATCGCCTGATGCCCCGCATCAAAAACGTGTCATTGCCAAAAAAGGTTGGGTTTATCCACCGACGATTAATCAATGCCAACTTAAACATACTTGGAAAGAGTGTGAAGAGAAGGAATCAGTCAATCCCAGGGCTAGTCAAATCATTGATGCAGCAAGGGAAGTAGATTTGTATTTGTCGAGCGACATACCTGACATCCAAAGGCTGATGAGGAATCCCGACGAATACAAAAAAATTAACCGGATGCAAACAGAGCTAAACGAAGATGCCAACCGGATTTATCGGCACGGTTGGGACACACACCCTGACTCGCTGGCTTTACGATTTAATGGAATCCGACATGATCTGCACTTAGGCGAACCCGAATACATTCAGGAGGTGCTAGACCACGTTCGGTCAATCCTAAACAACACGGAGAGCTTTGGTGTAATTGATCCGCACGAAGACATCATGCCGTGGGATTATCACGGCGCCTTCTTCAATTATCGGAGCTACCTGGACACTCTCACACTGGGACTCGGTAATAATTGCTTGGACACGGACAAGTTGAAAAATCTGATTCTTGCCTCTCTCGCTCATTATTTGGGCCAGTACACCGGTGAGGTTGAGCACTTGGAACAGGCCGTAAATTGGGATCCGGAATTCCCGCGTTATCAATATTCACTCGCCCGTTCACTGCTGTTAAGAAATAACGTAGGCGATGCCGAACGAGCGACTTCGTTGCTGGAGGTGCTTTTCAATTCCAGTATCCTGATCACTCCATCCTTTCGGCTTCTGACCAACATTCAAGAACACTGCAATGTTTCCATCCCCGAGTGGGAAACTTATGAAAATCGGTTCCGCAATCTACAACGCATCACGTTTGCCTCCACTCACTCCAGCAGTCTCTTCGAGAATGACACGCTAGTTTTGCCCTCAGGTATAACCAAACTGGCGCTTTCGGAAGATCCTTTTGCGGGTAAAGAACGGCTCACATCTGGCCGAGTGACATCCTCCCATTTGGCCTGCCCTACGGGTGAACAGAATGATCCCAAAAAAGTTCTACTCATCTCGTTTGAATGCGGAAACTGGGAGCATGCTCACACTTGGTCGTACAACGGTTTTTACGCGCTGGAAGATGCGCTAGGTACACACGATGTCAAACACCTCACGCTGCCGGCCATCGCTGGGGTGCCCTCCAACCACCGCGGCTCCTGGCTTCGACAGGCGGAGATTTTCACGCAAGACAACACTTTTGACCAAGTATGGATTTGGGTCACTCACAACGATTACGACCCGAAATTCATGGAATGGCTGGAAACTATCGCGCCAGTGCGTGTTGGAGTGGTCATGGAATCCTTAGAACATTCCACAGAGGAAGAAACACACTATGCAAAACTCAGATCACGCCGGGAAAAGGTTTTGGGTCATCTGAAACATTGCACACACGTCCTCACATTTGATGAACGAGACGCCGAAACACTTCCGAATGATTTACCCATAAGGACTTTATGGTGCCCGCCGGTTGTAAGTTGGCGCGATGTGTGCGGCAATATCCACTTGCCCGAAGCTGCGGCTGCCAGTTTTCAGGGCTCCCTTTATAGCGAGGAACGACAGGTACTTTTGCATCACCCCGCCCTGCACGGGCTGCTGCAACGGCCGAAACCGGTGGAAACTGGTACCAATCTACCAACCCGGTTTGACAACATCCAAACCCTTTCCATTAAGCAACTCCTCGAAGGTGAAACGATCACTCTGAATTTGCTGGATGAATATTTAGAGGAACTTCGCCGTACGCGCCGACAGCTCAATGACCTGTGGCAAAGGGGGCTACGCCAGAGTTATGCTCAAGTAAATCTGCCATCCATTTTTAAATCTTACGGCGGACGCGTGGTGGAAAGCATGGCAGCCGGTAGACCGGTAATTTCCTGGAAACCGCCACGAGATAGGACTCAGGCCTTGTTCATCCCAGGCAAGGAAATCCTATGGTTTGATCGCGACAAACCGGAACAGTTGGCCGAGCAAATCCGTTGGCTGCAGTCGAACCCGAATCAAGCCCGGCAAATGGCCGAGACCGCGCGGCGCAAAGTGCTGTGCCATCACACCGCTGAAATCCGTGTGCGGCAGATCCTCGACTGGATCGAGTACGGTACCGAGCCGAATTACGGTGAAAACACAGATTTTTTGACTGAAACAAAACAACCTGAAATAGTTATGGACAAAAATACCCTACCTCAACCGAAAACACTTGAAAAGGCCTTGAATCAAGCAGAGGCCTGCAACGAACGCGAGGATCGAGCGGGAGCCATCCAGGCTTTAGAACAGGCTCTGGAACTTGGCGACCGCCATCCAGTCCTCCTTCGCGCCTTGGCCACACAGCAGTTTCTTGTAACACAGTATGATAAGGCGCGAACACTTTTTGAAGAGTTTACAACCGCGTGTCCAAACGATGCCACGGGTCATGTACAGCACGGCTTAGCTGCCTTTCACGACGGCGACGAGGAGGCCTGTACTACTGCTCTGCAGCAAGCGCTCATTATGGAACCAAACCATCCTGAGGCACTTAAGTTGTTGGCCGATTTAGATGTGCGCGCCGAACGCTATGTCGAGGCACGACGCAAATATGATCAAGTTGCCGAACAAGGTGGTATCACGGTAGAGGCACTACAGGCCTTGGCGTTTTGCCAATTCAAAACCGGAGAAGTAGAACGTGCTCAGGATACGTACAAACAGTTGCTTACTCACGATCCTGAAAATGAACTGACAAAACACAACTTGAGTGTCACTGAAAACACCTTGCGCAAACACCCGCCTGCACCCGCTCAAGTGAATTCCAATTTGGAAACAGCACCTGTGAATGAGTTTCTGGAACAAGCGGATTTCTTTCAACAGGCAGGCAACATGGAAGCGGCCTTTGCAGAACTAGAACGCGCATTGGAACTCGATCCCAAGAACCCTCGACTAATAGAGGCATTGGGATCAGGGCTATTTCAACAGGAACGCTTTGAGGAAGCACGGAGGCATTTCCGCCATCTCATCGAGTTGCAACCGCGTAACGCCATGGCATACACACGCTTAGCGATGACCAGTTACGAGACAGATCGTTATGATGAATTTGAATCCGCCCTTGGTTTGGCAATGGAGATAGATCCGGAATTGCCAGAGATGCTCCATTTCATGGGTAAAATGAATCTCGACCAGGAGCGCCACTATGATGCCGGTCGCATCTTTGGCAAACTGGTGGAACTGGAACCACACAATGTCCAAAACCTCTTAGCTCTGGCGATGTGCCTGTATCGGGGTGGTCAAACAGAAGCCGCGCAAGACACGTACGAGCGCGCCCTTCAGTTGGAGCCGGAAAACGAAATTGCCCAAACCAACCTCTTGGCAATTAAACAAGGTGACTCACTCACCGAAACGAAAACTGAGGCTCAAGAATCAGAATCACAACCGCTAAGTGAATTATTACAGGAGGCGCAGGCTGCTCTCGAACAGAAAGAACCCCAACGCGCGATTGCGTTGTTGGAAAATATGCTGTCGCAACAACCCAGTGAAGTGGCTCTACTCACGGCATTGGGCAACCTTTACTTCAGTGAAGGACAACTAGAGGAGGCACTGGAATATTTTCGACGAAACTCCGATTTGCAACCCAATGAAGTCGCTGTTCAATTACAAGCGGCCACAACGGCATTGCTTGTCAAAGATTATGAAACCTTTGAAATCTACATGGAACGCTCGCTCGAGTTAGAGCCTGAGAACTCTCATGGCCTGAAACTGCTGGCAACGGCCAATTTTAGGGCGAAACAATATAAGGAAGCTGCTGATCTCTACCGCCAAGCCCTGCCCGACTTGCCGGAGGACATTGAGATCATTCTCGCTCTGGGAGTTTGTTTCCACAATCTAAACGACAAGGACACCTCTGAAGACTGCTTCAAGCGCGCCTTGGAAATTGATCCAAATAATACCGTGGCCGCCGAGAACTTGAAGGCACTTGCCAACACAACCACTCAACCCGAGATGTCAACTCAACCGAACGGTCATATCAGCGCCGATGTGTTGGATAACCTTTGTAGCCATGTCCAAAACAAAACAACAAATGATCCTGCAAATTTGCCCGCGACAGCATTGGTCGGAAATCTGGATCATGCTCAGGAACTGCTTGACCAAGGACTGCACATCGAATCATGGCAGGAGACTCTGAAATCCATTGGGCAACGCCCTTTCCACCCCGAGGCTTACCTGCATCTGGCCGAGATCGCTCTCGAATCCGGTGATACGCAACAGGCGGTGAAATGTCTAGAGGTGCTGAAGGGATTAACTCCCAACTGGGAGATTCCGCAGCGAGCTCTTGAGGCTATCAAACAGCAATCACCCGGACAATCTCCGGGAATCAACTGGCCCGCATTACCCGAAAACCCTACAAGTCTACGCCTGAGCGTTTGTCTCATTGCCAAGGATGAAGAGAAATTTCTCGGCAACGCGTTGCAATCCATAACAAACATTGCCCATCAAGTAGTCGTGGTCGACACAGGCTCTACCGATCGGACCGTAGCAATTGCCGAAGAACATGGCGCTGAGGTTCATCAATTTGAATGGTGCGATGATTTCTCCGCGGCTCGTAACTTTGCACTGGAACACGCCCGAGGAGACTGGGTGCTCGTGCTGGACGCCGATGAAATCCTGCCCACAGGCGAAATCGACCACTTGTGTGACGATTTGTCCCGCCCCAACCATCTCGGCTATCGCTTACCACTGGTGAACAAAATCAAGGTAGACCAAGATGACAATGAAACCGCCGATGGTATATGCTATGTACCGAGGCTGTTCCGCAATGCGCCAAGCCTTCATTTTGTGGGCCGCGTGCATGAGCAGATTTATTCCTCAGTGCTGGCGCGTCAGATCGATTGGCAAATGGACTCGGGCATAGGCACCTCCTGCCTGCATCACTTTGGCTACGCGCCGGAAGTGAAAAAGGAACGCGACAAAGTGAGGCGCAACTTGAAACTTCTTGAAATGTCCATCAAAGAACAGCCGCCGGAACCCACGCTCCTAATGAATTACGCCCTGGATCTATTCAATGACGGGCAGTTTGAGGCGGCTCTCGAAAAGGATCAAGAGGCCTTTGCTCTGCTTTCCAAACACACACGAGAAGACATTCTACCGGAAGTGCGCGAACGATTAGTAAGTGTATACTGCTATCATTTGTTGCAAGCCGAGCTCTACGATGAACTGGTGGAGATCGCGACCAGCACGCTAGCCATTGATTGCGGACCAACTGCATCCATACATTACGTACACGGCTTGGCATTGTTGAAACAGCAACGATTTGAGGAGGCGATTGAGCCTTTCCGTGAATGCATTACCAAGCGGGATGAGCCAGCATTCACTGCACGATTTATGGGTGTAGAAGGACACGGCCCTCATCATTTGCTGGCCGATTGCCTGGCTAAGACCGGCCAAGAAGACTCAGCCATTACAGAGTATGAACAAGCCTTGGGCATGGCCCCGGAAGCCACCAGTGTTCGTCATGGGTATGCCCAATACTTAACCGAGTTGGGACAACCGGAAAAAGCTGTCAAACTCCTATTTGACGCTATTGAAAACGGCTCCATCGACGCGCGCCTCTGGTCGCTCGGTTGTCATATTGTCAATGGCCATCTAAAGGATTCTGAAGTCGCCCTTCATTGGACCGATTGCGCTATAGATGAATTCCCGGAACATCCAGAGATACGTAAACAACGCGGCGTTGCTCTGCTTACTGTTGGAAATTTCAAGGACGCACTGGCGTTATTTGAAAAGATCCCTCAACATCCGTTGAACGAGGGCGCGCGAATCTTGTGCCGTATTGCCATCGGACAAACGGCGCAGTTGAGTGATCCTGACAAGGAGCAACTGATCAGCACCGCTTTTATGGAATGGTACCGTCGCCTCTTGGAGCGCGGTCAGAACGAGGCGGCAAATCGTTTAGCGAAAAACATTGATGCCCTCGAACCCGTGCTACCCACTGCGACCATGATGCTGATTGAAGCAATGTCGACTGAAAGTTAAGTTCCCCACTACTCGGCATTACCTTTGAACTGGCTTCCACCTGAGCCGGTCGCAATGATGCCGGACGCGTTTTGTACTTCGAATGTCCAGGAACGCTTCTCGGGGCCAAGGAAGCGTTCACGGAGCACTTTGCCCAAGTTCGAGACTGGCCAGACAAGACGCCAGGTAATCAGCTGCTTGGATGCATCCCAGCGGCCTGTAAAATGTTCGATCCATCCATTCTGGAAAAAATAGGCCCACCGATATACATCATCCTCGGCATCCCACGTCTTCACCCACATGAAATATTCTGAAGCACCCTCCTGATTGACCACGCCTTCGTTGATAAGAAATTTCCCACCGCGCGACCATCGCATACGGTTCAACAACTCCAGATTCTTGGTGGCTCCTCCCTCGGAAACCGTTTGCGTCTCCTTCCATATTCCGCCTCGTCCCAATCGCCCAAGTTCCTTGCTGGCGGGATCCGAACCCTCTTTGGACCGGACATTATTACCAGCATGTTTTGCCTTGAAAAGTCCACTCAAGGTAACCTTCCCATTAATAGTGATTTGAAAATCGAGCTGCTTTTCCATTGGACCGGTTGAAATTTCGGTCATTTGAATATCAAACCCCTTCGCCGCACCTGACAGGTACAGAGGAAGCCAGTCCATGCGTGCCTGTTTCGGCCGCCACTGACCGGCATACCCACGCACTAGTCCATCATCATAAAACCAAGTGCAGCGATACCGGTTGGTTGCAGCGGCGGCGTTATAATTTTTAACCACCAACTCGTACCCCGGCTGCTCTCCGCTAATTTCGGTTTCCAATAATAGCAGATTTCCCCTGAGCGCCCAGCTCTCCTGTGTTGTCGCAGTGAAGCGATTGGTTTGATTGAGGTTGGTTTCCGCATTGGGAAAGATCAGCATGTTGTCCTGCTTCCACAACCCCGGCTCTCCTAGTACCCTCAACTCAATCCGCGCAGGCTTTGCCAAATCAAACGTAACTTCCGGCTGCAACTCCGAAACCGGCGATTTGCCACATCCCCAAGCCACTATCAGCATCGTGATCATCAGCCAACGCATTCCCACAGTGTACCATCCCATTGTCTGTGGGAAAGCCGTATGACATTTTTTGTCAAAAAAAGGACTGGCTGAAATATTTCACATATCTATACTCGGCTCATGCAAATTCCCCGCTTATACAAGACTGGACTCTCTGCCCATACATTTATTTGGTGTCTTCCGGTCGCCATGCTCACAGCCGTTCTCTGGATGGGCTGCAACAAATCCGCCGATGAGACAAAACAAACTGGTGGAGAATTTTCACCCCCGAGCACTGCCCAACCCATCGCCGCAGCCAATAATGAGGCAACGAAAGGTGGTGAAACCACTGCCGGTCTAGTGCCCAATGTGGAAGATACCTCTGCACCAACTGCGGTCGAGCCACCCGTGGCGATCCCAGTTGCGGTGACTCCGGTGGCCAAGAAGGCTCCAGCACAACCTCTCCCCGCCAACGCCAAATATCTACCGTCTGACTCCCACGCGATTTTTTCCGTCAACGTGGGCCAAATGCTGCAAAAAGGCGGCTATAGGAAGCTGTTGGAATCACCGATCTTCGAGGCGATGGCCAGTGAGTTGGACGATGAACTTTTGCAAGCCATCATCAAGAATCCGGCTGCGAGTGGAATTGATGTTGCCCAGCCTATCCATATTTATGTGAAGGTTGCAGCCCCAGCAGCTGATGATCCATTTGGCGAGCCATTGGTCAGTGGCGGCCTAGTGGCCTCGGTGAAAAATGCCGATGCATTAGAGACCGCTTTGAACAAGTTATTCGCATTGGGAGGTGATGATGTGAAGCGCGGCAAGGGCGAAGGCTACAAGAGCATGATGCCTCCGGATGGCGAAGGCGTTGCCGCAGCATTGGGTTACTCAAAGGATGCCTTCATCTTTGTTGCCAGCAGTAATCCTGAAGATGTTGCCAAGATGCCCGGCCAATTGGCCGACCGTTTTGCCAGCAAGAAAGCGTTGGCCAAAGACTCAAAAGCAGCGGTGCTACTGCAGAGTAAATATGATGTAGCCGCTTGGATGGATTATGAAAGCTTCATGAACATGGCCTTCGATGCCGCCGGTGGACTTCCAGGCGGCGACCCTCTAACTGCATTGACCAAAGACATGGCCAAAGACATGGAGTACACCATTGCCGTACGTTTTGAACCGGGCAGCATAGACATGGACATGATCTCCTATACCGATAGCGAACTCTACAAGGGTTTAAGCAAGGGTGGCTTGGATAAAAGCTTTCTCAAGCTCGTCCCCAACAACGCAATCTTGGCCGGGGCAGAGGCGATCAACATGAAACCTCTCCGCGATATAATGATCAAGCAGTTGCTCCCTTTGCTTAAGAATGGAGAGGCCGCCGAGATGACTCAGGAGATTGAAAATATGATGGGCCTGACGATTGAGGATGTGCTCACCATTCCTAAGGGCGATTTCCTTGCTGTGTTTGACGGCCTCGAAATGGGAGGTGATTTAGGGGTGATGCCACAGTTCCTGCTCGGGATGACCATCGACAACAAGGCCAACTTCAACAAACTCTTGAACAACCCAGCCATACAGGGCTTCCTACCCAGCCTCAATGCCTTTGGCATGCAGATTGCGCAGAATGAAAATGCCTTTTTCATCTGCAGCCAAAACCATGGACCTGCCGTAAATGGAGGCCAGGCACAAAACCCAGCCGCCAAGAGGCACCAAAAAATGCTCAGTGGAGACATGGGTGGCTACATCCAGATTGATGCCGTGAGGGCATTGATACAAAAACTCGGAGAAGGTGAGGAGGAGGCGCAGAGGATCGCGCAGATATTGGGCAAACTAGATGAAGCATCCTTCACAGGCACCATGGGTGATAATGAGCAGGGAATGCTTGCAAAATTGACCTTCAAAGACAAGAAAGCCAACGGCCTAAAGCAACTCGTAGATTTGAGCATGCAGATCGCTTCCATGGCCGGTGAATTAGATGCGTCGTTCCCTGGCGAAGAAGCACAGGAGGCTATTGAGATAGCACCTGTTGAAGGTGCAAGGGAAGATAAGTAAATCGCTAAAAACGGTAGTTTTTCTCAAATTTGGCCGCTGAATGGAGGGTTTCCTCTAATCAGCGGTCTTTTTTCTTTTTTCAGGCAGTTTTTGCTAAAGCCAACGGCAAAAACTGCCGAGTAATACTCGGAAAATACTAGCCAGAAATGGCAATGGCGATACCGCGCCCAAGGATGGACCAAAACAGGTGGAGACACCTTAGAAAGCGGTAAATGATGAGAATCAACACGGACGTTGAATCCAGCCACTCAGCTCAGGACTTGTCCAAGGCTGAAGCGCTGCAGAAATTTGGACTGTTCTTCCAGAAAATGGGAGAGCTAGACCTTGCTGTATCCGTATACCAACGGGTCCTTGACCTTGGTGCCGATTCCCCCGATCTGCGGTACAATTACGGCGCCGCTCGCCTCAAACAAATCCGCCCCACAGAAGCGCTCAATCACTTTAAGGCAGCCGCCCGCCGCAAACCTGAAGAGCCCGGCATCCACTTGGGTATGGCTAATTCACACCAGCTGTTGGGCGATATTGCCTCCGCTGAGGCGTGCTTGGAAAAGGAACTGATGGTGAGTCCGGATTCCGCGCAAGCCGCTGTAAACCTTGGTTGGATTTTGGAGGAACAAAATCGTGCGCCCGAGGCGCTCATGCAATATCGAAAGGCGCTTTATTACAACCCCAATCATCCTGATTTGCGGTGGAATCACGGACTCACTTGCTTGATGCTGGGCGACTACACCCGAGGATGGCGCGATTATGAGTTCCGGTGGAAAGCGAGAAACAAACAGAAACCCACCTACAAAAAACCCGAGTGGAAGGGCGACGCACTCGATGGACGCTCCCTGCTCCTTTACACCGAACAAGGCTTTGGGGACACAATCATGTTCCTGCGTTTCGCCCAGCAAATGGGCCAAGGCCACAACCGTATCTTCCTAGAGTGCCAGCCTCAACTCAAGCGCCTCTTCAGCACTCAACCTGGGTTGGAACATGTGGTGGCCAACGGGGAAAAACTGCCAAGCTATGACCTGCAGGCTCCACTTATGAGCCTGCCTCACTTGCTCAAGGTCACGCGCGAAAACGATTTCCACTCCCAAGCCTATCTCTCGCCTGATGAACTTTCTATCGCGTCCATTCCGGAAGCAAAACCAGGCCACAAGAAAGTAGCTGTCACCTGGACCAGCGCACCGCACAGTGAGATTAAAGAGAAGAAAACAGTGCCCTATACGAAATTTTGTAAACTTTTCAACACTCCAAACTGTACGTTCTATTCCTTGCAGATTAATGCGGACGCCACAGCGGTGGCCGACATGAACCGGCGCTCAAACGTGCATGACTTGCAGGATTCCATCAGCGATTTTGCCGACTCCGCCAAAATTATCAGCCAAACCGATCTGGTAATCTCCGTAGACACTGCCGTCGCACACTTGGCCGGAGCCCTCGGCAAACCTACCTGGACACTTCTCCCCTTCGCTGCTGACTGGCGATGGCGACTGCATCGCACTGACACTCCTTGGTACCCATCCATGCGTCTATTTCGACAGGATAAACCAGGTCACTGGGATGACTTGATGGAAGAAATAAACCACTGCCTCTTCAACCACTGCGCGCAGTTTTCCACCTCACGCCTCGCAGGTGGCGTGGTAACATCGTCCTGATACTAGTCCCGTGCCATCGCTGAGGAAACCCAGGCATCAAAGAGGGACTCCGGGATGGCCGGATGAAAATCGCCGGGGATATCCTGCCCGCCGGAGAGGTAGGTGATGGGCAATTGAGTGGCAAGCATTATGTTCCACACTTTACTCCATCGATCCGCTTCATCGACATGGGTGAGGATCACCCCGGACAGTCGAAGCAGCGAAAACGCCTTGGCCTGACGCAATAATAAGCCCAGATCATATGCCGCATTGAGCACAAGGTGGATTTCTGATTCACCGAGATCTTTCACCTGCCGAGCCAATGCCTCAAGTGAGTCTGCTTGATCAGCCGGCACCCCGGGAAAATCCACCAAGCGCAATGTATCTTCCGGCGGCTGCTCATCCGGATCCCACACGCGTTCCACGGGTACTTGCAATAGTTCTCCGTGAAGGCTCAGAAATTCCGCAGTGTTCGGCCGATCCGCATCCAGACGCCAAATACGTGAGGGGCGCTGGCGAAGAAAGGTTTCCTGAGTGGCCCACTTAGCCAGCACCGTGGTCTTGCCGGATCCGGGTGTACCCACAAGCACACGGACGGGATTACCTGGCTTTTCCAAACGCCGCGCCAATTGATGCCAGTATTCAGAAAGCACCTCGCGCAGCAGCTCCATTTCTTCGGGTAGATTGCGCGGCTTGGTGGCCCCAAGGAAATTGATTGATTGTGAGGAAAGCCAGCGGGCATGCGAAGGCAGTAGGCCGATCTGCTCCAGCACTTGTACTGCGGGCAACAGCGCCTCTTCCAGCTTGTCACCCTGCGCGGCGCGGATCATCTGCATCACCTTGGGCGGTAGCTTGGCATCGGGGCTAGGCAACGTCTCTGTCGGAGTGATTCCCCGGGCATGGAGTTCGCCCTCAAGTTGCTTCACTTTGACGGTGAGCTGCCTTAGCGATTCCTGCTCGCTAATCTCTTGCTCCGGCGCAGTGGCAAGTACCTCAACCTGCGGTTTGACCCACAGTTTTTTCATGCCACCTACGGGTAACTTGCGCACATTGAGAATGACTGCATCAGGACCGACTTGAGCTTGCACCTGTTCAAGAGCTTCCTGCGCTGAGGCGGCGATGATCTTGACAGCGTTCATGCGTGGAAAATGTCCCGGGCGCGGCGGTCCGGTTTATTGCATGGACGGCACGGTGGCAACCGGCACGATTTCAATTTTGGGTGGCAATTCTTCGTAGCTTAGAAATGCCAGCTCAGGGAACTTCGCCGCAAAGAAACGGCGCAGTCCAGCTCGAATCATTGACGAACAAATCACAGCAGGCGTGCGACCCTCGGCAATCATCGGCTGGATGTTTTGATGCAGATGATGTGACAGGTGCTCGGCAATCTTTGGATCGATCAGCAGAACCGTCTCATTTTGCGACGGGCGAATCCCTTTAACCATTTCCTCCTCAAGCCATGGATCAAGGGTGATTGCGGGGAGATTATTGTTATCGTCAAGGTACGGCTTCACCACTTGCGCGCCGATGGATTTTCGCGCCTGCTCGGAAAGCTCGTCAGGGTTCTTTGTTGTTGCCGCATAATCGGCCACGCGCTCGAGGACACCCACGAGATTCCGAATGGAAACGCCCTCAGAAAGGAGATTTTGTAGAACGCGTTGCACCTGACCTACGCTGAGAAGAGCCGGCACCAACTCGTTCACGAGTGCTGGATTGTTTTCCTTGAGATTGTCCAGCAACACCTGCACATCCTGTCGGCTGAGAATCTGGTGACAATGACGTTTGATGGTCTCACTGAAATGCGTGACGAGCACAGACGCCGGATCCACCACGGTGTAACCGGCCATCTCAGCGTTTTTGCGTTCGACCTCCGTGATCCACGTGGCCGGCAAGCCAAAGACCGGCTCGGTGGTCTGCACTCCAGGCAACACCTCAGTACTGTTGTTCGTGTTCATCGCGAGCGAATAGCCGGGCATCACTTCACCGGTGGCTATGAGTTGGCCACGGAACACAAAGCGGTATTCGTTGGGCTGCAGTTCTAGATTATCACGTAAGCGCACTGCGGGAATGATAAAACCCATTTCCTGAACAAAATTACGGCGCACACTGGTCACACGCTCCAACACATCACCACCCTTCTTCGGGTCCGCCAGTGAAAGCAGGCCGTATCCCAGTTCAATTTGCAACGTATCGAGATTGAGCAGTTCTTCCATTTTTTCCGGACTGCCAGGTGT
This sequence comes from Limisphaerales bacterium, assembly GCA_965659445.1. Classification (GTDB taxonomy): domain Bacteria; phylum Verrucomicrobiota; class Verrucomicrobiia; order Limisphaerales; family UBA1100; genus UBA1100. The sequence goes on along the minus strand of CBFHWX010000002.1, from coordinate 43,490 downwards.
GCCGTCCGTAGGATCATCACTCCCTCCTTCGGAGCCGCCATCCGGAGAAGATCCATCATCAAAATCCGGCCCCACCGGCTGTTCAACCAACAGGCCGCGTTCCTGAAAGTTGCGATGCATGAAACCAAACAATGCTCCCATACACATGAACGGGAACCACGGCAGCATGCTTGTGAGTAACGAGAAAAGGGACAGCAGAAGCATGGAGATTGAAAGCACTTTCAAAACTTTGGGCTGCAAAAATAGCTGCTTGGTAAGCGTGGTTCCGAGGCTTTGTTTTTCCGCAGATCGCGTTACCAGGATACCGGCTGCCGTAGAGATCACCAGCGCCGGAATCTGGGACACAAGACCATCACCAATACTCAGAATAGTGTAGGTTTGTAGTGCTTGGCCTACTTCCATGCTGCGTTGCATCACCCCAATGCCAATACCGCCAATGATATTCACCAGAGTGATGATGATACCGGCGATAGCATCACCGCGCACAAACTTGCTGGCACCATCCATCGAACCGTAAAAATCTGCTTCCTTAGAGAGCTCATCACGCCGTTTGCGGGCCTGTTCTTCCTTGATGAGACCCGCGTTAAGCTCAGCGTCGATCGCCATTTGTTTACCAGGCATCGCATCCAAGGTGAATCTAGCCGCCACCTCCGCGATGCGACCAGCTCCCTTGGTGATGACCACGAAGTTGATCACCGTAAGAATGACAAACACCACAAAACCAACCACATAGTTATTTTGCACTACCACCTCACCGAACTTCTGAATGATCTGGCCAGCCTGAGCTTCACCGAGAATGAGCCGCGTCGTTGCTATATTAAGCCCCAATCGAAACAGGGTGACGATAAGCAGGAGCGTCGGAAAGCTTGTGAAGCCTGCGGGATCACGAAGGTAGATGATCACCAGCATCACGAGCAGGCCAGTGGAGATGCTCAGTGCCAGCATGATGTCCAGCATCCACGGCCGCATTGGCAGGATCATGCACATCAGCACCCCAAACACGAAGGCCACGAGCCCTAGCTCAGACCACCGGGCTTCAGGTTGGGCGGGGGCAGCACTCATGCAGGAAATTTCCCTCCCCGTTCAATGCCAGATGGCTGGTCGAAGCTCATTTTTAGGATATCCAAACGGGCACGCATCCTTGCATACCGTGTTTTACACAGCATTTTAAATGCCAGTGAATCATTAAAATGGGTGTTTATTGACATTTTTTTGGGGAAAATCACGTTTTCAGGCCATCGCTCGATGGCCGTTCATATAGTATTTGTAGCGATTGGTACGGTAGACATAGGCTAGGATTTCCGCTACGGCGGCAAATAAATCGGGGATGATTTCCTTGCCCACTTTGCAGTGCCTGAAGAGCAACCGGGCCACCGGCTTATTTTCCACAATGGGTATGTCATGTTTTTTGGCAATCTCCCGAATTCGCAACGCGTTGTAACGCGCGCCCTTGGCCAACACGCGCGGAGCGCTCATTTGGCCGCGCTCGTACTTGAGCGCAATGGCAAGGTGTGTCGGGTTGGTCACTATTACATCGGCCTGTGGCACCTCCTCATTCAATGTGTCCATCAGCATTTGGCGGCGGCGACGGCGCATCTCCCCCTTTTGCATCATGTTGCCTTCAGCCTGCTTGCCTTCTTCCTTCACCTCCTGCTTGGTCATCATGCTGTCTTGTTCATTCTTCCATTGCTTATAGGCATAATCCGCCGCCGCAATTACCACCATGCCGGCAATCACGCGAATTCCAACTCCTTGGATGGTCTGCCCCATGAAGATAATTAAATGCCAGATATCGGTGGAGGTATAAAAAATTGGATCTTTTAATACTTCCTTGATGACCGGATACGTGAACCCAAATATCACCACAAACTTCATCAGGCTTACCCCCAGCTTGGCGAATGACTCACTGCTGAAAATTCGTTTAAAACCCGACAACGGGCTGAGCTTGTTAAATTTTGGCTCAATCGCCTTGGGCGAAATTCGCATTCCACTTTGGGCGCCAGAAGCCAGGAGACCGGCAAATAACACCGTAATCATCACTGGCAAAATCAGCGTGCCAGCCGTCATCATAAAATGCTCAAAGTGTCCTATGAATGAATCGGGTGTCATTCGAAGGGTTCCCAGCTGCTGAAAAACATTCGTCGTAAACAACTGGAAGGTCTGCATCATTTTTGGAGCTACCATGGTAAGGACCAATATGGCAGCAGTCATGAGTACTAGCGTGTTGACTTCTGTGCTACGCGCAAACTGGCCGGACTCCATCCGCTGTTCCAACTTTTTTGGCGTTGCCTGTTCCGTTTTTTCCTGTCCTGATTGGCTTTCTGCCATAATTTATCCTCCGGCTAGTAAACGAGTGACCACCACAAAGTCATCTGGCAATTGGTTCAAATAATTTGAGATTTCACGGGCAGCTAACGATAGGGTGAACCCGAAAAGGAAGACCCCCACCAAAATACGAATTGAGAAGCTCAAAATAAAAACGTTTACTTCTGGAATCGTGCGCCCCAGCACCATCATCAATAGGTTCACCACGATGCCCACCGCGATTATCGGTGCCGCGATGCGCAACGCCACAACGAATGTCCTAGCACACAGGCTTGTGATTTCGTCAAACAACGCGTCGGAAAGATGCCCCCCCCCAATGGCTAGCACGTTGTAGGATTGCTGGAAGCCCATCAATAGCTCGAAATGAATATCCAGTGAAAATATTAGCATCACCGTGATCATTTGAAGCATCACCGATGGGGTCGACGAGGGAGTTGTTTCGCCTGGTGCTATGAGGCTGGAAAGCTGCAATCCCAATTGTCCACCGATGTGGTGACCCGCCAACGCCACCATGAAGAGGATGAGTCGACACACAAATCCAAGCAACAATCCGAAGGCTACCTCCTTGGCAATAAGGCCCACGAAATTGATCGAGTCACTCTGAATAAATCCTTCCGGCAAACTGACACCCGGCATGCACAGCATGGCGAGAAAACCCGCCAAGGCGATCCGAATACGCATCGGCATGGCGACCGCCGAGAAGATTGGAAAAATGGAAAGCATGGCGCCCGCACGAATGAACACCATGAACCAAGTGAGGAAAAACTCCTGCATCGTTTTTCCTACATCACCATCGAAGGCATTTTGTCGAAAATATTTGTGGTGTAGTCCATCAACGTCCGCACCATCCAGGGCATGATTAAGAAGAGCAGTAATGCCACCGCCAACGCCTTGGGCACGAAGGTCAGTGTCTGCTCCTGCAACGAGGTGACGGCCTGAAAGAGACTCACCGACAATCCTACTGCCATACCGGTGAGCAGCAACGGCAGGGCGATCATCATGATGTGGGTCATCAGTCCTTTCATCAGTTCAACTACATAATCAGGGCTCATAATTTTTCCTTTGTCAGACTCCAAAACTCAAGGCCAGCGACCGAACCACCAGAGTCCAACCGTCCACGAGCACAAACAGGAGAATCTTAAGCGGCATCGAGATGGTCACCGGTGGCAGGAACAGCAGGCCGAGACTCATCAAGACAATCGCCACTACAAAATCGACTAGAATAAACGGGATAAACAACAGGAACCCCATCTGGAAACCAGTTCTCAATTCACTGAGGATAAAGCCCGGAATCACCACGCTCATGGGCAAATCCTCCACCTTGGTGGGGCCCATCTTGGCGAGGCCTACAAAAAATTCCACATCCTTGGGGCGGGCTTGGCGTAGCATAAAATCCTTCACATGCCCTTTCGCCTCATCCAGCGCCTGCCCACCGGTAATGGCACCAGCCGAGTAGGGCTGGATCGCATCCGCATCAATACGCTGATAAACCGGCTGCATAATGAAAAAAGTCATAAACAAGGCAAACCCAACTAAGATCTGGTTGGCCGGCACTCCCTGCAACGAAAGTGCGTTTCGCAAGAAAGAGAACACGATGATGATCCGAGTGAAACACGTCGTCAACATCACCAGCGAAGGTGCCACGGTCAGCAACGTGATGAGAAACACAATGCGAATGGCGACATCCACTTTCTTCGGCTCTTCCGGCAGATTCATTCCAATATTGAAATTAAAGGCGTTGGTCGTAGAGCCCCCAGTCGCCTGCGCAAAGAGTCCTTCAGCGGTGATGATCAACAAGGCCAGCACCAGCCATCTCCAACGACGCGCTGGCTGACGGGTTTGAGTTGTATGGGACATGGTTGCAGTGCTCATGATTTTCGATCGAGAAAAGATTTCAGTTTTGCAGCAAAAGAGCCGGGCTCCGGCTCCGAGGCTTCCTCACCGTCCAAAAGTTCATCGGCAAGGCCGTCAAGATTGGTGAGAAAATTTGTACCCGCGGGCGAGTCTGCGATCAGGAAGCGTTTCTCACCGTATTCCACCACATGCAAGGCGTGGCGCGAGGCAAGCGCTTTTGTTTCAATAATTTTTAGATTCGATTGGCTGGCAGGCACCAACCCGAACAAGCGGGACTTACGGAACCACCAGGCCCCTCCCAGCAGGATGGCCACCACCACCAGCAGAGCTCCTAAAATTCGGATCACCACCGCCATGAGATTCACCGGCTTGGGTTCATATTGCTCGGTGGGTGTTGAAAGACCGTAAATTCTCTGTGAAGCAGCAGATTCCAAACCTGGACGGGGCGAGACCTTGGCCTCCGTGGCATTGATGTCCAAAGATGCATTGATGTCAGCAGGAGTCGGCTCTGCGGCCAATCCCTGCCCCACGAAAAGCCAGCCGGCCACCAAGCCGATTAGCCACAATTTGCACGTGCGATTTTTCATCATATTCAACCTTGCGGGTTGATGCATTCCGTTGCGGTTGGCTCCCTCCGGCCCCGCCTTCCCTAGCGGCTCCTCGCACCCGAGTGGCCCGGAAAAAAACGCCAACACTCCCTACGTGCAGCACATGGCGTGCCATTTGATGAAAAACATATTTATTAGGCTATTCGTTTAAAAAGCCCATATTTAGACCATATTATAGAAGTTTTGGCCTACTATTGCTTAAAAGCAGAAAATCAACTGGCAGGTTTGGCAACAATCTCCTTGATCCGAATCCCAAAATTGTCTTCAGCCACCACCACTTCGCCGCGGGCGACGAGTTTTTGGTTCACATACACATCCACACTGGCATTGGCCGGCTTGTCGAGTTGCACTACTGAGCCGAGGTCCAGTTCAAGCAATTCTTGCATGGTCATTTGGCAATTACCGAGTTCGGCGGTGAGTTTCACCGGTACATCGAGCAGAAAATCAAGGTTTGCGTGTTTTTCCTCATCAGTCGCAGGGGCTTTCGGAACCTCAGCGGTTGCTGTGGCAGCTGGAGCGGATGACTCGGTCGCAACTGTTTCTTCTGTTTGAGCTTCGGGTGTTGCTTCGGTATCTTCGGTATCACTCATGGTTCGGTTCCCTGTTTAAGGTTTAAATCGTTCGTTCATTTGCACGGCAGTCTTTTGGTCCCGACTGCCCAAGCTGCCAATGTACTTGGTTTGATCGGCAAGTAGCACTTCCACCTGGTTCAGGCGTTTTGGATCCAATGGGATGATGTCCCCTTTTTTCAGCTCCAACAATTCTCTGGCCAAAATTCTGAGGTCAGACCATTGCGCCACTAGTGGCAGCTTCACCTTGTCATAGGCGGTATTCCATTGCTGTTTTTCCTCTTTCCATTGGTCTTCATCCTCTTCACCCGTCACACTGTGCGCTTCGTGAGCCAGATTGCGCAACAAGGGCTCCAGTCCGCGAACAGGAAAGAGCATCTGCATTTGATCCATGCAATCTCCTATCTCGGCATCAATACAGATGTGATAAAAAGTATCGTCGGCGCCAGCCGCTGGGATGTGGCTGGGATCCGATTCATGTCCCAACATGACCACACGCAGTTGTTCCTCAAACTTCCAGAAGTTGGCCCATTCCCGCAGGGCAATCTGGCCGATCTGATCGATCATTGCCGTCTCCACTTCCCGGATGATGCGATCGGGGTTTACGGCAAACCCTTTGCCTCCCAGCATGCGATCAGCAATTGTGAGGGCCAGCGGCTTGGAGATATCCATGGCCCCAACGGCCTCAAACGGCTGAATCTTAAAGAGCATCATGTGCCGTTGACCAGGGAATAGTTTGACATATTTTGCCAAGTCCACCACCTCCAAGGAGACTTGCTCCATCATCAGTTCAGTCCGTAAAAACAAGGATAAGCGAGCACCCAACGAACGGATTAATTTGTCGTTGTGCTGTTTGAATCGGTGAACCTCCGTGGAGGAAAGAGCCGCCTGTTTACCGACTGTGAACTCCCTTATTACACTGGCCGGCACATCATCCTGCACTCCTTCCGGGCGATGCATGTGAGTGGTCTCCTCGGGCGAACCTCCTTCAGGCGCATCCACGCCTTCTTCGGCCATGGGATCATCAGCAAAGCCCAATAACGTCTTGGGCGCACCTCCCACGGGGGAGGTCATATCCCTAAAGAGCCGCACTTCTGAATTAGGATCCGGGTGCCAGGACATATATCTTCCCCATTATTGCATAATCCACCTGGTGACTACGAGTTCCTTGATCGGATGCTCTTGGAATCCAAGAACGGATTGATATTCTTTCTTTAATTTATTCTGGATCAGATGTTGAGTATTCGGGTTGGTCAATGCCTTAATATCATGTTCCATCAAATTTTGCCTGGTTATCGATTGCAATTTCTTCGAATTGGCATCAATCGCTGCCTTGAACTTCTTGTCTTTTTCATTGTCGCGGACGAGATAGATCTCCACGAGTAGATAACGTGTACCGCCGGAGCCGGCAGGGTTGATCACGATGGTTTCCTCTTCACCTACAATCGGGATGGGCCCCTTGGAATCGTCCACGTTTGGATCCGTGGTTGCACCATCTGTTGTCTCTCCGCCGTGATCACCGTGGTCATCTTCTTTGTGGTCGTCACCTTTTTCTTTGTGATCATCTTCTTTGTGATCACCCTTCTTATCTCCTCCGCCACTGCTGCCAGCATGGTGGGATCCTTCCGCCTTCAGGACGCTTGCCACACCTGAGACGAGCTTGTCTGCGAGCACAAAGTGAAAGAGCGCAAATGCACCACCGATACTGATAATACTCGATGCCATGATGGGCAACCACACACTTTGTGGCTTGGGAGCTTCTGCTGCCTCAGCCGGCGCTTCAGCCGCAGCATCTGCGGTAGCTTCCGTAGCTTCAGTGGCCTCGGCATTCTCTTCTGTGGGTTGTGCTTCTTCTTCAGCCATAATGTTCTCCTTATTCTGTTAAAAATCAGTCCTAGCGCTTCAGGGCCATCATTTCCTTGAGAATCTCGTCACTGGTGGTGACCATCCGTGCGTTTGCCTGAAAGGCCCTTTGAGTTGTGATCATATTAGAGAATTCCCGGGCCATGTCAACATTTGACAACTCCAACGCGCCCGCGGCAATGCGTCCCACGCCCGAGGATCCTGGCGCCTGAGCATTCTCTTTAATCATCGTGTCATTGACACTACTATCTGAGACCCCAATTGGTCCAGCAGTGGCTAAGTTCGCGTATAGGTTGGATCCCTGCTTGAGGAGCGCTTGAGGGTTCTTGAAATTCTGTAAGAATATTTGGCCGCGCACATACTGCGTGCCATCGGTCAGAAGCATGTTGATCTTGCCATCCGCTCCCACGCTATAGGAAGAGATGCTACCACCTCCTTTCAACGTGAGGTCAGTTGTTTTATCAGTATTAAAATTTACCGCATTGGTGCCCGCAGCTGCATCAGCTGCAGAGGTATGAAGAGTAAATTTAGTAACATCAGTAGCGTGCGTGGCGACAAAAAACACATCGGAATCCGTAACCTGCTTTTTACTAGTTTCATTTCCGTTTGCATCTACAGTTTGAGTCACATACGGCAAATAATCGTCCGCTGTCTGGGCAGCTTGTTCCAGTGTGGTCAAACTGGAATCCCTACCAAATTTCACTTGATTGCCTGTAGTATACCCGTGATCAACTTTTGTGAATATATCGGTAGCTGCATCAACAGCAACTCCAAGTCGATCTTTCGTATACAAGCCAACATCAAGCTGTATATCCCCAGGCTTGTCCTTTATGGATATATCATAGGCAGGTGCCATATTTGGTTTTCCAAGGACACGATAACCGTCATTTGTCACAAGATAGCCATTCTTATCTTCGCGGAAATCACCGGCGCGTGTGGCATACATCTGGTCAGTGAAAGAGTCTCTCACTAGAAAAAAGCCCTCACCAGTGACGGCTAAGTCCGTGCGCACACCGGTCTGCTTGATGGCACCCTGAGTAAATTCATTCTTGATGGAGGCAACCTTCACACCATTACCCAATTGCATGCCAGCAGTACCACTCGCTGCGGCGGTGTCAGGCGTAGGGGCACGCAGGGTTTGTGCAAGCGTGTCGGAAAAATCGACCCGGGCTCCCTTATAGGCAACGGTATTGATGTTGGCCAGATTATTACCAATGGCATCCAGGCTGGTTTGAAACTGCTTGATGCCCAAGACGGCGGTGTTCAGTGATCGGATCATGACTTGTCAGTTTTTTGCGGTTTAGTTTATGGTTTCCTCCGAGTTCACCGAAACAACTTGGCCCAGTTCGTAGGGCTTGCCGTTTATGATGAGTCTCACTTCGCCATCCTTGACTGCGAGGTCCGTCACGATTCCCTTCGTAAAAGTATTTTCGCCTGAGAGCAGGCTCACCTGCTTACCCATTAAGGCCGCGGCCTGTGTGAAGGCGCCGCTTTGGCGGAGCTGCGAAATGTCGCTGCTCATTTCCTTGGTCTGCTCTAGGTTGCTAAACTGTGCCATCTGCGCGATAAACTCGGTGTCAGCCACCGGCTTCATCGGGTCCTGATTGCGCATTTGGGTGACGAGCAGCTCTAAAAATTCATTCTGGCCGAGTGTCTTCATGGGCAACCGTTCCAGTTTATCCGGCGCGGCACCGGTGAATGCGTTGACACTTTGTGCTTCAGTAATCATGGGTTGTCCTACTTAGGCCCAGCTTTGCCAGCCGTCGTGCACGGGCAGTGCCTTTTCGCGGCGGGTCTGGGTCGTATTTTCCACTTTCGGTTTCATTCCCAAAGTCGACCAATCCTCTTGATCATCGCCGATGTTCAGATCCTTGTTTTCGGCTTGGTTTTGGTTGTTTTTATCAAAATTACGCGCAGTTTGTTCAAAATCCGACTCAGCCGAACGCTCCCGAGCTAGGTCGCCCAAGCTCACGCCGCGATCAGTCAGTGACTGTTGTAATTCACTCCAGCCTGAGGCCAGTTGCTGACTACCACCCTGCTGCATGCGGGCCTGAATCTCCACACCAGCATTACCATATTTGATGGTGAGTTGGATCTCGGTTTTGCTGTCCGGTTGCAGCTTCACCACCAACTCATCTCCACCTCGGGCGCGAAAAGTGGAAACGGCATTCCAAATCTTTTCCATCAGCGGAGTGATGACACCCGCTGAAGGAGTAAATGCCTGGACGGCCGTACCGGTGGCAGCCGAAGTCACGGCCACTACGGGAGCGGGGGGTAAAGTGTTTTCCTTGGCCTCTTCACGCGGCAAATCCTGCTGTTGATTACCGGCTTGGCTGGACATCTCGGCAGACGTAGCCGGGCGGAGCTCCTCCACCAAGGCGGGTTTCGACGCCTCATTCGGGGCGGATTGCTTTGCCTGCATGACCATCTTGTCACTGTTCACAGCAACTTGTGTGCCGTTTGAAGTTTCTCTTTCACTCACCGTAGAATTTTGAGCTTGAACCGTCGTTTTTGTCGCGTTCTGCAAATTGCTTACCAAAACCTTGGCCGGAGCGTTTCGGGTGCGTAATTCCGCGGCTTTGGCTTTATCCTCCAATTTAAGTTCCTGTCGTGCTTCTTTCTGCGCTTTAGCCTTGGCCGCTTGTCTCAATTGTTTCTGTTTCAAATCTCCTTGAGCTTTTTGTTCATTAGAAATTTTTTCCCGTGGAAAGCCCTTCGTCTGATCGGAATCCACCGTCTGTTTTTGAGCCGTCACCTTGCTGGATTTTTTCGCTTCAATAGTCTCGGCTGATTGAAGCTCCGACCTTTTAGCCTTGGTTGCATTGTCAGATTCAACCACATCGATTTTGGCTTGGCCAATTTTGGCGGACTTTGCAGTATGATTTTCGCGAACTTCACCCGTGATTGGTTTCCGAGCTTTTTCAAAACAGAGTATCCTGGCTTTCAGCTTGTCGTTGGTGCGATCTGATACTGTTTCGTGTGCCGTCGAACCGGGACCCTTCTCTTGTTTTTCATTTTCCTTATTTTTCCGAGCTTCTTTTTCCTGAGCTTCTTCTTGCGTGGTTTGTTCAAAGACCTTGTCAAAGTGGGGGTTATCCTCAACTTCCCTCGCCTTGGGCGCTAGGTTCATGATTGGATCCTGCGACTTGGGAGTGGGTGTAGTTTGTAAAATCGGAGTCATGGTTATGGTGTCGGTGTTGGAGCAGGAGGTGTTAGATCCGGAGAGGGCACTGTGTTCCGGATGCTCCTAATAATATCCTGATAAAGCGGCACATCCGCACCTTCACCCACAACCAGCTCGTTGATGATCCGGGCTTGATTGGTGGGCGTGATGAAATGAAAAATCTTGGCGTTCAGAGTTGGATCCAACGACTGATTGGCTTTCAAGTATGCTTGGATTGCCGGGCCGGGGTCTGGCTGGTCCGGCCCCATCATGCTCTCGTAAATACGAGCCAGATTTTTCAACTGCTCGACTTCCTGTTGCTTGATGAAAGTGACACGATTTTCAAACAGCTTATCCAACTCTGCCTGGCTGCGTGTGAGGCGGTTGGTCTGCCAGTGAAGTTCCTGTAGTTGCTCGTCGATGTGCACCTCCAACTCGATCAAATTCCGCTCACGATTGCGCAGGTAATCACGTTGCTGAGCCAAGGCTTCCATTAACGGGGGTAGTGCAGGATTGTTAAATTTTAGCTCACCCGGATCGGAAATGTCGTTAATTGTCTTGAAAGAATTGTCAACAACCGCGGTCCGTTCCTCTTCCCCCGCATCATGTTGTTCCTGATCATCTGTTTTGACAGCATCCATTAACGTCGGGAGCTTGTTGGTGCCATTGATATCGGCCTGCTGTTCCTTCTTCAATTTCGCAACTTCCAAGTCCCCGACCAACTTATCAATCTCTTCGTCCTTTTTAATCATGTTTATGGTCACAAACATGAGGGCGACCAGGGTACCCATAAACAACATCCCGCCCACCAGCACGGGAATCCAACGTGAACTAAATATCTTTTTCATCGGTCGTTATAATTTCTGATTATGGCCGGCCGCAACCCGCAGTAGCACCATCTCATCAATGGCCTTTTGCTCGGTGCGCGCCCCTTCCTTGAGATGCGCCGCATGTTGTTTCTCTTTTAATTTATCCAAAGCCTCGCGTCGCTGACGAGCCTGAAGCTGGACCTGCCACTTGGCGTCCGCCTCCTCCTGCAAGCGCTGTACCTCCGGCTCCAGCATCTCGAGTTGCGCGCGCAATTCGCGGAGAGCCGATTGCAATTGCGCAATGGTGCCTGACTTCACCTGGCCATCAAACGCCTGACGGCAAGCGGACAAGTTGCTTTCAATCGCCTGTTCCACCAAGCGGCGCTGCATCAAGATTGCCTCCAACGCCTCCTGCGCGACTGCATAGGCCTCACTTGCGATTTGTTCCTCATTGGAACGCACATCCAGCACGGTGTTTAGCGAAAATTGAAAGGGTTTCATGGCATTAGGTTATCTGTTTGTGGCAGCCCGGATTGCTGCATCGGTGAATCCTGATGGGCTGGCACATTCTCCGCAGCCTCAGCGCCTTGCATGATCTCGCGCAGCGCCTGCCAACTGGCATCGTGGCCGCATGTTTCGTCAACGTTCTGCTTTAAAAATCCATTAATCGGCTCGTGCAGCTGAATTGCCCGGTCAATCTGCGGATTAGTTCCTGCCTGATAGGCACCGATGGAAACCAAATCGCAACTCTTGCGATAGACCGCCATGCATTCGCGGGCCGATCCCATGAGCTGGCAATCCTCCGTCGAAAGCAGATCGGGCGCCAAGCGGCTCACACTTTCCAACACGTCGATGGCCGGGTATTGGTTTTGCGTGGCCAATTCCCGGGAAAGCACAAGGTGACCGTCCAACACGGAGCGCGAAGCGTCAGCCACGGGATCGTTCATGTCATCGCCCTCCACCAGCACATTGAAAAAGCCCGTAATGGAACCGTGCTCATTATTTCCGGCACGTTCCAACAGTTGCGGCAGCAGTGAAAAAACCGATGGGGTATAGCCACGTGAGCTCGGCGGTTCCCCGATGGCCAAGCCAATCTCACGCTGCGCCATGGCAAAACGGGTGATTGAATCCATCATCAACAGGACATTCTTTCCTTGTGAACGGAAATGCTCAGCAATGGTCATCGCCAGAAATGTGCCTTTCACTCTGGTCAACGCAGGTTCGTTGGAGGCGGCCACTACTACTACCGATTTTCGACGGCCTTCCTCATCGAGATCGCACTCCAAAAATTCACGCACCTCTCGGCCCCGTTCGCCGATCAAGGCAATCACATTCACATCGGCCTCAGCCTTGCTGGCCATCATGCCCATGAGCGTGGATTTGCCCACACCACTACCGGCAAAAATGCCCAGGCGCTGACCGCGGCCCAACGGGGTAAAGGTGTCTATTGCCTTGATGCCAGTCTCAAACGTTTCGGTAATACGCTCACGCTTGAGTGGATGCGGCATGCTGAGATCCAACTCAGCCAGCGGCTGCTTGGGGATGGCGCCCAGTTCATCCAGAGGTTGACCCATGCCGTCAATCACACGGCCGAGCAATTCCTCGCCAACCGGCACGCGAAGTGATTGACCAGTAGCCACCACTTCACTGCCGGGGCAAATTCCCTGCACATCACCCAATGGCATCAGCAGTAAATTACGATCCCGAAACCCCACCACCTCAGCCTTGGTTGTTGTGCCGGTGACTTGTGACTCGATGCGACAAATTTCGCCCACCGACGCCATCGGTCCCTGCGACTCGATCACCAACCCGATCATCTGCGTTACACGCCCTCGGTTTTGCACAAGGCGTGTGCCGGAAAGGCGCGAACGCGCCTGAGCCAGTCCGGGCTTGACGGTACTGCGCGGGTTTTCGATTATATCCTTGGCAATCATGCCTTCACCGTTTCCATCAGTAGTTTTTCACGGGTTTCGCGACGACCATCAATGACGCCGCAACGGGTTTCCACGAGACAGCCACCACGCGAAACTTCCTCATCCTTTAGGTATCTCACCCGACGCTGATGCGGGGAATCGGAGAGTAGTTCAGATTCGCTTTCCTTGAGCATCTTTAAGTCCGCCGGATTCAAGTGCACGGACACCTCGATATCATTTTCGCAATGTTTCAGCGCATCCAAAATGGATGCCTCAAGAATCTCGGTACTGATGGGCAGGTCGTTCACCAATCGAATGGCGGCTTCTGCGGCGAATTCAACCAGCTCTCCTTCCAGTTCGCGCAAGCGTTTCTGCACCTGTTCCTGCACGTTGTTTTCAAGCGTGTCCAATCTTTCCCCCACGGTTTTGTGCTGGGTTTCCTCCAGCTCCTGGCGCAGGGCCTGCAGTTTCTCCTCGTACTTCACAACGGTCTCGTCGCGTCCGCGACTGTAGCCTCGTTCCTCGCTTTCGTGAAGTTGGTCTTCCAGCGACAACGCAGCGGACTCCTCTGGGCGGTCAGAATCCTGTAGCAGAGCCTCGGCAGGACCGATGGCCAAGCGAATATCGCGCAGAGGCGCGCCGGTAATGATGTTGTCGATTGCCTTGACCATAAATTATTCCGCTTCCAGTGAGATTTCCCCTTCGGATTCGAGCTGGCGCACCACGTCGATAATAGAGTTTTGGTTGGTCTCGACTTCGCGCAGTGAAACTTTGCCCATGTTTTCGATCTCATCCACAACGTTTTCCGCAGCACGCTTGGAAAGAGCGCCGAGCATCGCATCCTGCAGCTCTCCTGGGGCGGCGCTGAGGGCCACGGCCAGCTTGCTGGCATCCACTTCGCGCATGATCTTTTGCATCGTCTTGACATCGAGCTGCTGCAGGTCCTCAAAGGTAAACATCTTCATGCGTATGGAGCGCACTAGCTCCGGAGCACGCTCGTCCATATTATCGAGTAGCTTCTTGCGCTCGTCCTTGTGCATAGCATTGAGCACAGCGGCAGCGGATTTCTCACCACCGGTTTGGTTCAGGGCGCGGCTGACGCGTTTACCCACCTTCGCAGATAACACCTCGCCGAGCGTCTCCACCACCTCAATCGGCGTGGACTCAAGGGTGGCAAGTTTTTCAATCACGACTTCGCGCACTTTATCCGGAAGGCTCATTAGCACTTCCGAACCTTTCGCCGCAGAAAGATAACTGACGACCAAGGCGATCGTCTGCGCATCCTCTTCCCTCAGTAAATTACATATGGAGACTGCATCCAGGTCGATAATCTGCTGCATGGTGGCCACGCTGGTCCGCGCAGTACCCACACGGCCAATGATCTCGGCCGCCTTGAATAAGCCCACAGATTTTTCCAGCACCTTCCGGGTGAAATCCACGGAACCGCTCACAGCGCTCTGGGCTTCCACGGCCATGATGGTGAACTCCTGAAGTACCGCGCCCTGATCGGCAGCGTCGAGCAATGGCAGGTTCGCCATTTCTGCACAAATGAGCTCACGCTCATTGTCATCAAATTTCTTGATGATTTCCGCCGCAGAGTCCTCGCCCATGATGACGAGGAAAGCCGCCAGCTTTTGGGATGGGGCCAGTTTATCCTGCGGCTCCGTTGCTTTCTTATTTCCGCGTGCTTCAGCCATGCGTCATTCCTCCAAAATCATGCTTATGCTCCAGAATCATCCCCCGGGCCTGAATCTCCTTCCGTGCCTGACTTCTGACCAAGCCAGCGACGAGCTGCCACCGCCATAGATTCTGGGTTTTTCGTGATCATGTCGCGCAACACCTCAAGGTTCACGCGCTCAGGCTGTTTCTTGCCAAGGCCGAAGTCCATGAGCAGCTTCTGCTTCGCCTCCTCGACTACCTCAACATCATCCTCATCCTCGTCTTCAGCCATGGCCTCAAGCATCTTGCGGCGCTCACGTTCTTCCTTGCGACGAGCCATAAGCTGTTCGATTTCAGCGGTTGTTAGTTTGGACGGATCCTTCAAGGCTGCTTCAATTTCTTCTAATGTATTGGCCGAGATCGCCATCTGCGCGTCGGCATCGGCAGTGGTTATTCTGCTGGCGGCTGGCTGTGCTATTCCGGGCGCAGCAGCGGCGGCTGCACTAACGGCGGAGGCTCCTGCCGGCGCAGCCATCATTGGCGCTCCAGCAAGCAATTGACCCACCGGCACGCCGGTTTGGATCACTTCGTCCTTGGTGCCTTTCACCAGCCTCACAAAGGCCCATAATGCGCCTGCACCCAGCAAAACGTAAAGTGCATTGCGTAAAATGTCACTGATCATGCTTTTGGTAGCCGCCGAGGAAAGTTGTGCTTGAGCCGCAACGATATGCTCTCGATTGAAGGGCATCTCCGCCACGATGATTTTATCCTTGCGGGTTGTGCTGTCCTCCATATGAAGGCCCAGGGCGTTCTGGACAATATTCGTTAGCTGAGTCATCGCGGCGTTGTCGCGCGGATCAGTGCCGGCATTCACCAGCACCGAGGCGGTGACTCGCTTCACGGTCCCAGCAGCTTTCACCACGTTGGTGGTGGAACGGCTATTATTCATGGAATAAATCTTTTCGCGCTTGTCCTGATTGTTGGGAGTCAAACCGCCGCCCGTGCCGTTGGCATCGCTCACGTTCGTGTTGGCAGGCGTGCCCGGCACCCCACCGGGGCTCGGGCGGGCGCTACCGTTGATTTCAATTTTCTCCGTGACGGTGTTGGTCACTGACCCATCCGGATCGTATTTCTCGGTCATATGGGTGATCTGATCATGATCAATCTCCGCGCCCACTTCCACACGCACCTGGTCCGGGCCAAGCACGCTGGTGAGCATCGTCTCCACCTTGTGCGCGAGATATTTTTCCAGATTTGCCTGCGCCTCCAAGCGCTTGTCCGACATTCCAGTAAAAGAACCAGCTTCATCATTGGCGGCTAAGACATTACCAAAATTATCGGCCACCGAAACATTACCATGACTTAAGCCGGGCACGGAATTGGCCACCAAAAAACGAATGGAATTGACGGCCTCCTTGCGGAGCATCCCTTCCTGCCGGAGATTCAGCCGCACCGCGGCGGTTGGCTTGCGTGAATCATCGATAATCAGCCGTGTCTCGGGCATCACCACCATCACATGAGCGCTTTCCACACCGGCTATCATAGAGATGCTACGGGCGAGTTCGCCCTGAATTGCACGCTTCTTATTCACCTGCTGGACAAAGTCAGACATACTGATTGTGTTTTTTTCGTCAAAAATCTCATAACCTATTCCTTGACCGGAGGCCTTGGGCAAACCTTGGCGCGCGAGCGTCATGCGCAACTTGTGCACCTGTTCACGCGGCACACGGATACTGGTACCTCCGGCACCTGCCTCGTAAGGAATGCTTGCCTCCTCCAAAACAGCAACCACTTGACCGGCATCTTTCGGATCCATTCCACCGTACAACAGGGCGAAATCCGTGCGACTGGTGAAAAATACCACCGCCGCCAGTGTACCGGCAACCAGCATGCCGGAGGCGGCCACGGTCACTTTCTGGTTCACGCCCAGTTGCTGCCATATGGTCAGCAGTTGCACGCCTAATGCTTTTAATTTTTCCATCGTCTCAGTTTGTTGGGGTTACAAAAATAAGTTCACACTAAACCTGCATGCGCATCAGTTCCTTATATCCTTCCAGTAGCTTGTTGCGCACCTCTACCATCAACTGGAAGGCAACACCGGCCTCCTGCATGGCGATCATCGCCTGATGCAGAGGAATATCCTTGCCGGCTAGCAGATCGTTCACCGCCTGACCGGAGGCAATCTGCTTGTCGTTTACCTCGCCTACAAATTGATTGAGCAAATCACCAAAGCCCACACCCTGCACCGCCTGTGTGCCCTGAGCCGCCTGTGTGCCCTGAGCCGCCTGCGTGCCCTGCAAGGCATCCACATCCCCTGTGCGAGCCGCTTCACTTACCTGCTGCGACTGCTGCATAATGGCACGTTGCTGGCGGTACATGTCCGCCAGTCCCTGCGTTGCCATTGAGTTCATTTGGACCGGGATCATTGCTCAGTGTTCTCGTTTATTTTTTGCCGATGGACAATGTTTGCATTGCCATCTGCCGCGCGGTGCGAATGATGGTGAGGTTAGCCTCCATGGCACGAGATGAGGCTATCAGGTCCGCCATCTCCTCGTGTACACTTACGTTCGGGTATTTCACCATGCCCGTACTCTTATCAGCATCCGGATGGCCTGGCTGAAAAATCAAACGACTCTCCCCGGTGGCATTTTCAATGCCCGCTACACGTACTTCCTGCACGGCGCTATTGGGATCAAATTGATTGGCCATGACCGTTTCAAACCGCACGACTTGACGGCGGTAGGGGCCGCCTTCGGGAGTGCTGGTTGTACTGGCGTTGGCAATGTTTTGGGAAATAACCTCCATGCGCACTTTTTCTGCCTGCAAGGCAGAGGCGGCACTGGCGGCTCCCGGCATTATGTTTATATTCAACATCAATTAATCTCCTTATCCCATCCTGATTGCGGCCCGCAGTTTATCAAAAGTACCGGTTAACATTTGAGTCTGTAGGTGATGAGCCACCATATTCTTCTGCAAATGCATCATTTCCTCCTCCAGTTGCACAGAGTTGCCGTCGCGGCTTTGGGCCACGGCATTATCATCCACGGCGATGGTCGGCTTGAGGCCACTCACGGCCACAGGCGATCCTGAACTGATGGCCTGTGATAACTCGGAAGCAAAGGTCGGAGATACGTCCACGCGCTTGTAATGTGGCGTTTCCACATTCGCTAAATTACTAGCAATTGCCTCCTGCCGCAGTACAGTGGCATCGAGCATTCTCTTCACGCCTTGGTAGTTGGCGCTGGCAAAAAGGCCGTCAATCATGCATCGCGAGCAGCAATCATCGTGCCATGACAGGCAGAAAAACCAAAAATTCACATTTTTGTTAATAATTGGTGTTTTTTTGACGTTTTTTGCAATTTATCTCATTTTATGAGTCATATTTGGTAAAACAATTCCTACCACTAGGCAAAAAATTCATTTTCTCGGGAAAAACGTAATATGTGCTATTTTATCTAGGAAGCAGCTAATTTTTAACTTATTGCGGTGCTGGTAGAATTTGGCCCGACAATTGCTGCTGTGGGGCCGGACAACATTGCCCGAGCCAACCGGCGGGCGTTGAAATGGAACGAAATTTATGAAAGTCAGCCAACTCACAATTTGGCTGTTAAGCACTGGGCTTCTCCTTTGCACGGCAAGTTATGCCGAGCAAAAAGTGGCCCCCACGGCGGCCGAGAAGGCCGGACGCGAATGGGCCAGGCAGTGGTTAGGTGATCTGCGAAAACGTTTTGCCATGCCTCACGAACCCGTGATGCATCGTGCCAATAGAGGAGTTAGCTCGTTTGAGCCACGGATGAATTTACCGTTCCTGAATACTCCACCCGTTACCGGCCCACTTTCATTCACACTAGCCTTGGGCACAGGATTAGAGTTGCAACCGAATTCCACAGGATTTTATCCATGGCTCGAATTTCATGCTAAACCAAAACAAAAGGCCCGTTACCATAAAATAATGGCTGATCTTCGATACTATTTTCAGAGTCGCGGCTTTTCTGAGACCCAATCTTACGGCCTCGCAAGAAAACTCTTCGACGATAAAATCCATATTTATGAACCTCTGGTCAAAGATGATCCACTTAATCTGGACTCACTGAAAGCGGGCCAAAGCCGCAATCCCTACGCACGTAACTCGATGGCGAATTCGTCCACGGATTATTACAACCTCGGCTTGATGTGCCAAAAGGTGGGCACTTATGACAAAGCCGCCAAGATGTACGAACGCGCTATCCGCACCGGACACGCTAAGGCCCAAGCGAGTTTGGCATATCTGTACGAAACCGGTCAGGGCGTGTCCCGGGATTTGGACAAAGCCATGAAGTATTATCAATTGGCCGCCAAGCAGGGTCACGCCGTGGCACAATATAATCTGGGGCGGATTTACCAGAACGGCCTTAAGCATGGCATCCAAGTCATTCGACCGGACCATCAAAAAGCTGAACAGTTTTTGCAACGCGCTGCGACCCAAGGCATTGTGGCGGCTTATCATCAACTTGGCGTCCTCTATTACACTCTTGGTGTGCAAGTCAATCCGGCAAATCTCAAGGAGGAGGAGTTTACCAAGTGGGATAAAAACAAGGATAAGAATATTACTCCGGATGAAAACCTCCTCCTTCAGGATGCACACGATCACTTCCTACTCGCCGCAAAGCAGGATCATGGTCCGGCTCAACACGCCTTGGGCGTAATGTATTTGCAGGGTCATGGCGTTACCGCCAAACCCGAGACATCGGTGCAATGGCTGGAGAAAGCGATCACTCATAAATTGCCCGATTCCCTTTATAATCTCGCGCAACTTTTTGAAAACGGCATTGGGGTTCGGCCGAACCTGCCCCGTGCCTTCACGCTGTATCGAGACGCCGCCGACTTGGGCCATGCCCCCAGTCAATATAATCTGGGACTCTTTTATTATCAGGGGCGCAGTGCCGGTGCTCAATTAAGCTTACAGGTGTCCGGAGAGTTTCGTGACCAACATCCGGCAAAGACATTACCGGGTGAATTGGTGCAGTTGGACCCTGAAGAAAACGCCATTCTTGCTAATGTAGTAGCTCTGTATCGCCCCAATGAGGGCATGAACAACTGGAATCTTGAATTGTTGATTCCAGATCCCGACGGACAGGAACGTTTAGCCAAGAAAGCGATCGGTACAGTGCTTGGAAAATCTCCCGCTGAACTGACTCAGCAGGACTGGGCACAGGTTGAAAAGCTCGGTGGGAATGACGCAACTCAGGCCTACATATGGTGGAAATTGGCTGCGAACCGACAACAACAGGCCGCCATTACCGGACTAGAACTGCTCAAGCGAATCCTAACTCCGGATCAAAGGCAACGCGCCGAAGCCCAGACCCTCAAGTTGGAAGCCAGCATCAACGCTCCCAAGAAGCCCAACCCAATGGTGCAAGAGAAAGCGCAAAATTCCTTCCAAGCTGAAGACTGGAGCTCCGGTTTCTTTGTTTCGGAAGATGGATATGTGATCACCGGCAAGCACCTGATTCGGAGCGGGACACGGTTTCAAGTGGTCACTGAAAACGGAGCGTTCCCAGCGCGTGCACTTAATTTACCGGGAGATCTGGATCAATTTCTGTTGTTGAAAGTAGATGGCGGTTACAAATTCCCCGCCCTCTCCTTCAGCGCCAGCCACAGTACACGCCAGCACCAGGATGTGCATGTTTTGGGATATCAGTTGCCGCAAAATGTTCAGGGCACACTGCCGCGAGCCGCACAAGCCACCACCCAGATTCACTCCGTGCTCGGAGCTCAAGCGGATCCGCGATTTTTCACTCTACAGCAACCGATATTGGGCGATCAACTGGTACTAAAATTTGAAAAATACCTGGACGAACGCAGTCAGCGGGTGAAGACCAGCAAGCCAATCGAGGAAACTCTCAGTCCCAGTGATTTACGTGAGTTGCAGGTGGAGACGTTGAACCGTTTGAAGGGAGCCCTGCGCGCCCATCATATTTTGCTAGGCAACGCCCACGTCATACTGGGTTATCAACTGGAGGAAGAGCTCTGGTATGATTCCGTGAATCGGGTATGGGTGAGGTATAATGCCGTGAATCGGAAATGGCAGAAGTATGACCACCAAAAAAACAATCAGGAGGATAATTTCATGAAACGGGAATGGCAGACGTATAACAAAACTCAACCACAAGATCTCTCCTACCCCAAAGGAAGTTGGGTGGAACTCGACGGACGAAGGGTTCATAACGCCCCACCGTTAGAGGAGGTTCGAGAAGGTCAGGCGCTGATTCGGATATCCGTGGTCCCCGGCGTGGTACAACGCGACGGCGGCCAGAACCTCCCGACCGACGTGCGGTTAGCCTTAAAGGTAGCGGCGAACAAGCGCAGCGCAGCGCAGTGGCAAACCATCCACAATCATTACCTTCGCCTGTATCAACTAGCCGAGGATATGTTAACCAAGGACACACCCGGACATCACACCAAAACATCGCTCGAAAATATCATAAAGGACGCGGAATTCGAAAAGGTTTCCATGACCCCTGGCTTTCGTGGAACCGCCCTGCTGAATCGTCAAGGCCAAGCCATAGGCTTGTTTTTCCCAAGCTTTCGCGGCCGCACGCCGGATGTGTTTCAGAACTTTAGCTCATACCATCGGTATGTACTCAAGAGCGATCACCTTATGGCCTTCCTGAATCGATTGCCCGATGTGAACTACACCACCCGCCTGCCGGAGCTGCCGAAATTGGTGTCTAATGAAGGCGAAGCCACACAAAAATCAACTCGTGATGCCTACTTGCTCGCCAAAGCCAACTCATCCATGGTATTAGTGCAGGTGGCTGGCGAACTACCCAAGTCGCCGCCAAAGACAGATGGAGGAAACCAACCATGATACGCTTTGGCACCAGTATTGCCGGTGCAGCCGGATTTCTATTTGTGTTCGGCCTAGGCATGTCTTTAGACCGCGATTGGGGTCACACCACGATCAGCGCATCCCTCGCCGCCCTAGCTTTCGGTTTACTGGCGCATTGGTGGATGACCTTGTGGTTGGTCAGCTTGAGATCCGCACAGCAAGAACAAGCCCGTCAACAAGCTGCACAAATGCAGGAAGCTGCCGCTCATACCGAGATTGAACCCACCTCTGAAGCCCCTGTCTCATAAAATAATTTAAAACGAACAAAATGGCACAAACCACCGCCAATCCCGATCAGCAAGCCGCCCAGCAGGACTCCCGTCCGCAGCGGGTGAGGGCGGCGCGTGCCTACCAGAAAACGAACCTCACCGAAGGTAACGAGGAGGAACTGCTACATTCTTACGCGCCGGTAATTAGCCAAATGGTGCATCGTTTTGCACCACTGGTCCGCGTTACGGTGGATGTGGATGACCTAAAAAATATAGCCAGCTTGGCACTAATTCAAGCGGCCCATGGCTACGATCCCGGCCAAGGCATGTCATTTGAAAACTATGCACGCATGCGCATTCGTGGATCGATCCTGGATGAAATTCGGAAGTCCCAACCCCTTTCGCGCACCGTCTATTCACGCCGTAAGGAACTGGAATCCACGATTGAAACCCTGCGAGTTGAACTGAATAGGCAGCCCACGGAAGAAGAAATTGCCGCGCGTATGGGCATCGGGGTCAGCCAATACCGCCAACTGCTAGATAAGTTACGGCCGGTGATTTTTGTGCCGCTGCACCAACTTCTGGAGGGTGAGGATGATTTCGGGGGTAGCAGCAATGAGAAGCATGCAGCAGACCTGAACCAAGAAGATCCCTCCGAGCGGGCCATCCGGCATGAGTTGCATGAGCTGATTCGCGACCGCATCAAGCAACTCAACCTACAGCAACAGAAAGTACTGCTACTTTTTTATTACGAAGGCTTACGCATGAAGGATATCGCAGAGTTACTAAACGTAAGTGAATCTCGCGTATGCCAGATCAATACCGAGGCAGTTTTGTCGTTGCGATCCTTTCTGCAGCGGCGCGAGCGAGTCTAATTAACAAGGAGAAGAAAAATGCTAGTTATAATTGGGTTTGTAGTCATCTTCGGCGGCGTAGCGGTCGGCTTTGCCATGGCGGCAGGCGGTCATGGCGGCGGGATGAATTTTGGCGCCATCGGCGGACTATTCCACCTTAATGAGTTTATAGCACTCGGCGGAATGGTCTTTGGCAGCATGATAGTAATGTCGCCCATCAAGGTGCTCAAAGGCGTGGTTGCGCAAGCCTTGGGCACCCTGAAAGGAGCTCCATTCAACAAAGCAGACCATGAGGAGCTTCTAAAATGTATGTACGAGCTCTTCCAACTTGGCCGCCGCGGCGGCATGATTGCGCTGGAAGAGCACGTGATGAATCCGGAGGCCAGCGCGTTGTTCCAGAAATATCCCAAGTTTCATGGAAACCATCATGCCGTGGAATATCTGGCCGACGGCTTGAAACCAATAGTAGACGGACGGATCAAGCCTGACCAGCTGGAGCCCTTGATGAACAGAAGCCTTCACACGATGGAAGAGGAGCACCACCAACCGATTCTAGTGATGACAAAAGTGTCGGACGCCCTGCCGGCCTTCGGCATTGTGGCGGCGGTGTTAGGTATTATTGTAGTGATGATGTTCAAGATCGGTGGTGACACAACCGTTGTGGGTCAGGGTATTGCGACGGCGTTGGCCGGCACGTTTTTCGGAATTTTCGGTTCCTATTGTGTTGTTGGCCCGATCGCGACCAACTGTGAATTTAACGGGCACGTTGAGATGTCCTATATGAAATGCATCAAGTCTTCAGTCGTAAGTTTTGCCAACGGTCTGCCGCCACTAGTGGCATGCGAAGTGGGCCGCCGCGAATTAGGCGAAGATGTGCGCATGAGCTCCGGCGATCTGGAGACTCTGCTGAAATCCTCAAAATAACCGACAATTAACCGAAAGAAAACGAAGCAAGCACTATGGCAGGTGGCGGAGGAGGAGCATGGAAAGTAGCCTACGCGGACTTTGTGACCGCGATGATGGCCCTTTTCCTTGTGCTTTGGATCATCAACCAGGATGAAAAAATTAAGGGTGATGTGTCAGCACATTTCAAAACTCGGTTCAAGTCGATCACCAAGCAATCGGTGGGCATTATCCCCATCGAGAACGCGGATTTGATTAAATCCAAGCGCGCGCATTTTGATAATCAATCGGCCATCCCTCTCGATCATGTGCGTCGGTTGAATCAAGACTTGGTCGTGGCCTTCATCCAAAATCCGAACTACATCGACATGAAGACGCTACGGGTTAATATGACCGACGAAGGACTGTTGCTTGAGTTTTTCAATGATCCCAGCCGCCGCTTGTTTGGTGAGGGAGGAGCGGAGATGACTAGTTATGGCAAGCTGCTCTTTGGCATTGTGGCTTGGACGCTGGCCAAACACACCGATACTTTGAGCACCACATCCATTGAGGTTGAAGGCCACACAGGGCGAAATTTCAAAGCGAAAACGGACGACAAAGATGATGATCACTGGTCTATTTCAACGAAGCGCGCCCTTGTGGTGCGCAAGCACATGGAAGATGAAGGTGTAAAGGAAGCTCAATTTCATAAGATGGTTGGCTTCGGTGCCACCAGACCATTGAAGGACCAACCCAAACCGGACCATCCTTATCATAACCGCGTGAGCATCATGGTTCGCGCCGGACAATCTCAATAGCTCATGACATCCGGAAATTTTGTTCCATTTGGCGGTGATTTAGGAAACCAGAGCACAACTTCCTTTGTGCATACCAGTACCGGGACTCCTGTGGACAATACTCCCTCGGAAATCGCGCCGGTCACCCCGGCTGAAGCCAATGATTTACCCGGCCAGATCCATCAGATTTTACAGGATCATCTTACCGGCGAATCACTGGAAAATGTCACCGATGCCATTCGGTCTGCTGTTGCGGCCGCTCCAGCTCGGGTGGCCCTACCAGAGATTAAGCTGACCCCTACCCCCGCACCAGAAGGGGAGATGGAAAATGAGGGTGAATCCGCCTCAACCACCCCACCTGTTCTTGAATACGAGCGCGAAGATGACGTGGTACGACGGGTCATCGTCAATTGCTCCTGTGGCCAGTCCATTCATTTGGATTGCGATTACTGATCCCTTCGCCTTTCTGGCATTTATCCTGCTGTGTTTTCGTGGGCACGTGTAATGTGCTCACAACGACGATACGATGGAATTAAATGTATCAGGCTTGGTTTCCGGCTTTGACTGGAAATCGATGGTAGATCAGCTCTCCGACGTGGAACGAGCACCGCAGCGACGCATGCGCGTGGAGCAGAACACTATTTACAAGAAAAACAGTGCCTACACATCCCTGAAATCTCAACTCACTTCGATCAAGACAACCTCTGAAACACTTAAAGATACGGATCTTTATGACAGCCGCACGGTCACCTCCAGTGCATCTCACGCGACCGCGACTGCAGATGCAGGCACTTCTTCTGGAGATTATCGGTTTGAGATTTATCAGATGGCAACGTCAGCCAAGCAATTGGGGGCCACAGATGTGGGGGCGGCAGTAAGCACCAGTGCAGCGATTAGTTCCGCTGGATTGTCCATCCCGATTACAGCCGGCACGGTTACGGTGCAAGGCGCACAGGTTACCATTGATACAGACAATTCGCTTACTACTACTTTGAGTGCCATCAAGACCGCAGTGGGAGGCAGCTTTGACTACTCCGTAAGCGGAGACAAGGTGACCCTGACCGACTCTAGCTCCATCGTTCTGGGTAGCGCCTCGGACACAAGTAATTTCCTGCAATCCCTGCGTCTTACAGCCAATGGCACGACCAGCATCACCAGCTCAGATAAACTGGGTGGCATTGATCTTTCCAAGACGATGGATGAGGCAAACCTGACGGACGGGGCCGGCTCGGCCAGTGGTGAATTCAGTATCAATGGCACCAGTATCACTTACGCCAGTAGTGATTCGATCATCAATATCTTGGATACGATCAACAACTCCGAAGCCAGTGTTTACGCCAACTACGATCCGGTGAATGACCGCTTTCTACTTACCAACAAAACCGAGGGAGACGTGGGTATTACGTTATCAGATACCAGTGGTGATTTTCTAGCCAAAACTCGCCTGCTCACCGCCAATAGCGGTAGCCTGTCGCGCGGCAACAACCTGATTTACAAAGTCAACGATACCGGCCCTTTGGTAAGCCGAAGCAACGCGATCGATCAGAACAGTTCGGGCATCCAGGGTTTGAGCGTCACAGCAACCAAAGCCAACGGCGCCGCCCGAATCAGCAGCGTGGATACCTCCGGGGAAACCGTCACCACCGAGAACTCCCACGGCTACTCCACCGGTGATACCGTTACCCTTTACAGCCCGGGCACGATCCCAGGGGGACTGTCCTCTGACACCACCTACTACGTAAGGGTGACCTCCAACACGACATTCTCGCTGCACACCACACAGGCTGACTCTGAGGCAGGCACCAGCTCGGTGGATTTAACAGGTGCACAGTCCGGTGATGTGTATTTTCTGAATAACAAACCGACCACTGCAACCGTTTCGATTCAGTCCGACACCGGAAAAATCAAGAATACAATCGGTACGCTTGTGAGTGAGTTGAACAAAGTCCAGTCAATGATCACTGCACTTACCGCCAGTAGCACAGACGCTGACGGGAAGGTAAGTTTGGGGATTTTGGCCGGCGAACCCCTGTCAGCGGAAATCTCCCGTGAGCTCCGCTCCAAAGGTACCGAGGACGTTTCCGGAATCACCAGCACGATCAAGCGGCTAGAATCCATCGGCTACGCCACCAGCGGTTACACCAATCAAATCGAGCTAAGTGATTCGTCCAAGCTGGATTCGGCGCTGCGCGACAATCTTGGACAGGTGAAGACACTATTCACGACCACCACATATGGCCTTGCCAATTCAATTTACACATACCTGGATAACCTGCTGGACGACGATGGGTCACTGGCCACCACGCAGGAAAATATGACCGACCAAATAACGAGTATCGATAAACAAATCGCCGATCACGAACGTCGCGTAAAATCTAATCGTGAAGCCCTCATCAGAAGCTTTGTCGCCATGGAATCAGCGCAAGCCAAAATTAATCAACAAATGTCTTTTCTCGCTTCACGCTTTAACAACGTAAAATAATTCATAATGAAATCAAAAATACTAGTATCCATACTGTTCGGCGCCCTAACCCTAGGATCCATCGGCTGTGCACAGATCGCAAAAAATTGGGATCCCTCGTATGTAGGCCCATTCCACAAGGTGGGCAATGTATACACCAGTCCAGACGGTCCCTCGGCCAATCTTCAGCGCGTGGCAGTAATGCCGCTGGTGCCCGGCCGTGGCAACCGAGCCGCCGAGCGAGGTGTGCCTCTGATCAGACAAGTATTCACCGAGGAACTATCTCGGGCACGGGTTTTTGACATAGTCACCGTAACTCCGAAGAGACTCGACACCCTAATAGGAATGCGGGGACTTTATGCTGATTCACGGTTGCCCGTTGAATTCATCTCCAAAATCAAAGAAGAAACTGGATGTCAAGCCGTGCTCTTTTCAGAATTGACAACCTTCCGTGCCTACCCTCCCATGGCCGTGGGCTGGAAACTGTATTTGTTCGACTTAGAAACAGAGGAATTGGTTTGGGCAGCAGATGAGGTGTTTGACGCCGGCCAAGCCACTGTAGCCAACGCCCTACGCCGTCATATTCGAGAGAGATTATCCCAGAATAACGTGGCCGCCACACAATTATTAGTACTTGATTCGCCCCGTGAAATGGCCCGGTTTTCCTTGGGTGAACTGATTGGAACTTTTACGCAGAAAAACCCTAAAGTTATGCTCAAATCTGCCGATAGTACTAATAGTCAAAGCAGTTCCGAAATACCAGAAGAGGCTTCGGAAACGCCAGACTCGGATGAGGCGGATTCGCTGGAAAAACAGGAAAACCCGACGTCTCCAGCCGCCCGTCCAGGCACGTTTTGACGAAAAAATAGTTGCTTTTTGCCCATTTATGGCAGAGAGTGCAGAGTCGGAGTGACCATGAGAGAAGTTAATTTAAACGCATCTAGCCAAGCGCAAGGGCCGCAAAAAATTGCCCAAGCGCAGGGAGATCAGACTGCCTCCGTGGATATGGTTGCGCCGACGGATGCAATGGACGCCAATCTCACGCGTTCCCCGGATTTCACCCAAGTAGAGGCCGATGTTGAGGCCCATTTCGACCAAGTAAAAAACCGCCTGCGGGAAGAGGTTCAAACCGATCGTTACCCCCCCCAGGATGCGATCGATCAGTTCTCAAAACTCATCGCGGGTGAGATTGCGGAGAATCAGGATTAACGTTCAGTTACGGCTGAACCCCTTTGCTTCCTCCACTGCACGGCACGAAAAGTGCTGTGAGTGGATTGATGAATAGCGCTAACAAGCTAAACGCGTATCGCGTGAATGCGGTGAGGACTGCCTCGGCGGAAAACCTCGTGGTGATGCTCTACGATGGCGCGATTCGTTTTTTGGGTACGGCCATTCGTGCTTTTGAAAAGGACGACCCGTTGGATTTCAACCTCACCGTTCACACCAATATCACCAAAACCCAAGCCATCATCCGTGAATTGAGCCGCAGTCTGGATGTGGAAAAAGCGGGTGAACTCGGGCATAGCCTGATCAGTCTGTACGACTATTTTGATACGCGTTTGCAGGATGCAAACATCCGCAAAGACAAAGCGATCCTCGAGGAAATTCTCAAACGCATTGGTGAATTGCGCGATGCCTGGAGTGAGTCCTTCAACAAAACCGATGAGGAGGCCTCTACGGTAGTGCCTACGCCCACGCAGGCCTACGCGCCGAATACCACTCCACCTACTCCGACGCCCGCACCCAATCCGGGGCCCTCGCCAGGTGAACGGCCCAGTTTCTCGGTGATGGGATAATACTATGACCGCTCCTACCACCACTTTGTTAAAGGAATGGAAACGGCTTTCCGAGGTGGAATCCACCGCCATCACCCTACGCGATTGGAGCGAGCTAAATCGGTTGCTGGATGAAAAATCCCAGCTTCAAGGATTGCTGGAAGATTATCAGGGCGAAGATTTCACCGATGAAGATCAAGATCTAGTAAGCAATTTGCTGAACATGACCGAACTCAACCACGCCCGTTTGGATACGGAAATGAAATCGGTTCGCACACAAATCCAGTCCGAAGATCAAGCGGCCAGTAACATCCGCAAAGTTAATCAGGCCTACGGTGGCAAGGCAGGGGAGAACTACTGGCAAACCTACACCTGATCTCAAAAATACAGGACAAATCTACCCGAGCAATCCCGTCTACTATTAATCTTCCAGCAATAAAACAGCCTTTTTAAGGCTGTTTTTGTTTATTTTGGCTCTAAATTGTTATTATAAATCTATGGCATACTATGTGCTGCGTCGAAGGCCGTATGAATGTCAGTTTATACCAAGCAGCCGCCGCTCTTGAAGGAACGCAGCAACGTCAGAATGTGATCGCCGCTAATCTCGCGGCTGCGAACAATCCCGGCTTCAAGCGGCACAATGTGGGCTTTCATTCGGTAAGTGCGGCTATGTTCAATGATGCGATGCAGGCTGCGGACAAGACGCAACTACAATTCATGCTGCCAAAGATGGTCGGCTACATCAATTTCGACCAGGGCTCTCTTGTCCGTACCGGCGACATCAACAGTCTGGCCATTGATGGCCCCGGCTTCTTCGGTATAACGGGCCCGAATAACGAGACGATTTACACCCGCAACGGGTCTTTTCAAGTGAACGCCGCCGGCCAATTGATGACCAATGATGGATATCTCATGAGGCTAGCCGGCGGAGGCGGCCCGATCACCGTCGCCACCGACACCGCATCCCCCGTCACGGTTAGTTCTGATGGCATGGTGTCCCAAGGCGGGGCGTCTCTGGGGAAAATTGAAATAATGAATTTCGAAGAAAAAGATTTGAAAATCCTGAAACGGATCGGCGGGGGATATTTCACCCCCAACGGCGCAACGCCGATACCGACTGATCCGGAGCAGACAAGAATTGCGCAGGGATTTTTGGAAAGCTCGAACACCACACCTATGGTTGAAATGGGCGAGCTTATGACCTCCCTTCGACATTTTGAAGCAAACCAGAAGATCATGAAAATCCATGACGAACAAATGGGTAAACTGATTAGGGAACTCGGGAACACACAATAGGAATACACCATGTTACGCGCACTATATACCTCAGCCTCGGGCATGCAGGCCCAGCAAATGAACCTGGACGTGATCGCCAATAACCTGGCGAACGTGAACACGACGGGATTCAAGAAATCCAAGGTTGAATTTCAGGATTTGCTTTACCAGACCAGCCGAGCAGCCGGTTCAGAGGCAGGCGCTGGCAATCAAATACCCACCTCACTGCAGGTCGGCCACGGTTCACGTCCGGTGGCCACCGCCAAGAATTTCGAAGGCGGAGAGCTGTACCAAACGGGTGAGAAAATGGACCTCGCCATCCACGGCAACGGATTTTTCAAGGTGACCATGGCGGATGGCAGCGACGCCTTTACCCGCGATGGCGGCTTTAAGTTCAACAACTCCGGCGGTATCGTCACCAATGACGGCATGCCGGTCACAAGCTTTGCCGGTGTGACCATTCCTTCCACGGCCACGAATGTTTCAATCTCGCCGGATGGTACAGTGTCACTCACCGATCAAGGCGTCACCTCCACTGTGGGGCAAATCACCCTATCCCGTTTCGCCAATCCAGCCGGCATGGAAAGCCTTGGCAGCAGCCTTTACCGCGCAACTCTCGCTTCGGGCACTGAAGAAACCGGTACTCCCGGCCTCGCTGGCATGGGCCAGGTGCAACAGGGGTGGCTCGAGCTTTCCAACGTGAAGGTGATTGAGGAAATGGTGAACCTGATCAAGGCCCAGCGCGCTTATGAAATAAACTCCAAATCCATCCAGGCCGCCGATGAAATGATGAGCATGAGCAATCGTCTGCGCGGATAAACACTGACACAATACTGATATGATACGCTTTTTCATCTTTCTGCTACTCGCCAGCACCACTGCGCTGCCTGCGGCCACCAAGGAAATTACCAGCAGCCAATTGCTTCCCATGGTAACCGAGGCCCTGCAAAAGGCATTTGAAATTAGCGACGCCAAACTGGTGTTGTCATCAACCCGCCCTTTGCCCGCAGTGCCGGTTCCGGCCAACGCCCTCGTGGAAGTGCAAATCGTCTCCCACCCGCCCACCGGCCCAGCCGCATTTATGCGAACGCAATACGCGCTACTCGTGGATGGCCGACGCGTGGGGGAGTGGACCGGTTTTTTTAAGGCGCAACTCATTAAGGAAGTTTGGCTTACGGGAAAAATTGCCTCACGCCACGCACTGCTGGACAAGGTAAAGCTCGTCCGTAAAAAGGTGGACGTCATTAACCTCCGCACCGGCGTGTGGGAAGGCAAACCCGACAGCACTTTGCAACTCACCCAGAGCATGAGCACGGGCATGGTGCTGCTACCCCGCCACGTACGCCGTACCCCAGTGATCTTGCGCAATCAGGTGGTAACCGGTGTGCTGCTCTACAAGGCGTTACGGATTGAATTACGCAATCTGTTGGCACTAGAGGAAGGCGCCCCTGGCGACGTGATCCGCCTCCGTAACAATTCCTCCTATAAGGAAATTCGCGGCAGAATCATCAATGACCGAACCGTGCAACTGAGCCTATAAATTTTATGAAAACCGTAACTATATTCATTACCAGCCTGCTCCTGACATTTTGGGTCAGGGCAGATTCACTTTGGAAGGACGATGTCAGCCGCAGTCCGTTTGCCGACAAGAAGGCGCGGTTCGTGGGCGACGTCCTCAACGTTCGCGTGCAGGAAAGTAACGCAGCCAAGCGCGCCGCAAAGACTGAAACATCCCGGGATAGCGAAACCGATGCAAGCATCAGTTCCTTTCTGTTTGGTACATCCACCGGCGGTAGCGGAGCCTTCAAAAGCGGGGGAGCATATCCCGCGATGAAGCTCTCGAACACCACCAGTCACAAGGGCACGGGGACCATCGATAATTCGGACAGCATCACCTCCCGCTTCAGTGTACGCGTGGTGGATGTGTTGCCCAATGGTAATCTCATCGTAGAAGGCATCCGAAGCGCAACATATGGGGGTGAGTCGCAAACAATCGTAATGCGTGGAGCGGTCCGGCCCTTCGACATTCAGTCAGACAACACGATTTACAGTTATCTCATCTCGGACCTGAACATTCGCTTCAAATCCTCTGGGGTGATCACCTCGGCCAAGGAAAAAGGTTGGTTCATGAATTTCTGGGACAAAATTAACCCATTTTAAACAATTAATCAAAGGTAACAACAATGTTTAAGCGACTTCGCATTCCATTCTGGGCATTAGTGCCAATGCTAGCGTTTGGCCAACCGGCAACGGCTCCACGGCCACTCCCAAATCCCACTGCCATCCGCGCTAATCTCATGCCAATCAACCCGCTCCGCGCTAATGCCGTGGGCGGAGGCGTACGGATCAAGGATCTCGGATTCGTTGCCGGCGCACGTCCCAACCAACTTACCGGGTTCGGTGTGGTCGTTGGCTTGAACAACACCGGCGACAAGGACACTGTTTACTCGAAGCAATCGCTCGCCAACATGTTCAAGCAATTCGGCATCAACGTACCGGCAACCTCGGTTTCTTCTAAGAACTCCGCTGCCGTGATGCTCACCGCTTCATTGCCTCCGTTCATGAAGAGCGGTTCAACAATTGACGTGACCGTGGCCGCCGTCGGGGATGCCACCTCATTGACGGGCGGCCAGCTGGTCGTCACCCCGTTGATGGGCCTAGACGGCAGAGTGTATGCTGTCGCACAAGGCCCGGTGAGCAACAACGCCTTCTCACTCGGTGATGGAGCTGCAGCCGTCACGAAGAATCATCCCACCGCCGGCCAAATCGTGAATGGTGCACTGGTGGAAAAGGAAGTCAATGTCACCTTAGTGAGGAATAACCAGATCAACATAGTCCTGCGCGATTCAGATTTCACACTGGCGGCTCGAATGAAGGAGGCGATCAATCGGCACTCCCAACGTCTTGGGGGTCGCGGTCTCATTGCAGAGGCGCTTGATGGCAATTCCGTTCGTGTGATTGTGCCCGACCAATTCCGTGCCTCTCCGATTGATTTTATTGCGCAGTTGCATGCCATCACAGTGGTCCCTGACTCCAGGGCGCTGGTGGTAATGAACGAAAAGACGGGCACCATCGTAGCCACCTCACGCGTGCGTATTCTAAGCTGCGCGATTGCACACGGAAACATTTTCTTCGCAATTACCCAAACACCGGAAGCCGTACAACCCGCACCATTAGCGCAAGGGACAACGGCCATCTTACCGCGTACCACGGTGGATATTACCGAGAGCGGCAAAGCTATGCAGGTATTCCCGGAACTTCCCACGGTCCAGGAAGTGGCCATGGCCCTAAACAGCCTCGGCGCAACACCACGTGATATGATGTCTATTTTTCAGGAGCTCAAGAAAGCAAGAGCACTGCAGGCGGAATTGATTGTGCAATAAAGTGCGAAATAAAATCGATTTAGAACGGAGATAAAAAGATGGGCGGACTAGGCATAATGGGAACCATGGAGATGGCGCGGAATGCGATGCAGACCGCACGCCAGGGTGCTGAGGTTTCCGGTCACAACCTCGCCAACGCCGCCAATCCGATTTACGCACGTCAACGCGTTAAAATTTCTGCCGCAGTGGCGATCCCCACCGAACAGGGACCGCAAGGTTCCGGTAGCGAGGTGGCGCGGATAGAGCAATTACGTGATTATGCTGTCGATCAGGCGATCACTTCGGAAAAGAGCATCACCAAATATCTCGAAACCAAGCAACGCCATCTGCGTCGCGCTGAGGCTTCCCTAGGTCAAACCTTGGATCGGCAGAGCATTGATGCGGGAGAATCATATGGTAGTTATGGTGTGGCCGAAGGCCTCACAGGTCTCTTCAGTTCGTTGCAGTCGTTAAGCGCAAACCCCACTTCAACCGCCGAACGGCAGACCGTTGTATTCAATGCACAAAAGCTTACTGACAAGATGAACATCGTAGATCGCAGACTGAGTGATTTACAATCATCCATCAATGACGAGGAGGGTTACGAGGTTGACAACGTAAACGCGAAACTTGAGTCAGTCGCCATTCATGCTGCCTCCGTCGGCAATACGGAGATTGTCGAAGGCGCGGCTAACGAGATTCGGGATGCCATGCAGGCGGCCCTGGAAAATCTCTCCGAGTTAGTCAATATCACCACGACCACAAATGAGGATGGCAAGCTCAGCGTGTTTATCGATGGCTATGAAATGATAACTGACAATGCCATGACCGGCTCAGTGAAACTGCACACCGACAGTGATGGCATGAATTTTATTGCCGACAACAGAACCGGCGAAGTACTCGCACTACAATCCGGTTCAGTAAAGGGTCTGATTGATGTACGTGATGGTGTAATTCAGGATTTACGGGATCAAATCAACTCCCTCGCCAGCAACCTGATCACTGAGGTGAATGCCCTACATCAAACCGGTTATAACCTCAACAGCGTTAAGGACGATTCCCTGACATTTTTCACCGGCACCAATGCCAGTGATATTGGTGTTAATGCCACCATTACCACCGATCCTCGGCTACTGCAGGCAGCCGGCACAAATGAAGTCGGCGACAACGCTGTGATTCGATCTATTGCCAATCTGGAAGCCACTGCTATTTCCGGGCTCAGCAACATGACTTTCAGTGAACACTACGGCAACACTATCAGCCGTTTTGGCCAAGAAATGGCGCTAACGGACACCAAACTCATCGACCAATTAGCGGTACAAGGCATGCTGGAAAAGCAACGTGACTCAGTGCAGGGCGTTTCAATTGATGAGGAAGTAGCAAACCTTATTATTTACCAACGCGCCTTTCAAGCCTCAGCCCGATTGATCTCCACCATGGACACACTCATGAATGATGTCATGAACATGCAACGTTAACCATGCGCGTCTCATCAAATAGTTTTTCGACCGACCTGAGGTTGCAAATGAGCAAGCTGGCAGAGCGGCAGGCGCGTCTGCAGCAGCAGATCTCCACCGGTCAGCGCATCACCACTGCGAGTGACGATCCCAAGGCCATGCGACGCGTGTTGGATCTGCGCAATGAACGCAGCCAACTCACGCAGTATCAGGATAACATTGCCACCCTGCGCGAGAATGCGAACGTAGTGTATTCCACGGTGAATGCCATGAAACGCCTGAGCGATCGGGCCTCGGAAATTGCCACCATGGCTGACGGAACCAAGGCCCCTGTCGCACTATCGGCTTACGCCAAGGAAGTAGATCAATTATTGGAGGAGACTCTACGCCTCTCCAATACTCAGTACCGGGACGTCTATATTTTCTCGGGTACAAAGAGCAAAGACGCAACCTACACAGCCTCCCGTGACAGCGATGAAAAGATTACAGCTGTTAGTTTTGACGGCAACAGCAATAGCGCTAAAATCGACATCGCCCT
This sequence comes from Limisphaerales bacterium, assembly GCA_965659445.1. Classification (GTDB taxonomy): domain Bacteria; phylum Verrucomicrobiota; class Verrucomicrobiia; order Limisphaerales; family UBA1100; genus UBA1100. The sequence continues at coordinate 8,246 of CBFHWX010000002.1, read as the reverse complement.
TTCCACATCCGTAGACGGCAACTACTCAGCTGAGGGAGTGAAGGGAATACTCAAAAATTCTGCCAATGATGCCGATTTCATCACCAACCTGATTGCATTACGGGATAATTTGGCGACCGCAGCAGACACATCGCTGGCCAAGGATGCCAATCATACGGCGCTAACCAACATCAAGGACACCGTATTGGGTAATCTGAATAAAGATGAGGTGAATTTTATTGATCATTTCAG
>CBFHWX010000002.1:0-8005 GCA_965659445.1 Limisphaerales bacterium | reverse complement strand
TCAGCAGCATCGGAGCGACACTTTCACGACTGGAGACCTCCGAGGCCATCACCAAGTCGCAGGTGGCCTCGATCGAGCCGCTGGTTTCCAATGAGGCCGATGTCGATCTGGCCGACAGTCTAGTACGGCTCAACGAAATACAAAACGCGTACACCGCCGCGCTTCAATCAGGCGGTTTGCTAATGAAAACGTCATTGCTCGATTACATTCGATAAGCGATATTAATAAGGAAACATGGCTATACCGATCCACATGTCAACAATGAGTGCCAACCACCTAGGGATGGAGCAACTGGCGCAGAACAATAAGTTGACCGAGGCCGAGAAAATTGGTGAGGTGGCACGACATTTTGAGGCGATTTTGCTGCGGCAATTCCTCAACGAGGCCACCAAGACAATGATGAGTGGCAATGAGGGCATGAATCCCGCGCAGAAAGGGATTTATCAAGACATGATCACGAACACGCTGGCTGACACCATCAGCAAATCCGGTCAGTTTGGAATGTCGCAGATGTTCCGTCATCAGCTGATGCCGCGTGATTTGGCCGATGAACTCACGCAAGCCGACCGGGCCAAGACAGAAGCCGCCGACAAAAAATGAATGAGGAACTGAACAACCTGATCACAGCTTTGCGCGAAGAACTCACGCAATACGGCGAGATTTTGGCGCTCATGCAAGAGCAGCAGCAGTTCATCATTAATCGCTCCGCCAATGAGCTGCTCCTGAACCTAAACGAGGTGAATGAGCAATTGGAAAAAGTAGCCATCGCCCGCACCGAGCGCGAGACCTGCCGCCGGGCATTGATGGCCACCCTGGGCGGTTCCGAGGAGACCACCTTTCGTCAAATGACCGAGATGCTGCCCCCCGAAGTGCAACCACTGCTCAGTGCGTTGGTGGAGGAGATCAATCAATTACTGCAACGCATCCAGAAATGGCTGCGCCAAAACCATATGCTGCTTAAGCGTTCGCTGGACCTCATGAAAGAAATCATGCAGGGGATGTTCCCCAGTTCCAGTGCCACAGCCGGCACCTACGGCCGAGGTGGCCAAGTTAGCCCCGTGACACCACCACCGAGCACCTTGTACGAGGGGATCATTTAATGAGAAATCACCATCCCATTTTAATAACCGCCGCGCTGTTAATAGCCTTGAACTTAATGGTACTTGCTGCACCACCCAAGCCCGGATATCTGAATCGCGGCACTCCCTTCGGCTTACGAAAAGCTGATCGCACACGGCCTCCGGTTTACTCCTTGCCGTCACTGCCTATTACGCCCGACCCACAGCCTCTACCGCTAGCTTCCAGCAACCCGGCCCAGCCGCTAAACCCGGCTGGTACCGCCGCCCCCACCATCCCCGCCATGCAATTTCCGACCATGCCACCAGACAAAGTAGTGGAAGCCAGAACATATTTACTTCCCGCACCGGCCATGATGGGACCCTTTGGACAACCGCAGGCCGCTAGCGTGAACCCCGCGATTGGCGCGTTTATAAATCCACAGATTCTTCGCTATTTCAGTGTGGATGCCAATGGTACTCACCAAAGTCGGATTCTGCTCAACGGCTCCTCACTTTACACACATCCCACAATGAATCCGCTTTTGCCGCGAGGCAGCAGCGCCACTTACCGAAGAAAATGACCATAAAAACTACGCGCCATTTCCTTTGCTTTGCCCTGCTAATGGCCTTTGGCCTTAAGGCAGCTGAAGAGACAGCCGCACCCAAGTTGTCCATGTCGAATCTTTCCGGCGTGCCCACTCCCTTGGAGGAATATGGCCTGAGTATTGGCGACATCACGGTCACTCGCGTGATCAATCCCCTTGGCCAGTTAAAGCAGGGCAGCCCGATTATGCTAGCTCGGCGTATCCGAGACATCACCAATCCCTGGCAGGAATTGACCGAGGGCACCGCCCTCATTGTGGATGGAAAGAAGGCCGTCATCCGGAAAATACATCCGCCCAAAGCACCGCAAGACAAGGCAGATAATCTAAAAATCGTTATCACGGCCGAGGAAATTTCCGGCACCAAGATGATCCTCGAATGGCATCAGAAACTCCATAACCTGAACTCGCAGGAAACAGGCGATGCCCGAAAACAAACCGTCACGCTCGTGAAGGAAAACTTGCGGGTAGGTTCTCATCTCATTCTTAACAAGGATCGAGTCGTCGTTACAGAACAGACGTTCAGATACCCAACCGATTCCACACTCGATCGCGACTTGGAACTATTCATTAAGTATCAGTCACTGAGCAGCGGAGAAGGTGAGTTAACCGGCAAGCCATCCATGAGTGAAGTGCAGGACGATTCGGCATGGGATCTCCAGGCGAAGGACGGCGCAACCTTGGAAAACGACACAGTGCAGTTGATCACCTGGGAGCTGCATAACCGCGATGGAGATGAAAATTATACTCCGGCTATCGATGTGCTCCACCGATTCCGTGGAACGATAAGCCATCTCCAACTCAAAGGTAAGCGCGAAGTATTGGCCACGGCCAAGTTTAATCAAGACGGCCATGCCCATACGCATATCTTCAAATGGGAGCAAGACACAGATAACAAAGGCCAATCCCTTTGGCGTCTGGCGCCGGGAGCAGACGATTATGTTGAAATATTTCGCATTAACGACACCAACATTTCCTTCAAAGTGACACCTGACGCGCTATTGGACGCAAATCGCTATAATGCAGGTTTATTGCAGGAGAAAATTAAAAACCCCGGTAACATCAAGACGCGTTCTCTCACTCCCGGGAATGTGGATGCGGATTCCTTGACGAATCAAATCGACGCCTTGACCAAAATCGTGAATTCGGATGCGTCTAAGGCCATCAAGCTTGATGCCAAGCGGCAGGCAGTCATCTATCTGGCCCGTTACTATGAGCACAGCGCAGTTTCACACAAAGCGTTGGCTCAAGAGTATTTAGCGCGAGCAGATTTTCAACTTGAACGCGCCCGTATTCTGGAACTTCATGCTTGGGCCAACAGTCAAATGCTGGGCTTGATCGGGATCCAACGCATTGAACGCAGGTTGAGCACCCTTGCCACGGATAAACCCGAGCCCGCCCAACCGGAAGATAGTAATGTCGGGCACGCGACGATCATCGAACTGATTGCGGAACTCAAGAAATACGAAGATCAAATTCAAGATGCTGCTCTAAAGACCGACTCGGATCTCGAGCAAGATCACAATGTTTTTCTGCGTAAGAACAACGCACTTAAAGCTGCCTCTACCGAGCACCGGGAAAAAGCCAAAGAATACCAAAACAAGGCGCAGAAACTGCAGAAAAAAATAAAAGAAGATTTTTTAGAATCATTGAGATTTTGGTCGGAGTACATTTACCGTACTGAAGGCTTGACTGGCGACGATCGCCCTGAAGACTTGACTAGCAACGAGCGCCTCTCTGAAGGTGGCGTGGAGGGCAATAGCCCAGCTTCCGATCCCTACATTCCCGAGATTCTCCTTCGTCAAGCGTGGATCTATCGACAAATGGCCCAACCCGAACGGGCATTGTCTACCTATTACTCTGTGCTTTCTGCCGCGACCCAACAAAAGGTTAATAACCTTACCCGGTTCAAACGCATTGTTCTGGTGGCCCGCAGCCAAATTGCGAACACTTATTACGAGGGGGCCAATCCCCTGGAATTGAAGGATTACATTGCTGCGAACGATTTGTACGAGCGCCTATTGAAAGCGGAACAAGAGGAAATGAATACCGATTTCATTGAACTCAAGCTGCTCCGCAGTCTCTCCAAGGCGGATGAAATTTCCCGCATCAAGCTTCGCAAACTCAAGCGGAAACAAATTAACTTGGAAACAGAAACTTCTCCGGTATTTAGAGACGTAGAAACCGAGCTAAAGCAAACCAAAGCCGAGATCCAGAAACTCAATGAAAACCGTCAGGAGTACTGGAAAAAGATGGAGTACCATGCCGCAGAGTTCATCAATCGGACTGCTGGAGCTGGCTCAATCATTTCACATAATCACTCGGGTGAGGTTAGGTACTATCAAATAATGGCCTATAATGCCTTGGCCAAATACCAGCACGTATGGCAAAGCATGGAGGTCCTGCTTGAAAACGAATCCACTCCAAACGATCAACGCAGGGCTTGGGCGAACGCCCGGGTGCGTGTGGTCATTGATATTGCCAACCGATTGTTCACGAATGGTACAGCGCTGATGGAGGACAACCGGGAACAAATGGTGACTGTTCTTTCCAGCGGCGGCAGAACAAATGAAATTGAGGCATGGCGCCGTAATCTTAAGAGTGCCCTGGTATATTACAAATGGGCGTTGCTGAATGATCAGTCATACCACAGCCAAATCCTAATCCGCCAGCAAATCGGTTTTTGCCATCACCGGCTCGGAAACACCAACGAAGCACTTAAACAGTATAAGTCCATAATGGATTTGTGTGAAATGCATCCGAGCGATGTAAAAAATAATCCAACAATTAAGGTGATTCGGGATATCACTCGCCTCCGCGTGAAATTATTGGACTCGGACATCAAGCGTAATAAAGAAGCATCTGAAATTACCCCATAATAACAACTTAAAAAACTCGACCAAAACTGATGAGCTCCCCCCAAGAACAGTCTCATCCTGAAGCTGGCGCATCGCCCGATGCGCTCTCGGCTTTGGCGAATGAATTGCAGTCGCACATTTCTCTGTGCGGAGAAATTCTTTCTGTTATTCAGCAGGAACACCAAAAACTAAAGACCTCTGCGGTAGACGACCTTGCAGCCCTGCAAGCCGGACGCCAGGGCATGCTGGAGCGCCTCAACTCAGCCCAAGAAGGCATCCTAACCCACAAGGAAGCGTGGATGCGCCTCCAGCCCACCGAACGCCATCAAAGGCCCGACATTGGCAATCTCCTGAAGAAAAGTACCGATCTGATCATGAAGATTGTTTCGCTCGACCGTGAGAACGAACAGCTCATGCTCCGTAACAAACTCGTACCGACGAGCCATTTACCTCCGGCCCAACGCCAGAATCCCAACCTTGTTGCGAAGATGTACAAGGACCCATCTTAGGCCATGCCTGTCGAGAAAGTCATCATTGTCGCCCAGGAGGAATTCCTTCGAAAACAGGTGGCGCACTACATGCGCAAAAAACGTATCGACGTCGCTGAGTGCGGCACTATCCAGGAAGCTCATGATAAGCTGGGTAAGGGAAATTTTGACCTCATGCTCCTCGATGAATCATTGCCTGACGGAAGCGGTGCGGAGTTTCTTGTGGAGGTCAACCTGCGGCCCGCCAAGCCGATGGTGGTGATGATGGGGGCCGAAGGCTCGGTGGACATTGCCGTACAATGCATGCGCGACGGTGCGTTTGACTACTTGATCAAACCGTTCTCCAACGAGCAGGTCGAGATCATTCTTCATAAGACCGAGCAGTTTGCTCAGGTGCTCAACGTCAACCAGTTTCTCACTCATCAGGAAAGTGAGGATCCCGAGAGCGAGATTCTTGGCGAATCCGAATCCACCAAACAGATGCGTAAACTCATCCGTCGGGTGGCACAAACAGATGCCACAGTGCTGATTCAGGGCGAAAACGGCACCGGCAAGGAACTCGTCGCCCGCGCCATGCACAGGAATTCCACTCGCAAGGACGGACCGTTTATCATGCTCAACTGTGCCGCGCTGCCGGAGAACCTCGTTGAAAGCGAACTCTTCGGCCACGAGAAAGGCTCCTTCACCGGTGCGACCAACAAGCGCGAAGGACGCTTTGAACTCGCACATGGCGGCACAATTTTCCTGGATGAAATCAGCGAGATGTCACTGCCCATTCAAAGCAAGTTACTTCGAGTGCTACAAGAGCGTGAATTTGAGCGCGTGGGTGGCAACCGTACAATCAAGGTAGATGTACGCGTTGTCGCCGCCACCAACCGCAAGCTTAAAGAAAGTGTGGATAAAAAAGAATTCCGGGAGGACCTCTATTTTCGCCTTAACGTTGTGCCTGTACATGTGCCACCGTTGCGCGAACGTGATGGGGACGTGGCACTACTTGCCGAATCGTTCAATCAACGCTACATGCGCAAACACGGGATGCCTGTCAAGGGACTTACCCCTGAATCAATGGAGGCGCTCAATTCGCATGACTGGCCCGGTAATATTCGTGAATTACAAAATGTGATAGAGCGAGCCGTGATTCTATGCGGCGAGGACGGTTACATTCATCCCGAACAGCTCGGTCTTACTGCCCCACCCCAAACCGGCGCCGGTGACGCGCCCACCGGCGCAATTGAAGACAGCGTTCCAACTTCTCAACTCACTGCTACAGAAAACGCAACAACCGTTTCCAACGGTGCACCTACCTCGCTGGCGGAGCTGGAGCAACAGCATATATTGGCCACGCTCGCCCAATGCGAAGGCAATCGCACGCGAACGGCGAAGGTGCTGGAAATCAATATTCGCACACTGCGCAACAAACTAAACGAATACAAGGAGCAGGGGATGGCGATTGATTGATTGACTGGTACGGTTCTGGTAATAACGCCCTATGCCGGGTGGGAACACACCACAACTAGAGATTCACATTCAAAACTGCCAAACCTCACGTTTGGCAGGAAACTTGGATGAGGCAGCCGAACACATTGCAGCTGCTTTTAAGATTAATTCGCACTCCGTGCAGGTCCTGATGGAACTGGGCCTGCTCCACCAAGACCGAGGAGAATGGAAAGAGGCTCGCAAATTCTTTGAGTTGGTGCAAACCGCCCGGCCGGATAACCCGGAAATCTTAGATGCGATCGGACACACCTGGCAGGCTCAAAATAATTTTGACAAGGCTATTAATTACTGGCAACGAGCTGTGGAAATAAATCCCGATTACGCCGACGCCTGGCAAAACCTCGGACTCGCTCATGAACATCGAGATGAACTACCCGAGGCCATAGACTGCCATCGGAAAGCCACAGTACTGCAACCGAAGCAATCCAGGGCACATCGGCTACTAGGCATCGCACAGTTGGACTATGGCCTGTTGTCGGCAGCGCGCCAATGCTTTGATCGTGCCATTGAACTGGCTCCCGACGATCCTGAAGCAATCTGGCAGCGTTTTTTTCTACGAGGACTATTGGGCGAATTCCCAGATGCTTGGGCTGATTACGAATGTCGTTTCCAACTGCCCAGCCGCACTACTCCTGACCATGGTTTTACTGTCCCACGTTGGCAGGGAGAGGAGTTGCCCGGAAAAACACTGCTGCTGCACGCTGAGCAGGGCTACGGCGACACACTGCAAATGATACGTTATGCTCCTTATGTAGCTGAACGTGCCGGCCGTATCTTGTTGTGGGCACCGAAATCACTGCGCACTTTGTTGGCTACAATTAACGGACTTGACGAGTTAGTTACGAACAAACCACCCGATGACACTTTCCACGCGCATTTACCATTGATGAGCCTACCCGGCGTATTCGGTGATTCTCTGGAAACGATTCCTAAGAAGACACCTTATCTGGGGAATTTCACGGAAATAAATACAGAAAAACCCGTAGAAATCGGCCTTGCTTGGGCGGGTTCGGGCAATCAGCCCTTGGATCGACGTTCGGTTTTGTTGAGCGAATTGACAGCGCTGTTATCAGTAGATGGAGTGAAATGGAAGAGTCTGCAACTGGGTGAGGAGACCGGACAAATAGCTGCTTCGGATTGGGCTGGTATGATTCAGGATAGTTCCGATCAATTGACCGATTTCGCTGCCACTGCGGCGGTAATAGCAAAACTGGATTTAATAATTTGCGTAGACTCCGCAGTAGCGCATTTGGCCGGAGCATTGGGTAAACCCGCATGGGTGTTATTAAGCTTCGCTCCAGACTGGCGTTGGGGTTGGGAGGGGGAAAGCAGCCCATGGTACCCCAGCACCCGCTTATTTCGACAGAGATATGGCGAGACCTGGGCATCTGTCGGCGAACGGATGGCCACAGCGCTAGGATCACTCGTTGGATAAAAAAGAACGGGCGGCCAAAAGGCCGCCCGCTTGTTGTTGAGTAAAATGTACTCTTTATCTGTCTCTC
>CBFHWX010000001.1:0-92853 GCA_965659445.1 Limisphaerales bacterium | reverse complement strand
CGAGAGTTCCTGTTCCATCTTCTTGCGCTGCTCTGCACTCTTTGAATAAACCACAATCAGAGGTTGGCGGTCCGCTGCGGTTACATTTAGCGCGAGGCGCAAATCGGCAATATAAGGCAAGGGTGGAAATCCTTTTGCCGATTCACCTTTACCAGGGTAGGCCAAAGCAATCGCTTCCATGGTTTGGCCCATTTTCTTGATGGACTCCTCGGGTTGAGCAGTGACTCCAGAGCCACTGACTCCGCCGAACGCCCATACCGGACTACGACCTGCCGTGACTAGCTTGGTTTTTCCATCTGGGGTTAGGAGGGTGAAAACGGTATTCTCCAGATTGCCTCCACGCGCATAAAAACCTTTTAACACCTCATTCTCCTCAGCATTTTCGTAAGTTGCCAAACGAATGCATACGAACTTTCGCGAAGCAGCAATAACGTCTTTGTCGGCCAGGAAACTCCTGTCCATTCCGGTTTTACCCGGTCACCAAACTCCGGGAACCGAGTGGCACTGAGGCACAGCCGAAACCAGCATGATTGGCTTACCTGTGCGCTGGGCTTCAGCCAAACCACCTTTCCATGTGCCATGCCAAGCAATTTTTTCGGCTTTAGCTGCAGCTTTTGAAGCCGGGGCTTGCGCACTGGAAAAGAAGGGTAGCGCCAAAAAGGCGCCGGCTAGCAATATGCTTCGATTCATCATTTTATATTTCCCCAGACGTTACCATTAAGAGATTGGTTACTATCAATTGCATTTCATAATTCGATATTTTCCTGTGAAACCTTTCCTCTGGGTGTACGTCATTACCATTGACTCGAACGGTTTTGAACGACATCGTGAGTCTCAACAGTAACCCTATATTTTATGATGAAAAAACAAATACTAATCCCCGCCTTTCTCGGTGGACTAATGTCTCTCAGCTTGACCTCACAAGCCCAAGATCGCCCGGGACAGGGTGGACGGGGCGGAGACAATCCTCGTGAAGGAATCCGCGAAGCCATGCTCAAAAAATTTGATAAGAATGGCGATGGCAAACTAGATGAGAAGGAGCGCCCTTCGCAGGAAGAATTACAGGAATTCTTCCGCGCACAACTTGGTGGTGGTCAAGGCAGACCCGGTGGTGGTCAAGGCAGACCCGGTCAGGGTGGTCGTGATGCAGCCCCGCAGCAGAACATGCACCAAGCCGTGCTCAAAAAATTTGATAAGAATGGTGACGGCAAACTAGATGAAGATGAACGCCCTTCCCGTGAAGTAATGCAGGAGTTTTTCCGCTCTCAACTTGGCGGTGGACAAGGCGGCAGGCCTGGCGGTGGTCAAGGTCGGCCAGGCGCTGGTGAACCCGGACAAGGTCGACCGGGTCAGGGCGGTGGATTTGGCGGACGCGGCGGCTCTGGCGGACGCGGAGGCTTCAGGCCTCCCAATCCTGTAATGGCAGCCATTGACAAAAACAAAGACGGTACTCTAAGTGCAGACGAATTGAAAAATGCCGCGAAGGCACTTGCCGCCTTGGACAAGAACAAGGATGGCAAGATTGACCAGGAGGAAATGCGCCCACAATTTGATCGTGGTCAAGGTGGTCGTGAAGGATTCAGCCGACCGGGTCAAGGTGGCCAAGGGGGTCGTCCTGATTTCCGTCGTCCCGGCGAAGGGGGCCAAGGCGGACGCGGAGAAGGTCGACCTGGTGCAGGCGGACGTGAAAACCCACGCGGTCGCGGTGAGAGTAGGCCCGGTGCCGGTGGTCGTGAAAACCCGCGCGGACCCCGCGAAGGCAATCGGGATCAACCTCGCCCTAAACGCAGTGACTCCTAGAGCTTGTTAAAACCCAGAAATTCAAAAAGGCGGCCTTGGCCGCCTTTTTTTTGTGCCTCCAATTATCAAATTTCCTGCAACTTTTTTGTTTGGCATCCGTCTCTAAAATTGCATTCTTGCAGAACTGCCATGAGAAAAACTCAATTAGTATTAGCCCTCATTATAACCTTCCTATCAGCTAACGCTGCCGAGAAAGGCAACTGGCCCCAGTGGCGCGGACCCAACGGGGATGGAACAAGTCTCGGAGAGAAAGCTCCAATCACTTGGAGTGAAACAAAAAACCTGAAATGGAAACTAAAACTACCCGGTTACGGTGCATCGAGCCCAATCGTGTGGAATGAGCGTATTTACCTGAGCTGTTATACAGGATACGGCGCGGGAAATCGCGGAGGTAGCTCGGCAAACATGATGCGACATCTTATATGTGTTGATGCCAAAACGGGCAAATCAGTTTGGCAGAAGGAACTCAAACCCACAAAATCTGAAGATAGCTACAGTGGTATGGGTGTTCCTGAACACGGCTATGCCACCAGCACTCCGGCCACCGACGGCAAGGCAATCTATGTTTTTTTGGCGAAGTCCGGCATGGCCGCTTTTGACCTCAAGGGCAAAAAACTCTGGCAAACCAGTGTAGGAACCAATTCCAGCCGTAAACGTTGGGGATCCTCCAGCAGCCCGATAATCCACGGTGACTTGGTTTTTATCAATGCCCTTCAGGAAGGACACAAGATTTTTGCCCTGAACAAAGCTGATGGAAAGATTGCCTGGCAATGGGGACCTGATGCCTATTCTTCATATCAGGACGCCTACGGCACACCTTCGTTGGTAAAGGCCAAAAATGGGGTGGAGTTGGTTTTGGCCGTACCAGGGGAAATCTGGAGCTTTGATGCCAAGAAGGGCAACATCACGTGGTATGCCTACACAAACGTTGGAGCCGGACGGGGAAATGTTTCCCCCAGTACCATAACCGGAGGTGACGCGCTCTATGTCTTCGGCGGTCGGCCCGGTTCTGGGATTGCCGTTAAATTGGGCGGAAATGGTGAAGTCAAAGAATCTGGTAAACTCTGGACTTCCCGAAATTCGCCATATGTTGCCACTCCTGTTTACCATGAGGGCCATCTGTACTGGATGGACCGCAGTGGCTATGCCGTTTGTCTCAATGCCTCGACGGGCCGCGAGGCATTTCGGGAACGCTTGAAAAGTAGCAGTCGCACTCCACAATTTTACGCGTCGCCCGTGGTTGTTGCCGGAAAGATCATTTCGGTGAGTCGCAATGCCGGGGCGTTTGTGTTGGAAGCAAAGCCAAAGTTTAAGCAACTCGCTCAAAATACCTTTGCCAGCGACCGCAGCGTCTTCAACGCCAGCCCGGCGGTAAGTAATAATCGGCTATTTCTCCGCTCTGATACACACCTGTACTGCGTAGCAGGCGAATAACCTCTCAAATTCATTTACAGCATAACATGCGCATTCCACAATGCGCTTACGCAATATCCTATTGATATCCATGAACACCTCACGTCGCCAATTCCTCAAGACCGCCACGGCAACCGCCGTAGTAGCTCCCAACATAATCTCCAGCCGCGCCTGGGCCAATAAGCCGAGTGAGACCATCAATGTCGGCTTCATCGGCATCGGCAAACAGAGCGGTGGTCACCTCGGATTTTTTCTTGGCCAAAAGGACTGCCGTGTGCTTGGCCTCGCTGAAGTAGTCAAGGTGCGACGCGATCATGCAATGAACCGCGTGAATAAAAAATACGGGGTGGATAATGGCTGCAAGGCACACAACGATTTTCGCGAGGTGCTCGCCGACAAGCGCATTGATGCGGTGGTGATTGGAACCCCGGACCATTGGCACGCAATTCCCTCGATCATGGCTGCCGAAGCAAAGAAGGACGTGTACTGTGAGAAACCCCTTACTGTCACCATCCATGCCGCTCTGGAGACGCTGAAAGCGGCACGCAAAAATGATATCGTCTATCAGGTCGGTAGTCAGCAACGAACAGAGTTTGGCGGCCATTTTAGGAAGGCCGTCGAATGCATTCGTAACGGTCGCGTCGGCAAGGTGACCAAAGTCAAAATCGGCGTCGGTAATCCGGCAATACCCTGTGATTTACCCACCGAGAAAAAGCCTGATGGAATTGATTGGGACATGTGGACCGGAGCAGCTCCAATGCGAGGGTTTAACCAAATCCTGTGCCCAACCAATGTGCATGGTCATTTCCCACAATGGAGGTCTTACCGCGAATACGCCGGGGGCGGGCTTAGCGACATGGGTGCGCACCATTACGACATCGCCAAGTGGGCTCTTGACCTTGATGAAACCGGTCCGACCAAAATCATTCCTCCCAAGGAAAGAAACAGCGGTCTGCGCATGATATTTGATAACGGAATTGAGATCATTCACGAACAAACCAAAGATCCCCTGAACGATGTGATTTTTTATGGCAGCGAGGGTACGCTGTACGTGGATCGCCGGGGCATCACGGCCGATCCCAAGAGCGCGGTGGATTTACCCTTCAGCGGCAAGGATTGGCGTCTAGAAAACATCGGTGGCAGTCACCGGCGCAACTGGGTCGACTGCATCCGCAGCCGCAAACGTCCCGTGGCCGACGTGGCCTTTGGCGCACACACCTCAATTATCTGCAGCCTTGGAAATCTCGGTTATCAACTACGCCGTGAGTTGAAGTGGAACCCGAAGAAATATGAATTCATCGGGGACCTGGAAGCCAACCGTTTGATTAACCGGCCCGGCCGTGGTGAGTGGAAACTGGCGTAAACTCTTGCCCCTTCAAAAAGGAAAGCCCGCACAATGCGCGGGCTTTTTTTGTTTTTTAAAAATACCCTATTCTGTCTTTGCAGAGATTCGAATGCGACCCTGCACACCACTCACACCATCGACGCCGATGATGTAAAATCTGGGATCCGCAGGCCCACCAAAAGACATCTTCACTTCACTCCACGCACCATCCGGGGCATTGTCGTTGTAACCCTTTATACCTTTATTCACCTTACCAAACTGGAACACCTTCATGGTTGTATCAAAATCACTTCCCTTGGTGCTGAAGGTGACACTTCCTCTACCACTGATTGGAGCATTCCAGCGGAACCAAACTGAACGACCACCATATAACGGGAAGGCTGACTCGTTTATGTATTCGGATTTTTCTCCGGTTGCCCCGCGATTGGTGCTTTCCAAAACTCCAAATTGACGGGCTGGGAATACAGCCTCCCTCGCGAAATTTCTATCGCTGAGAATAACGCTCTTAAAATCGTCGTTGCGCAATCGCGGTGTGGTCGTTACAGGCGGCTTAGGGGTGGTCGGAATAGTTGGCAGACCGCCTCCTGGTGGCAGACCGCCTGGTGGCTGGCCACCCCCACCGACACCAATCCCGGGATTATTACCTTGTTGGCCTACACCTGGTGCGGCGGCAACCTGTGAGCCAGGAGGCGTTCCGGTGCCAGAGGACCCTCCGGATCCGGATGGCTCTCCGGACTTAGCGGTGGTGCCATTGGCTGTCTGCGTGGACTCGTTGTTTCTGGCTCCCGGCGGAGCCTTGGCAAAGTATGGTCGATCGGCCCCAGCCGGTCGGGTCTGGCGCGGAGCATCTATCGGGCCTATCTCATATTGTTCCGGTGGTTTCCGCCCCGTGCCTTTAGCCAAACGGTAGTGTGTTACCACCGGACCAACAGTCTCAAGTGTACGCTTGTTATCGTGTTCCACCGGTTCGTAGAGGGGCGGGCGCAGCAGTGTACTATAGCCCGTGGTAGCCCCCATATACCCAACGGTGGGTTGCGGGCTGGTGTAACGATTTATCCGGGGAACCCCGTTTTGGCCGTAGGCCATGATGGTGCAAAATCTTATGGTTGTCCCTGGAAGGTTAAAATAGTTTCCTAAGGAAATAAAATCGTCCCTCACCAGCTCGGGTGGTTGTGGTAAGAGCGGATTAGGGTCCGTTGGGGCAGTGATGCGATTATTAGCGAAAGGGGTAAAGGTGATATTGGGCTGTTGGCCCGGGAAGGGGTTCAATGGGTCCAACGCGACGCCATCTACATCACCCGGTGCATGATGGGCTCCCATGATGTGCCCCATCTCATGGGCGAATGTGTAGTAAGGTAGCGCTCCATTCCACGCGCAGGCTATAAAGCAAATGCTATCCCGATTTCTTAATACATTCGGATGAGTTACACTCAAGTTCCCTCCTTTGCGACTTTGTTGTTCCAACAAATTCGGAGTGGCATTGGCATCCCCTCGGTCATTCTTACTGTACGCGTAAGCTATGCCTCCTCCAGTTGCATTAACATCGGACTGTATCAATAAACAAACAACATCCGCCCGGGGATCATTACTGACCATGGGCTCATTATTAAGAAGCGGATTCGTCGGCATGTCGTATTTCTTGTTATTAAAAGGGAACTCTCCGTTATACTCGGTACCATCACCATGCATCATTCGATGACGTTCTGTTACTTTAGCCAACGGGCCAAAGTATTTGGCTCCCGTATCCTCCCCATAAACGCCTTCATGAAAGGTGTCGAACCCTCCATTGATGCCCATTCTCAGCATGCCTGCGGTCGTTCCGCGCACGCCCGCTACTCCGTCGTACGCGGGATCAAAATCCCCCGGCTCAAGCAACAGGCTCTCCGGCCCACTCAAATAAACAGGAAACGGAATTGAGCCTGCAAAGGTGAAATCCACCTGAGAATCAGTCCCGTAATCTGGACCTATTATCGGATCAACGTATAAAGTCAGGTCCGTGGCATTCTTTTCAAATTTGACCCTCTCTGTCCTGACCAAATCGCATGTAATGCCGGTGAAGGCGGTATCCACATCAACAGAGGTTCCCTCGACCTAGTAGAAACTCCCCACCTCCCCGCGTTGACCTTTATCATCCCAGAATAGAAACTTGGCCAGCTCGTCAAACGACTGGGCGTTGCTCCCCGGGAAATTGTTACCGAGGCCCTCTATTGACCCGACATTTGTCCATTGACCATTTGGTGAGACCTTAACATTAATGGGCTCTGAAGATAGCCAAAACCGGTTTCCAGTCGGGTTGCTGGTGATATCATGATCCACATTCACCCAGAAAGGACCCCACCGCTTTTCACCGGCGGCATTTGGGGAAAGTTCATCCACTGATACCGGCAGAGTAGCTCCCTCATAAGGCGGCAGTCCGGGCCAGGCAGTCAATCGTGTCTGCGCAGATAAACCTGCATCTCTTTTCTTAACCAACCGCAGGGTCATGGCAGTGTCCCTGGCCCAGCCATAACGGTGTATATCATTATTATTTTGATATAACCTTCTTCTGCCATAATCACCTAGGGCACCTATATCTTCTTTTACCCACATGAGAGCTTCAGTGTTAAACCAACCACCAAAGCCGGTTGGTACGCGAAATCCTGCCAGAGGAAAGTCCAGGCCTGAAGTTGATGTTCCTCCGGCTGCAACTGTGACACCTCCTGTAAGCTTAAGCCTTGCTCCGTAGGGATTAAGTCTAGCCTGTGGGGGAAATCCCCCCGCATTCACAAAATTATCTGACGGACCCAAAGTGGCAGGTTTAGCCACTGCTTTTTCCAGGTCATACCAATCCTTATCAGATGCCACCTCCCAGTCCTTGATAACATCAAGAGCAGCTTCGCGACCGAGGAAGTTATATAATTTTCCGTATTTCCCTGCCGCATTTGAGTTAGCGACGTCATCGCCGGCATTCCAAATTCCGACCGTCCCTGCCGGATGCCAACGTAAATTTTCTGCCATCCATTGCCGCCCACCCATATACATTGTCTTATAAGTATCGCCTCCAATGTTTTCGTCCTTTGTGTGCCCGTCACTGCCATCTTTAATCAGTCGCACGCTGATCCAATAGCCGGCATGAGGGTTGGTGAAACGATATACTGATGCTGCATCCTCGCCCCCCGCAGGAATTGTAACCAATCTTCTTCTGAATGCATTGTTGGGGTTGGCTGGATCGATAGTGTTCGCCCATAAGTATGTCTTGGCACCTGCGGATTGAATGGTGGTACCGTCGGTCGAAAATCCCGCTGGAAGGAAATCCATACCTGAGCTGGACGCGACTCCATTAAGCTTGGTGCCGACACCTTGAGCTACACCTCTTTGGGTATTATAGTTAGGCGTAAGGTTGGCATCAGTATACAGCATACCCAGTTCTCGTTCCAATATTCGCCATTCAATATCAGTTGCCACATGCCAGCCAGGTGGTGCGAAACTTGGATCCTGTATTTCTGCCCAGGTATATAATCTTCCATATTTGGGATCGCCCGGATTGGCAATCCCCGAGCCATCATAGCGAAAATTTTCTGTCATCCATACCTGATTACCTATCGCCTTAGTCTGGTAGGTTTGACTAGTACCTCGGGTATCGGTAAAGGGAGGTGAAGCTCCGGGCGTGGGGGCTGCGGCCGCAACAGCCGGGGTGTAATCGACAATGTAGACAACCTGTCGGTCGTACCACGGCATCTCTCCATTATCTCGTCCGTCATCGTCAATATGATTCTTCGGATGCACTTTCCAAGCGATATTGTGAGTCGAATTATCATCGGTGAAATACACATTATCATTCGAGTCCAGTGCGAGATTCATTACTTTAGCTATGACCGACGAGGTGCCAAAGGAAGCCTCGGTGGCATTATACGGAACCTCCGGCCCTCCACCGGCCAGTGTCGCGACAATCAGGCTTGTCGCGTTACCATCGACAGCCGCCAAACGCCGGACCCGGTATGTGGCTCCATTAAGTGATCCCCCCATGTAAATACCCGGACCATTGGCGATATTGGGATCGGGGTCTCCATTTGCAAGCGTGCCGTTATGATCGATGGCCAATGTTTCAACGGCCACCCGGCCGGCGGAAAGAGGCACATCCCCATCCTTCAGCTCGCCATCATTGGTACTGCCGCTACCGGCAATGCGCGTCATTGAGATGCCCTCTCCGGCAATAGTTTTTCCCGTCGGATAGTTCAATCGCATCACGACGCCACGATTGTTATCCCCGAAATAAACCCTTCCAAGCGTGTCCACGGCAATGTCGTCAATCCTGGGGATTTCGCACAAGAATGCGTTCCCTGGGGCGTTCACATAATTCAGGGTGCCTCCGCCGGAAAGGGTATTGATATCATATACCCCGTTGGTGGCATTGCCATCATCATGAACCCTGTGAATACGGTATTTCCAGATCGGGTTGGGTGCGGTGGGATCGGTGGAGGTTCTGTCCACGATATAGAGCAATGGACGGGTATTAAAAGCTGGATTACCCGCGGCCATATAGGAATCATACGGCGTGGCTATGGCCACCACTTCATTTAATTTAACATCAAGTGAATCCTGAAAGGTTGTGTTGTCATCATCCATACTGGCCACACCGCCACCGGCGAAAAGTTTCAATTTTCCGGCTTCCACCCGGTACACCTTGGTCTTTTGCCCGGCTATATACAGCCTGGGTGCCACGGATCCGCCTTCGTCACCGGCATCCACTGCAATATCCGCGATATGCGTGAAAGCGGTCTCATTAGCATCTGTACCGGGCGAAGCATCCTTAATACTCGATAAATCCGGCGATAACGTGCCTCCCCCAACCACATATGCCTCACTCTGGGTGTCCTGCCCAATATTATCCACAATTCGCACACGAAAACCCTTTGTGGCATTGCTATCGGCAATCCAAATGCGATTTTGAGTAAGGTCAATGTTGAATCTTTTTTGTACTGCTGCCTGAGCCACCAACTTGTCTGTCAGTTCCTCGTACTCTTCAATGGAGGCGTTGGTGGTGCTTGAATCGGGTAAAGTGCCGTCCTTAACCTGACACCTATAGAGAATACCCATGTTATGGTTCGGATCAGCCTTCTTGGAGGTGAGCTGGTAATAGGTTTTATCTCCGCCGGTGAGAATGTCATCCCAACTAGCAACCGCATCATTATAAAATTGCCACTGATAGGTTAATGATGCTTTGGCATAGGCGTTGACCGCGAAGATTACCTGCGAATTGTCATCGGTGAATACGGCCTGCGGGTTCGTCACAATTACGGGCCGCAGGATCTCTGTCACGGTACCCGGACTGCGACCTGTGTTCTCGTTATTGTGACGGAACCTCGGCCACGGAATGCCATTCTGCGCGTTGGCAGCCGCAACGACGTACAACCTCCCTCCGTCCGTCCCGATGTAGGCATTGCCGTTGTCGCCGATTACCGGGGAAGAGAAGCCGGGCTTGGAACCAACAGGTAAAAATGTGAATGGCGCCGGCCAAATAGGAGCACCGGTAGTATCATCAAAGGCTTGGAGCTGGCCACTTTCTGACCCGACAACAATTACGCCATCCAGGATTGCCGGGGTAGACTTCACGTCTCCACCCAGGTCAGGAACTATCCACCCCGGTTTTGCCACGCCAGCAGAGGTAAACGCATACAGTTTGTCGTCATCCGAGCCGACATACACATTGCCAAATACATCAATCACAGGGGAGGACTGCACCGGGCCATGTGTTAAATATTCCCATTTTTTAACGAGCAGACTAGGACTATGTAAATTCGCCACTTCTGTGGCAGTTAACGCGCGGTCGTAGATGAACACATCGTCAATGAGACCATTAAAAAATCCGGTTCCTGGCCCATTATCCCTACCAATGGCCATATTTATGGCACTGGCAAGTGCATTAGGCGTAACCACAACAGGCCCGCCCTCCAGCACACCATCCACATAAATCCGCATGCTGTTGCCGCCCACCGTACCCACAATATGGTGCCATCCCGTGGTTCCTAAGTTCGACGTGCCGGTCGAATTCCACGGTGCGCTGGCGTGGCCATTGTTTATCTCTAAACCCGCTTTGTCGGGATCACTGGTCACCCGTAGGCTCAAGCCGGACAGGCCAGCGCCACGCGGCTTGGAGATAATAGTTCCCGGGACACCAGCATGCTCAGTGTTGATCTTGATCCAGGCGGCGAATGTAGCGTTGATATCATTGAAATTGGACAACATGTTGGGTAAATTGATAAAATCATCAGTTCCATCAAAACTCAGCGCGCTATTGGCATTACCATTCCGATCGGGAGCTGCAGTGGCTCCTGTAACCGTACCATTTAAACCGTTTCCACTCATGTCCAAGGCATTGCCACCATCGAGAGTATAATAGGCCAATAGACCCGCTAAGGTCTGTGGCAGCCGCCTGTTCTCCAGAGCGTAAACCCTGCCATCATCCGATCCGACGTAAACCGTGGTATTCGGTTCTGAGGTGACCGCCGGGGAGGATTGCACCGCGATCGAGCCGCCAGTGGGTGGCACGTCGTAAACCTCGGCGCTCTTAAAGACCGTATTATAATCAATGGCCCACACCTTGCCATTATTTGAACCGACATAGACGGTGGCATTCCCATCAATCGCCGAGTTGGCGGGGGTCCTATCCACTATCGCCGGGGACGAGCGCACAGCACCACCTGTGTCGAAATTCCATAGCTGGGTAACGGCGGTAGCGTTTATATCCAAGGCATAGACGTTACCGTCATCAGATCCGACATAGAGGATGGCATCAGTTCCATTGGAATCAATCGCCGGAGAGGAACGCACACCGGGTGTGACAACAGCTCCTCCCAGGGTATGCGGCCAGCCTCCCCCAGCAACAAGTACGCCCGGTACTCCTAGAGTCACCGCGTAAACACGGTTATCATCTCCACAAACATACAATCGCCCGACACCTGGGGCGGTCTCAACAAGAACGGGGGAAGAATATATGCCAACCGGGGCTCCAAGGATAGGCGGCACCACCTGTAATTCCCATAACTCTAAGCCATCCTTATCTGAAGCAACCACCTTCCCGTCTCTGGTCCCGAAATATACGGTGCCATCGGACCCAATGACAGGGGATGCATCTATGGGAAAGCCTTTGTTAATCGAAGTGATCAGGACTCCGTGTGAATTTGGCGTAACAACCAATGTTGCGGCTTTGGCGGTGACAGTATCCGTGGTGCTGGTGTCGGTTACCACCACGTCGTAATCGCCATTATGGTTAGCGACCTGAACGTTTGGAATTTCAAGGTAGGCTTTGTCCCACTCGGTAACGCCAGTAACCGCACCGGCGGCCAAGTCTATGTTTGTCCCGTCCTTTCTCCATTGGTAGGTGAAGGGACCAGCCCCCCGGACATTCACCACGAAAGTCACCTTGGCACCTATTTTGGTGGTCACATCCAGCGGGTGTGTTGCAATTGACAGGCTAAGGGGAATCGTCGCAGCAGGTTTTAATTTGATAAAGTCAGTCAGGTGCCCGCTTTTCACATTATCAAGCACAAGATAATTCTTGATCGCGGGATCAGCAAGAGTTGGGTCACCATGAGGATCAGTCTTCGTCCCGCTGTACAGGCCAAAATAGACCTTTCGCGGGGCTTGCACGCGATCCCTGATGCCGTGCAGGGAAATGTTTTTATTATTCCATCTATACACATCGTAGGCGGTGTTTCGATGGATCCCCGGCGATCTAAGCTGCGCTCGCCGTTTCCGACCCGTCTCCGCCGTATCGCCCGGCTCCACGCCCCGGCCAGGACCATAGGTGATGTTCGGGAATGACATTGCTCCAGCCTCGCCCTCCACGATGAATACTTGATCACCAGTTTGGAACGTGTGCGAGCCACTCACATTGAATAAATCAATTCCTGAGAGTTCACCGTTTTCGCCAGCCCCGTACATTCCGCTTTGCGGAATTACGCGCACCGTATTGCCCGTTGGCGTGGCGCGCGCCGGATTACCAACGGTGGTGCGCAAGTGGGCACGGTCTTTATTGATTATTTCAATGTAGTATGGCTGATCCCTCGGGATCCCCCCGAAGACCCCCTCGTTAGGGAAGGGATTGCCCACCGTTTGGAACCGCGCGGTGGAGGAGTTGGATTCGACCACATCACCATTTTGCAAGAGAGTGGGGTCTTTATGGAGCCCACCATGGGCAACGCTGGCATTGGTATCGAACGCGCCGGGTTTTTCCAGCACATTATAGGTGCCATTGATATCAAACCCGCTTCTAGAGCCGGTCGCCCTTTCCACGAGAGTCGTCCATTGGGCGATGGTCAATGAATCAGGTGGATTGTCCAAAGCATTTTCCATCAGAATCAACCGTAGATTGCTGTGAAATGCGTTCTCAGGCTGGGCATCTCGATACACACCGGTTTCCTTTAGATCATCAACCAATATTCTCCTGTACCGGCTGCCCACACTTTTCAGACCATCTACCCACAGCCAGGCCTCTGCGGGATCCAACACACTGGGAGCAGCACCTGTGTGATATCCAGCTGGATGAAGGTTCATGCGCAAATGCCCTCCAACCTTGAGCTTGATGCCAACCCCTGCAAGTTCGCCCCTCTTAACGGCACGGCCCTCACTGTCCAAGTCAGCGGGCGACATTCCTAATGCTGTTTCGAGATTTTTCCAGTCAGCATCAGTTGGTATTCTCCAACCCGGTGGGCGGGCATTCTGGGCACCGGTCCAAGTATAAAACCTACCGTATTGGGGATTCGCCGCATTAGGGAAGGATTCACCAGCCACCCCTGAATCATGGCGGAAATTTTCCGTCATCCATACCTGACTGTTACGACCATCCGTCAGACTCCGGACCAGGGTGGTGTTGTAATCTTCTGCTACACCACCACCGGCAACGGCTCTATCATCGGTGTAGACACCGGTAGGGACGGCTCCCTTGCGGCTGTAGTGCAAGGTATACCCGGGAGGTTTTTGCGCGTTTCCGACTCGGACTTGCCTCGCGTAAAGTGTTTTGCCGGTAAAATCCACCCATTTCACTGACAGAGGTTTTTCGAATGGGGGATTCGGAGGCTGCACTAGGGCTGTTGGACCAAGGTGGGCCAATAGCTTAGTCGAATCCTCAGGTGTGAAGATATCGGTAATGGGGTCAATTTCACCCGCCACGAGGTCTTCGGTCGTGGAGAAGACCTGATCCCCATCTCGGTTGTTGAGCCTGTATTCATGGGGCGTTACCTGGTCCCATTCCGACTCTCCCGTCGCATTAAGGGGTGGGATTGCCGTGTATCCCCCGAAGGTATCCCAAGTAAGGTGGCCGGTAAAAACCATTTGGCCTCTGCTCGCGGGTGGTGTGGAAGGCATGTCATTTCCATCAATCGCTGAACCCCCAAATTCCCGAGATACGTAAAACCGGTTATTTGCAGTAGTATACGGCGGCTCACCCAAACCGGCCGTTACGGCTGCGGTCACCCGGTCGAATGCTGTTTGACCATAAGCGGATTCTTGACCTATCGGGAAAGTGGAATTGTAATCCACATTGAAAGGCCAACCGCCCTCATCGGTCGGTCCTGTGAAAATATCCGGATTCTCAGCGAACGCGTAATCGATAACATTGTAATCCGGTGAATCAGGCCAGTAATCCGTGTACGGAGGTATATTTCTGGTGGCATTGGCATCAAGAGCCACTGGCAGCAAAAACCACATTTTCTCCTGTGGAAAGTTGATGTAAGGCTCATCCCAGAATTGGTCCCCATAAATCAGTGAATTACGCGCGTCACTGACCCAATCCAAGGCATCCCTTGTGCTACGATTGAAATCAGGCGCCTCATACAACGGCTGGTAAACACCCAATGTCGGAAAGGCCGTCCAACCTCTGATTAGCGGCAGATCTCCTGATTGCCATACTGGCTTTACTCCGGCACTTACCTCCCGCCATGCCGGAGCTGCCTGCTGTTGATCCATAGGCGCCCCGATTACGGCATTCTGTCCAGGAGTATCCATATCGACCCATGCCGTCGCAATATTCGGGTTGACCGGCCTAGTGCCGTTTGCGTCTATCACTATATCCAGCGGATTATACCACGTCCGGGCCTCGGCCAAAAACAACTGGTTCTGGGCTACCACAGGATCCCCGCCTCCCGGGGCAATATTATCTGTATCAAGGGTCGCCTGGCGAATCTCCAAGGGAATCAACATTTCCGCAAAAATCACGTTGGTTTCCTCCACAAGATTATCCACCTTCAACTGCATGGCATCCAAGTCGTTGCCAAATGAAGTTGCCAGTAAAGCCCCTTCATACACAAACAACACATCGATAAACTCGATGGCACCAATAGATCCAGCACCAGGAATCTCCTTTCCGGTAAATGGATCGATTACAACGCCAGGGCCTCCGCGAAGATTAAAAAGCTCTACAATTGAACTACCGCCACCTGAGGAGTAAGTAACGGGTGCGTTTGGACGCGCGCCAGGTGGAGTTTTGCCTGGACCGAGAAATGAACGACCGGTGGCATTTTGGGCCAACATCGTCGCCAGGACCATGCTGTTTGGAAACGGATTTTTCGGGTCTTTATTATTCAGAGCGAACTGTGTTTGCGGCTTACCGTATCGATGATCGTTGGCGCCAACCCCTTTGCCTTTGCCCTTCTCCGGCTGCCCCTCACCTGAGGGTGTTCCTCGCTGCCGTTGAGAGGTAAAGCTATGGCTTGAGTGCGGAGGCGGTATTTTCATGTCCATCTCCACTACCACATGTTTGCCATCACCGGCATACGTGATCACAAATCGCCGACCATCAGCCAAGGCAATCGAGCCGGCTATAGCATCTTTTAGCGCGTCACGCCTGGACAGGACGACCGTTGTGTAACGATCATCTTCAATCCGACCCAAAATGGAATTTGCCCCATTATGGTGTTTACGATAGAGCCCCACATCCACCATGTGTGTTGCATCATCAAAGAGATTCAACTCAAACTTTGAGGTTTTTCCATCAAACGCTTTGAGGGCATCCTCGTTAATCCGAACCCAACGGTGCCGCTTGGCAAACTGCTGCTCCATGAAGGTGCTGGGGACTGCTTCTGACTTGTCCAGTTCCACCAGAAGACTGACCGGCGCTGGTTCCCGGTCCAAGTACCAGAACAACGCGCCAATTTGCAACAGCACCGCAATTGCGGCAGCAGCCCAAATAAGCCGACGGCCTTTGCCTTGGCTGGAGCCTGTCGCTGCAACTTCCAATTCCTCCCTCTCCATCCTTGCCTCCCCTTCCCACTGACGACACACCATCATGGCCTGTTCTTTATCCGCCATGCCGGTACTGCGCTGTGTCCGCCGTCCATCGGCAGTGGTATAGCAACACACCCAGAAATCACTCTTGGGACGTTTTCGAAGACTGGCCATAATCAGGTAACAACAACCGTTTTTAAAGCACTAAAACAAGGTGACAACACCCTCTTGTTTATTCTCTACCATCGATTCCATTTTTGCGCAACAACTTTTTTTAGGTAACAACAAATTATATTTCCAAACCAAACAGGTAACAACTTGTCATTTCTGGCAACAAAGAAAAAATATCTACGGAACCCCTTGACACAATTTGGAGATAGCGTACTTTTCACTCCGCGTAATGGATTCGGCCAATCATTCTCTTCAATCCTTCACCCGCAAGATTCAATTGATGATGGTGTACCGCACCGCCCTGAAATGGGCTGGAGTATGGGTGATGATCATGGGTGTGATAGTTTTGGGGGTACGCTTTACAGGTGCCTTACCACCCAACTGGTGGCTCTTTGCCTTCCTCTCTCTAGTGCCATTGATTGGCGCGGCGTGGTTTGTAGAATACCAACGCAGACCCAGCATGGAGCAAATGCGGGCCGCTTTCGACGGTGAGAATCATGCTGGTGGCCTGGTAATGGCTGCTGCCGAGGTGGATACAAGATCTTGGGAAGCCAAAACGAAAAATTTGAATTTACCTTCCATCCAATGGCAGGGAGGCAAAGCTTGGACGGGCTTAATATTGGCGCTGGTTTTCTTGATTGTGGCTTGGCTGATCCCCGTGCGTTTTGCCAGCCTGCTTTCCGATCCTCCACTGGAAGTGGGGCAACAGGTTCAGGAACTAAAGGAGCAAATAAACGTGTTGGAGGAAGAGAACATTCTTCCGCCGGACGAAGCAGAAGCCAAGCGGGAGGAACTCGAACGCATCGCCGAGGAAGCCTCAGGCTTCAACCCCTCCAAGACTTGGGAAGCTCTGGATCATCTGTTGGATACAAATCAAAAACTCGCGCAACAGGAAGCCGAGGAAGTGCTTTCAAAACTGAACACCTTGAACGAGGCGGAAATGCTCGGCAAGGCACTGGACCTGCTGCCCGAGGATTTGGCGGACCAAAAGGCACTGGAGGAGGGTTTGAAACAATTTGGTGACTTGTTGGGCGAGCTTGACAAGAAAGGTGCGCTAAAACCGGAGAATTTACCGGAGGAATTAAAGCAAGCTTTGGAAGAAGCCTTAAAACAAGCGGGACAACAAAATGACGGCAAAGGTGAAGGAGGATTAAACAAGGAGCAACTTGAAGAACTCCTAGAGGCACTCGGCGAAAACAAGGAAGCCCTTGGTAATCTTGCCAAGAAATTGATGGACAACGGTCTGATCCCACCGCAGTTGGCAGATCAACTCAACAAGGGCGAACAGGGCTTCGACCCGGGACCGTTGGCTGATATGTTGAAACAGGGTGGGTGGAATCCAGGCGATTTGGAAGACTTGATGGAACAGTTTGGTGATCTACAACTCGGCGGCAAAGGTGGTATTGATCGCGGACCTGGTCCGGCTCCAATGGCCTACGGTGATCCCTCTACGGAGGACGGCACGGATTTCAAGGAGGAAAAACTTGGGCCCAGCGTGCCTTTGAGCCAAGCTAAGCTCGCAGGTGTTACCATCACTGCGCCTGAAGTAACCGGCGGGGAAGCTGTTCTTTCCAAGGGTGCCCTTGGCAAAGCAGGCTCCGGTGGCGGCAGTGCGCTCACGGCGCCGGTTTTACCACGACATCGTGGAGCGGTAAGCCGTTTCTTTGATCGTCCCAGCAGAGGAAAATAGTGTTTTTGCGTGCTTCCGCGCTTTATTTCGGTTATTAGGATCGGCCAGACTTGTGGAAATCCACAGTAACCATCCCATTGAAAAATATTTGGTAAACATTAAGATAATGTATTTCAACAAACACGTGCAGCCTGATGTAATAGTTCTCAATAAAGTCCACATAGACCAATGTCCATAAGTGAAAACACCACCTTACTCAAGCCGGCTGAGTTAAACCCAGCCACCGAGATCACTCGGCAGATTTGCCAACAAATGGATCGCTGCCTGCTGGGCCGCGAGGAACTGCATAAACTCGTGGTCGTTGGCCTGCTCAGTCGCGGTCACATCCTCCTTGAAGGTTTACCCGGCTTGGGCAAGACCGCCTTGGTGCGTACCATCGGGTCAATTATGCAGCTTGATTTTAGCCGTGTGCAGTTCACGCCGGACCTGATGCCCGGTGATGTAGTCGGCTCACATATTCTCCAGGAAACTGAATCAGGCAAACGTGAGATGACTTTCGAGCCGGGGCCGGTATTCACCAATATCCTGCTTGCCGATGAGATCAACCGCGCCTCTCCCAAGACGCAGAGTGCAATGTTGGAGACCATGCAGGAACGGTCCGTCACTCTGCGCGGAAAAACGCGTTCCCTTCCCGATCCGTTCTTCGTGATTGCCAGCCAGAACCCCATTGAGATGGAGGGTACCTACCCGCTGCCTGAGGCGCAGCTCGACCGTTTCTTATTCCGGGTAAAATTCGAATCCGTTGGTGCCACCGTTCTGCAGAATATTATCACTGATCGGCGCCATGGCGATTTGCCAACCCCCACATGGCAGGCCGACCTGGACAGCCTCACTTACCTCTTCGCCATTATGGATCGTATTTTTCTGCCCAAGCCTGTGGCCGGATACATTGCCCGACTGGTCGCCGCCACCCATCCTGGCAATGCCGAGGCCCCCGAAGCGGTGAGCCGTTATATCCAGTACGGTGCTTCTCCTCGTGCGGCGATTGCCATGGGCGAGGCTTCGCGCGCGCATGCGCTGATTGATGGCCGACCCACGGTGGGGTTTGAGGATGTGGCCGCCGTCGCCAAGCCGGTGATGAACCATCGTTTGATTCTGAACTATCAGGCCCGATTTGACCGGGTGGATTCGGACAAGGTAATCGATGAACTGCTGGAGGAACTCGACGATGCCGGACTGGAGTTGCCGGCGGATGTGTCTCTGCAAAACGCATGACACGGTTCCCCGCACGTCCGGCTCGTTGGTTTGCGATTTGCGCTTTGCTCGCCATCGCCTTGGCAGACGTAAAGGCCGCCTCTTCCTCCTCTATTTCATTTACCACGCTTAAAGTGCACGTGGACGCACTGCCGGTAAGCGGCACTGCACATCACGGCTACACACCGCATCGGTTCGAGATTCACAATTCGTCCAGCAAAAAACGCAAAGTCACCCTCACTTTACCGAGTAGACCGGATTCTGAAAAATTTTCCATTGAACGCATCACTCGCACCATCACGGTTGCGCCTGGTACCAGTGTTAAGGTACTACTCCTGCAACCACCCCTATCGCTCGGTTATTCCAGCAATAGTGTCCGTGTCACGGTCGATGGAAAAACGCGTTTTATTACCAACGGCTATTCCCCGCGGCTGGGGGAAGCCTTTAACACCGGCTTCAAAAAGGAACGGGTAGTTCTTCTGAGCCGGTCTATCGACAAAACTGATCTCGAGAACAAAGTAACCGCAAAGGTGGGGACGTCCCCGAGCTCATCCGGTGGTCATCACCATGGATATGGCCCAGGCCCACCTGGGCCATTTGCCTCCTTCGAAACGGCAGATTCAGACCTCTCCGGCTGGAACACACACTGGCTGGCGTACAGCTCTTATGATGCCATCGTTGTGGCCGGCAAGGAATGGAGTGCCGCACCTCGGAATGTTCGGAAAGCCATTGAACGGTGGATGCTTTGCGGCGGCCACCTCTATGTATTGGGCCCCGGTTATCAATCTGCAGACGTTTGGCCGAAAGCGAAGAGCTACGCCGGTTCAAGAAAAATCAAGAATATGGGCCTTGGGTCAAGTGTTGTCTTTGAAAGCAATGATGATAGAGCCCGCCAGCTCATTGTAAATGATCTGGACGCAAAGAAAGAAAACCCCATCCCACTACTGGGCGAATTACGGAATGGTGTGGAAAGTTTGCACTACGAGGATCATTACCGACACTTCGGGCCCTTTGGAAATGACTCGGAATCTGACTTCAACCGCTACTTTCCCGTGGTGGCTTCATCGCGCGTTCCGGTTCGCTTGGTGGTGGGATTGCTTACCCTTTTCTTGATCCTGGCCGGACCCGTCACTCTTGTTTTCCTCAGCCGCAAAGGCAAAAGGGCCTGGTTTCTATGGATGTTGCCGGCCATTTCATTCGCAGTCAGCGCAATAGTGTTTATCATGTCTTTTTTGAGTGAAGGCATTACTCCACGACTCCGGCTGCACTCCGTGACTTTGCTGGATCAGGTCGCTCAGGAAGCAACCACTATCGGTGGTACGGCCATTTACGCTCCGTTGTCTCCGGGAACACTCGCGTTCGACGGAAAATCGGAAGTGACGCCCCTTTACGATCCAAACAGCAACGAACTCGGCGGTGGCCGTGAGGTGACCTGGACCGATGGCGGCAAGCAGCATTTTGACGGCTCGTGGATTAGTTCAAGGGTTCCAGCACACTTTGCGATTCGTAAAAGCGAACACCGGGAGGAACGCTTAGAAGTAAATTGGCTGATCGGAGACATCCCGGAAGTCTTGAACGGTCTTGGAGGTCACATCAAAGAATTGTACCTGTGCCGTTGGGACGGCACGCTCTTCACCGGTGAAAACATTACCGCCGGTAAAAAGATCAAGTTGAAAGAAGTCACCGACGCCCGCGGGCGTTCGAACTTCCGCGAGCTTCCGGAATTCACAAAAGCCGCCTTGGATTTCGGGGACTATTCCGATCCAAGAACCCAACTAGTCGCCGGGGTGTACTGGGCATCTTTATCCAACTCACCTTTTCTCGAGAATCCACTGGAAGGCCGAAGTGCCAAACTGCAGGTGGAATCTCACATCGTGGGTGTTCTCGGATATGGCGAAAGCGGAAGGCCCAGCCCATGAAAATCATCGCCGATAAATTGAGGCGTGAATTCGGCAAGACCGTCGCGGTGGATTCCATTTCGTTTTCCTTTGATTCCGGCCAGATCTACGCTTTTGTGGGCCCCAACGGCGCCGGGAAAACCACCACCATGCGCATCATGGCCTCACTGGACGAACCGACCGATGGCGATGTGCGACTGGATGATCTTTCGATCGTGGAAGACCCCGAGCGCGCCCGTAGCCTCATTGGCTTTGTGCCTGATGAACTCCGGGTGTACTGGGATACCACGGTGCATGAATATGTGGATTTCTTCGCGCGCGCCTTCGGCCTCAAGGGCAGCACCCGTGATGACGCGGTCACTGGCGTGGAAGAGTTTACCGGCATTGCCGGTATTCGTGACAAGCAGTTGCGCGCACTCTCCAAGGGTATGAAGCAACGCGTTAGCCTCGCACGGGCGCTGGTGAGCGATCCACAAGTGCTCATCCTGGATGAGCCCGCAGCCGGCCTTGATCCTCGAGCACGTGTGGAATTGCGTGAACTACTCGTGCTACTGGCCGACCAAGGCAAGGCGATTTTTATCAGCTCGCATATCCTCACCGAGCTCACGGAAATCTGCCATGGCGTAGTCATTATCGAGCAGGGCCGCATTCTGGAGACGGGCGAAATTGATGCAGTAATTCAGAAACAAGCGCCAAAGCGAACCTACGCCATACGCGTGGTTGAATTTCAGGATCGTCTGGTGCGCGACCTGATGCAGTTCCCCTATATCGACCAGCCGCGACCAGCGGGAAACGAAGTGCATTTCGAAGTGGAAGGCACTGAGGATAACGCATTTGAAGTACTGAATCTCCTGGTCAACCACGGCTACCGCGTAGTGGAGTTTCGTCAGACCAAAGCCAACCTTGAAGATATTTTCATGAATGTCACTGAAGGGCATGTGCAATGAGCAACGTGGCCGCCGAACCAAAGCCGGCTTCCGGTCGTTTTGCGTTCCTGCGCTACATGGAAATTAACCCTGTACTGATCAAGGATCTCCGTCAGGCCGCAAATAGTTGGACTGTCATCGGTTCAGTCATGCTGATGATGGTGGTCTTCTATTTCATCGCGGTAGCATTCCTTCTAAACGGTGAATTTTCAGATCGCTCCAGAAATTACATGGGGCCGGCTCTGTATGGTTCGGTGAGCATCGTGATGATGATAACCACTTTTTGTTTCATCCCCATTTACGTTGGCATCCGAACCATGTTGGAACGCACATCGATAAACGCGGACTTGCTCTACATCACCACCATGTCGCCCGCCCGCATCATTCGAGGCAAGTTTATTAGCGGCGTTTATCTGGTGCTTCTCTTTTATTCGGCAGCAGTACCATTCATGGTGTTTAGCTATTTGCTGCGTGGTATCGATTTGCCGACCATTGGCCTTTCTATCGGACTCTTCTTTCTGGTGAATATAATGCTCATTCAGGCGGCCATCATGTTGGCTACGGCACCATTGACCATCGTATTTAAAATCCTTGTCGCACTTTTTATAGGAATTCCAGCCATAATTACCGCGATCTCTATTTGCTTCGGAAGTGTGGTTGGCTACGAACTGACACGAATCATGGGAAGGGTTGATTTTTGGAAGGAATTTATGCCGGTTGCTGGAATGTTAGTAATGGATGGCGCCCTCTTCACCGGCCTCATGTATCAGGCCGCCGTGGCCTTCGTTACCCCTACTTCCGCGAACCGTTCGTTGCCCTTTCGTCGCTACTTTACCCTTATGTGGTTGTTACTCGGTATCCAATTCATGATATGGGGATGGGTTATCGAAGAGGATGAGGTGGTTTTGACATTTTTGATTGGGACCGGGATATTGGTTTTTTTGGGAATTTGGTTTGGCATCGGCGGGAGAGATGACCTTAGCGCGCGCGTTCGAAAACAGATCCCCGAAAGTATCATTTCCCGTTCATTCGCCTTTTATTTTTACAATGGCACCTTCTCCTGCCTGCTCTGGCTAATGGGAATTTGGATTGGCACCATGGTCATGGTCGGAATCTGCAATTTTTTATGGATGCAATACCAGACGCACATGGACATTTTCGACGATCCGGAGCTCCTCTATCTGGGTACCAGCCTGTTTATCCTGTACGCCTTTGCTTATGCGCTTTTTTCCATCTGGCTCCAACGCAGATGGCTCTCACGCATAACCCCTAAGCTGGCCTGCCTGTTTTTTTTCATCCTGACGGTGATTCCATATATCCTAATCCAGATTGTATCCCTGATCGTCACCCAGGATAGTATTGACAGTGATATTCCGCTACCGGGCGTGATACTGGACCTCTTTAATATTTTCGATCACTATTCTAGATTCGGAGATCACCTCTATTACCACCTTGCTGCTGTCTTGGTTATGATCGGTTTTGGGTTGTTGCTGAATCTGAAATGGATCCAATCCCAGATCAGCCAATTCACGCCGTTCACTAAACCCACCACCAACCTGCCGCCCCCTAGTCAGCCTGAACCACATGCCGGAGAACCACCGCCAGTCATTAGTTAGCGGAGAGCAATTGGGGCTGCGCTATGCGCTTGCCCTGCCGCAGGCCGCCATACACGGGCAACGGGGCGAACGCCTCGGGCGTTTCGCGGGCAGCTCGGTGGATTTTCAGGATCATCGTGAATATCAACCGGGTGATGACCTACGACATATTGACTGGAATGCCTACGCCCGCAGCGACCAACTGATCGTGAAACTCTACCGCGAGGAAGTGCAGCCGCATCTCGACCTTATTCTCGATACCTCGCGTTCCATGGCCCTGATCGACACGCCGAAAGCGGCTGCGCTGCACAAACTTTCTGCCATCTTCGCCACCGCAGCAACCAACGCCCGCTGCTCGCATGCCGTATGGACCACTGGCGAAGGATTTAACCGTGTAGCCAATGACAACCAGCCACCCAGCGCTTGGGGCGAATTCCCTGTGGAAAGCGCCATACCTTTTGAGGAAGCCTACGGGCTGCTGCCGCCGCGCCTGCGGAGGCAGGGAATTCGGGTGATTATCAGCGACCTCTTTTGGCCGGGCGACCCGTTGCCCACCCTGCGTAAGCTTACCGAGGACGCGGCAGCTGTTTACGTGGTGCAACTGCTCGCGGAATCGGATGTCGAGCCGCCTGACCCCGGCAACGTGGAGCTCATCGACCATGAAACCGGTGAGACCCTTTCACTCTACATCGATGCCTCTTTGCAGCAGCAATACCGCCAAACCCTCAAACGCTTGCAGCAAAGCTGGCACGATGCCGCGCGCCAAACCGGCGCTCAACTCGTCACTCTCGTAGCAGAGCAAATCGACAGTTCGCTCCATCGCCTGGAGGAAATTAACGCCCTGGAGCCTGCCTGATGCCTTTCTTCACTTATCCCTTGGCCTGGATCGCGGCGATTACCTTGCCCGCGCTGGCTGCGATTTATTTCCTGCGCCATCGCTTCCGCAAACAGTCCGTCAGCACGCTACTCCTCTGGCAGATGCATCAGGAATCGAAAGAAGGCGGACGGCGCATTGAGAAACCGAAGTTGCCATTGGTCTTCTTTCTCGAACTGCTTGTGCTCTTGCTCCTCGTGCTGGCCGCCACTGGCCCGCGCTGGCAGGTGCCCAGCACCACCCGCCCGTTGATCGTGGTCATGGATGACTCGCAATCCATGCACGCCGGCCCGAAGGAAGACTCCCCGCGGGCATTGGCACTGAAGCATTTGCAGGAAATTCTTGAGGACCGCAATTTTGCTTCCTACCAACTCATTGCCGCCGGCCTGACGCCGCGCCTGATGGGAGACAAGGTGCGACACGCGGCCGAACTGGAAGCACAGTTCCCGCGCTGGACTTGCCAAGCTCCCGATGCGCAACTGGAGGCCGCACTCGGATTGGCCCATGCGTTAGGCCATCATGATGCCGACATAATGGTGCTTACCGACCACGAACCAAACGGCCCCGTTCCCGCTGGCCGCATCCTTTGGAACGCCTTTGGTAAACCTCGCATCAACTTCGCCTTCATCAATGCCGCACGCACAGCATATGGTTCAGATGACCGATGCCTGTTTGAGATCGCCAACCCCTCCGCCACCACCGGCACCAACACCCTGCGCATCACTGCCGGCACCAATCTGATCCACGAACAAACACTACTGCTCGAAACCAACCGCACGCACCGACTGACCCTGCCTGTCCCCACCCACACACCGACTCTGCACGCCGAATTGGGGACGGATGCCTTGGCTGGAGACAACCGGGTAGATCTTGTCCCACCTCTTCGCCGTCAAGTGCGGGTGCAAATGTCTGTGAAGGAGGCGGAACTTGGCAAACTGATCGACGAGACACTGGCAGCCACCGGGTTGCGTGCCACAACCAACCAACCGCCGGAACTCATCATTCACCAGTCCGAATCCATCCCTGCCGGCGACGAGGCATGGGGACTGCGCCTGTTGCCCATGCCGGAAAAACCTGAACGCTACACCGGACCATTTGTGATGGATGCCACCCACCCGCTCACGCGCGGCTTGTCCCTGCCGGGCATTGTCTGGGGTGCAGACCCCGGAGCCACCAACGCCTCAAGTTATCTGCCGGTGATCACTGCGGGCAATATTCCCCTGCTGACACACCGCGCCGATCGGCGAGGGAAACACCAACTTAACCTCCGCTATTCACCCTCACACTCGACCCTCCACGATACACCGCAATGGCCGGCCTTGTTCTGGAACCTCCTTCAGTGGCGCACTCTTGCCCAACCCGGGCTGCGTGAGTCCAATCATCGGTTGGGCTCGGATATTCCATACCGGCCGGTTGACAAGGAAGTCACTCTCACCAAACCTGATGGCACGCGGCAAATCATCGCGGCGCCCGGCCGGGAAATCCGACTGCCCGGCTCTCTGCCCGGCGTGTACACTGTGGCCTCCGGACCGGCCACAAACCAGTTGAGCGAACAATTCGCGGTGAACTTCATTGCCGGTGCGGAATCCAGCTTGGCTCAAGCCAAGACCGGTGAATGGGGCAAGTGGGGCACGGAAACGGAAATTCGTTTTGAGTATGCCTCCATCCTGCCCTATCTCATCCTGCTCGCCCTGGCCGTAACGGTCGGACATCTCTTCTATATCAACAAACATGGAGGGCGAGTTTGATCCTGTTTTCACCCATCTGGCTGTTACTGCTCGTGCCTCTGGGGGCGGGTCTGTATGCGTGGCAGTTGCCAACCCGTGCGTTGAACATCATGCGCGGCATCACACTAGGGCTGCTTGTTCTGGCCATGGCGCAACCTGCGCTGCGGTTACCTGATCGCCACGGCTACGTGGTAGTGGTGGCTGATCGAAGTGAATCCATGCCTAACAACAGCGAGGATGAGCAACTGGAAATCATCAAGACGCTGCATTCGGAAATGGGCTCAAGTGACCGGCTAGCCGTGGTGAGCTTTGGCGATCGCGTGATACACGACCTATCTCCCGGAGTGAAGGGAATGGATGCCTTCAAAGCGTCGGGCGATCAGCAGCATTCCCGACTCACCGATGGTATGGAAGCAGCGCTAAGTTTGATTCCACCTGATGATGCAGGTCGATTGCTGATACTGAGTGACGGACACTGGACCGGGCGTGACCCCAACGCCGTGACGGCCAAAGCCGCAGGTCGAGGCGTGACGGTCGACTATCGCTGGCTCAGCCGCGCACGCGCAGCCGATTTGGCCATTCGCGATTTGCAGGTACCCGACTCGGTGGCACCCGGCCAGGCGTTCATGCTCAGCGGGTGGGTTCATTCGCCACGCGCACAGACCATTGAATACGAACTCACAAAGCACGGGCAGGTCATTTCCTCCGGCACCCGCGAGATGCGTCTGGGCTTATCGCGCCTGCTCTTTCGGGATCGCGCAAAAATCTCAGGTACGGCGGCTTATCAATTTAACATCCGCACACCCGGCTCGATGGATGAAAACGGAACCTTAATCCCAGCCTCCGGCGATGCGTTTCCGGAAAACAATCAAGCGCGCGCCTTGGTGGATGTACGCGGGACCAAGCCAATACTGTTAGTCTCGCAATTCGGGAGCGAATCAGGCCTGGCTAAATTGATGGTCGAGGGGGGCATGACTCTCGTGGCGCGAAAACCCAACCAATGCCCATGGACACTCGATGATTTATCGCGTTGGTCAGGTGTAGTCCTGGAAAACGTGATGGCCGGCGATATCGGGCTCGACGGAATGAAAACGCTTAAGGCTTGGGTGGAGGATGTCGGTGCGGGATTGATGATGACCGGCGGCGAAAAATCGTATGCGCCCGGGGGATACTACGGTTCTCCGCTTGAGGAAATCCTGCCGGTCTCGATGGAGCGCCGAAACGAAATCCGAAAATTGCAGACCGCCATTGTCGTTGTGCTCGACCGATCCGGCTCAATGAGCATGGGTGTCCCCGGCGGAAAAACAAAGATGGACCTCGCCAACCTCGGCACTGCGCAGGTGCTGGATTTGCTTTCGCCCACCGATGAGTTCGGCGTAATCGCCGTGGACAGTTCCCCGCATACAATTCTGAAACTCGCCTCAGCAGACAAACAACAGAACGCTGTTTTTCGAAACAAAATTCTTGGCATTCAATCCATGGGCGGTGGCATCTATATCTATGCTGCCCTCGAGGCGACAGCCAAAATGCTGCAGCAAGCCAAGGCTGCTAATAAGCATGTGATCCTCTTTTCCGACGCGCAGGATTCTGAGGTGCCCGGCAATTATAAACAACTCGTGGCGACCATGCGCAAGGCCGGCATCACGATCAGCGTCATCGGGCTGGGCACCGATAAGGATGTAGACGCCAACCTGCTCAAAGACATCGCCAAACGTGGGGAGGGCAATATCTATTTCACTGATCGGCCGACAGAGATCCCACGCATCTTTGCGCAGGACACCTTTGCCGTGGCACGAAACACGTTCATCAAGGAAACCACCGCACTGGAAATCACCGGGACACTAAATACACTCGGAGTGACAAGCCAATGGAAACCACCGGCGGTAGGCGGATATAACCTCACATACAAACGCGACCATGCTAGCGTAGGGATGGTGTCACGCGATGAATATCGCGCGCCTGTGGTGGCATTTTGGCAGGCGGGCAATGGCCGGGTGGCTTGTTTCTCAGGTGAAGCCGATGGCACCTATGCCGGGGCGTTTTCGCAATGGAAAGAGGCCGGGGATTTTTATGCCACACTGGCGCGCTGGGCAGCCGGAGAGCAATCGGCACTGCCCGACAAAATGCTACTTACCCAAGAGGTCCGCGAGGGAGTTTGCTTCGTGCAACTCCACCTGGATCCTGACCGGTCTGGCGAAAAATTTACTCAAATCCCGCAGGTGACAGTGCTGCGTAATCAGGCGGGACAGGAAACGAGAAAAGAAACGTTGCCGCTCAAATGGAAAACGGCAGATATGATGGAGGCTACCCTCCCGATGGAAGGCGCGGAGACCATCTTGAATGCCGTCACCATTGGCCCAAATATCAGCCAAAGTCTGCCTCCGGTTTGCCTGCCGTATTCGCCGGAGTTCGCTCCAGACCGTGCGGATCGCGGACGTACGGTACTGGCCGGCATAGGGAAAACAACAGGTGGTAGAGACAGGCTGAACCTGGCAGAGATTTGGACCACTCTGCCTCGGCAGCTCCGTTATGTACAGTTCTCCATCTGGTTGGTAATCGCAGCGCTAATCCTATTCCTGCTCGAGGTCCTCCAACGCCGAACCGGCTTCTTTAGTTTTGGTAAACGCAAAATCTCAACCGGCGAAGAGATGCCGGGCACTTCCACCCATAAGAGACGCGAACCACTAGCGCAAGCCCGTCAACCTTCGGCCACGGAACCTACGGATGAACAAAAAGCATTCCAGCCACCCAAGCGCAAACGCAAGCACCGCAAACAACAGCTGGACGAGGCGCCGCCCGTTGTTGCCCCACCGATGATGGGAGATGATGAGGGCGATATACCACCGGTGATTCAGCCATCCTCATTGGATGCCACTGGCAACACCTATGACGCACTATCGATGGCCCGCAAGCGCGCGCGGGATCGGGAGGGAAAAGGAGGAGAATAAAGTGGCGAGTGTAGTTTTACCTAGCGGTGTAGCCGCCGTCGATGAGGATGGCGGCCCCTGTGATATAGCGGGCAGCATCACTGGCCAGATAGAGCGCCAGGGGCCCGAGGTCCTCCGGTTCACCGAAGTCACCGAGTGGAACCTTACTTTTAAACCCTTCAATGACCTCAGGCTTCTCCTGGGCCCAGCGTCGGTTGGGTTCTGTCATAAAGCCGCCGGGGCAGATGGCGTTGACGGTGATGGCGTGTGATGCCCAATCGACTGCCGTAGCCCGCGTGAAGTTGACCACGGCTGCCTTCGCCGCCTCGTAATGACGCCCTCCGATTCCCTCCGTGGCGACGAAGCTGTTCACGCTGCCAATATTGATAATACGCCCGCCTGCTCCGCGGTCCACCATCGCTCCGCCGATGAACTTGGTGCACAGGAAAACGCTGGTGAGATTAAGGTCAATCATCTCGCGCCAAGTCTCCAGTGGCATCTCTGTGGTGGGAGTCGGCACGCGTCGGCCGCCGACGTTGTTGATTAGAATATCGATGGGGCCATGGTCGGCGAGTGCCTTTTTACACGCTATCTCGCAACCGGCAGGATCACCAATATCCGCTGTGATGGAAACCGCCTCGCGCCCCAGTGCGCGAATGTCTCCAGCGGTTTTCTTAAGGCTCGACTCATCGCGCCCGGTGAGGATGACATCCGCCCCCACCTCAGCAATGGCCATCGCCATTTCGCGGCCTAGGCCACGGCTACCACCAGTGATAAACAGCCGTTTGCCGTCGAGACGAAAGCGGTCGAGAATACTCATTTTCTATAACAGAAGGCAGACTGCTGCATTTCCAACATGGCCGGGAATTTCCACGTGCCCACCTTACCGTTTCAAACCTCAATTGCCACTTCAAGTTTGCGCAGGTGTAGCAGGAGGCATAGAGTGAGGGGCATGAAGCACTTCATTTTGATCGTTATGGCGGTGGCGTTTGTTCCTGCAGTTGCCGCGCAGGTCACCCTGGAAATCAAACAACAGGAGAAAACAACCTACACCACCCGGACAGACATTAAGGTGGCGCAAACCTTGCAGTTGATGGGGCAGGAAATCATCACCAAGAATGCACAGGTCATCTTCACCGAGCACGCTACCGGAGACCGTGCCGATGACGATACATTGCATACCACGGCGAAGATTAAAAAATGGATCGGGAAATGGGAGTTCCCCGGCGGCATCGCGATGGAGTTCGACTCTGAGGTGCCCAACCGCAAGGCGCCCATCACTCAACTGGAGCCGGTTCTTGAGGTCGTACGCATCATGCTCAAGACGCCCATCACCCAGGTTTTTAACAAGGATGGCTCAGTGAAAACCGTGGAGGTGCCCGAGGGTGCCGCGGAGGATTTGCCCAAGGAATTCAAACATGAACTGAGCCCTAAAAAGATCACCGCCGAACTCAAGGAGCTGCAGGCGATTCTGCCTGATAAGGCGGTCTCCAAGGGCGACACTTGGGTGCGCGACCAAAAGTCGAATCTCGGCGGCGGCCAAGTGATGACCTTTCGAATCGATTATAAATATGAAGGGATGGTAAAACTAAACGGCCGTGAGCTCGATCGCATTACCGGCAAGGTCACCGACGTGACCTACGATCAGGAAGGCGAGGCGCCTGGGCCATTGAAGGTGAAGAACAGCGAGTTGAAGCCCGCTAGGTCCAGTTTGGAAATTTTCTTCGACCGCAAGCTTGGGCGGTTTATTGAGATGAAATCCCTTATTCAAATCAAGGGCGACATGACCTTCGAGGCCAATGGCATGGAATTGCCAGGCAAACTGGACTTGACCATGGAGACCAATACCAAGGATTTTCCACCGGAAAAAAAGTAAAACCATAGCAGTCTATCCTCTCCCGTCATAATTCCCATATCAGCATGACGTTTAGGGTGTTTCCCGACGAATCAGTAACGAATAGGGCAGCTTTCTGCGACAGTGCGGTGGTCTTTTAATTCAGGTTTGCCGAGAGGTGGCGGGAAACCTAGAGTAGCACACATGAAAGCAACCTTTTTGATGATTACATTGGTGGCGTCGGTTGGTTGTGCGTCGTTAGAAAACAAATCTTCCGATCAAAGGCGACTGGAGGGCGTTGCTCTTACTGCTGAGGAGTCGGCCGATGTCATCGAGAAGGAGATTCGCAAGGCAGTCAATAGGCCCAGAGGTCAACTCAACAAGGAATTCTTGACGGAGGTGACACAGCTTGATATCGCCGAGTATCAACTTACCGATGTCAGTTCCTTGGCAGGGCTCAAAAACCTGAAAACGCTTTATCTAGATAACAACCAGCTCATGGATATCAGTCCCTTAATGGGATTGACCCAGTTAAAGTCGCTAAGTCTCTTGTTTAACCCAAACCTCACCAAGGTAGAGATTGACAAGCTGCAAAAGGCGTTGCCGAACTGCAGAATCTACAGCAACCCCAAGAGGTAACTCAATCCTCCTCATATGTCTTGCGCGTGCACTGGTAGCGCTTACCGCCTTTCCGGTAACAGAGTCGGTAATATATGGAAGCACCTTTGTCGGTGCATAAATGGTAATCTTACAGAAGCTTTTCCTAAACTAAACGGGTGACCCGTCTTGCATGGCGAACTCTCCTCATCGATCTGTGTTAAATCATAGATAGTTCGCTGGACTGCACGGCAGTGTTGATAAGAAAAGCACTGAATAAGCAGATTAAAAAAATGGCGGGAGTGACGAGACTCGAACTCGCGACCTCTGGCGTGACAGGCCAGCGCTCTAACCAATTGAGCTACACCCCCGATTGGGAGGGCGGAAAATTAAGACATGTCGCCACCTCCGTCAATGGACAAAAAGTGATTCGGGCAACAGACGCCAAGGAGGTGGGGGTGGAGAACCCCTCTGAAGAAACGTTCTGTCGCCCGAATCAAAGAAAGTCGGTGTCAGGGCAATCTGACAAAGTATGGCCCAAATGTCAACTGACGATTCAACTAAAGGTCCTTCGGGGAAAGATTTCCCGTGACATTCGAGTACGCATTCGTATATTTCCCCGCCCTAGCCAGGTTGACCCCTTCGTCTAGTGGTTAGGACTCCGGCCTTTCACGCCGGCAACACGGGTTCGAGTCCCGTAGGGGTCGCCATTTTATGTGTTTTTTAGCATAAAATGGCCAATTTAAGTCATTAGTCACTCCATGCCACTTCGCTTGGAATTAGGAAATGCCCGGAACCATCGCTATTGTCGGACGCCCAAATGTCGGGAAATCTGCGCTTTTTAACCGGATTTCTGGGCGTCGGATTGCGATTGTGCACGATCAGCCCGGCGTCACACGCGACCGCGTGGTGGCGGATGCCGAATGGATCGGGAAGCATTTTACCCTGATCGATACGGGCGGAATTGGCCTAATTCCAGGCGAAAAATCGAAGGATATCATCGCCACCGCCACCGTGGATCAGGTGAATCTTGCCATCGAAGCCGCGGATGCCATTATTTTTGTGGTAAATGTTCAGGAAGGCATCGTGCCACTGGATGAGGAGGTTGCCCAGCACCTCCGCCAAAGCGGCAAACCCACCTTAATCGCCGTTAATAAATCTGATCACGGAGGTATGGAAGATAATGCCGTGGAATTTGCGGCACTTGGAGTCGGGCAATTTTTTCCTGTTAGTGCCTTGCATGATCGGGGGATTAGTACCTTGATGGAGTCGGTTCTTCCCCATCTCCATGATACATCTGCCCCGGACAAATCAAATGATGAGGATGTGCTAAACCTCGCCATAGTGGGTCGGCCGAATGTAGGCAAATCCTCCATTATCAACGCGCTCACCCAAAGCGATCGCGTCATCGTTAGCGACATTCCAGGCACTACACGTGATGCAGTAGATGTCCCGTTCACCATCGAGACCGATGGCCGCGAGCAACACTGCCTGCTCATTGATACCGCCGGCCTACGCAAAAAACGCCGCGTGAAGGACAGCCTTGAATACTTCAGCGTCACCCGCTCCGCTGCGGCCATCAAACGCTGTGACATTACCGTGCTCGTGGTCGACGCCGAGACCGGCATAGTGGAGCAGGACAAGAAGATTGCCGACCTCATCACCAAGAACCATCGTGCCTGCATCGTGGTAATCAACAAGTGGGACCTCACCACCGAGGCGGT
This sequence comes from Limisphaerales bacterium, assembly GCA_965659445.1. Lineage (GTDB taxonomy): Bacteria > Verrucomicrobiota > Verrucomicrobiia > Limisphaerales > UBA1100 > UBA1100. Next base: position 59,936 of record CBFHWX010000001.1, on the reverse strand, counting down.
AAAAAAAGCCCGCAAGGAAGAGATCGAACACCGCCGCAAAAAAAATCGCCATCGCGATGACCGCACAAAACGGCTTACCATGCTCTCGGAGTTCGGTGACTGGGTGCAGGAACAGTTGTTCTTTTTGGATTATGCTCCTGTGATTTTCACCAGCGCCACATCCGGCTTTCATCTCGATCGATTGCTTGAGGCCATCCGATACGTAGCCGATCAATGGCAGCAGCAAATCCCGACACCGGTTATCAATCGCGTACTTCAGGACGCCATCGAGCACCGCCAACCGCCCAACAAGTCTGGCAAACGGTTTAAGCTCTACTATGCCACGCAGACCAAACAATCACCGCCAACCTTCACTCTCTTTGTCAATGCGCCCGACGCATGCACTGACCATTACACCAAATACCTCACGCGCCATCTCCGGAAGGCCTTTGGCTTTGAGGGCTGCCCACTGCGGTTACTCTTGAAGCATCGGCCCAAGTCCATAAAACCGATTCGTAAATACAGTAAATAAACTTCCGCAATCGTTCTTGTCAGCAACCCGTCATTGACCGTTTAGTGCCGATGCCTAACCTCTCCGCATGGCAAGAGCAAAGAAACCCAAGAAACCGACCAGCCGTTTTGTTCACGAGGATCCTTGGCGCGTATTCCGAATCATGTCGGAATTTGTGGAGGGCTTCGACGAGATGTCTCACATCGGACCAGCCGTCACCATTTTTGGCTCTGCGCGCACCAAGCCGCGCGACCGATTTTACAAGGCCACGGTGGACCTCTCACGCCGGCTAGCTGAGAACAATTTTGCCGTAATCACCGGTGGAGGCCCCGGCATCATGGAAGCCGCCAATCGTGGCGCAGCAGCAGGTGGTGGACGCTCGGTTGGCCTCAACATCAAACTTCCCTACGAGCAAAGCGGCAACAAATACTCCAACATCGCTGTTGATTTTCACTATTTCTTTGCTCGCAAAGTGTGCTTAGCCAAATACAGCACAGCGTTCATTTTCATGCCGGGTGGCTTTGGCACCATGGATGAGTTTTTTGAAATTCTCACGCTAGTGCAAACCCGTAAAACGCCGCGTTATCCCATGATCTGCTTTGGCCGCAGCTACTGGAACGGCCTGCTCAAGTGGGCCAATGGCACTCTCAAACGCGGCAAATATATCAGCCCCGATGACCCCGATCTCGTGACAGTAACCGATAGCCCAGTCAAAGCCATACAGATCATCAACGAATACCACAACCGAACCGGTCATCAGACCTCACCGCCACCGGCCTACGCTTGATGCGTCCGATCATCGAGCACGCGCAGACGTGTCACACTCCGGAGACGCTTACGGAAAGCATCCGTGGTATGCCTGGGCTGATGCTGCTACGCAGCAATGGTGAGAGGACAAGTCAGGCGCGGTATTCGTTTGTTGTTGCGCGGCCTTTTCTCACACTGCGCACTTGGGGCTGTCGTTGCGAAACCCAGGCGAACGGCCAAACCCGCATGCAATATGGCAACCCATGGCACATCCTTGACCGCCTGCTCGCGCGTTACGAACTCATCGACGAGATTGACCTACCCTTCCCACTCGGCGGCTGCTTCGGCTATTGGGGCTACGATCTGAAAAACTTTACTGAGCCCCGCCTGCGTGCGCGCACGGTAAACGATCTCGAACTACCCGACTGTTGCGTTGGATTTTATGACAGTCTTGCCATCTTTGACCATCACCTCGGCAAAACTTGGCTTGTGGCCACTGGTCTCGGTGCCGATGGCAACCGCAATGAGGCGCGTGCCCGGCAGCAGGCCGACTGGTGGCATGAACAACTGGAGGGTGGTAACTTTCATGTCAGCCCAAATCAATTTGAAAAAAGGAACGAATTGGAACCTGCCCCTCCCACATCCAACTTCACCCGTGAATCATTCATCGCCGCTACACGCGGCGTACTTGAGTACATCCGCTCCGGCGACATCTATCAGGTAAACCTCTCCCAGCGCCTCTCCGCGCCATGGGCCAGCGATGGCTGGGAATTCCATCGTGCGTTGCACACAGCCAGTCCCGCGCCATTCGCAGCCTTCATTGATGCCGGCAATTTCCAGATTGCCTGCTCCAGCCCGGAACGTTTTCTGCGCCTAAGTGGACAACACATCCAAACTCGGCCCATCAAGGGCACCAGGCCTCGCGATGCCAATCCTAAACACGACGCCCAACTTGCCGAGGAGTTGCAGTCCAGTGAAAAGGAATGCGCGGAGCTGGTGATGATTACCGATCTCTTGCGCAACGACCTCGGCCGCGTGTGCGAATTCGGCAGTATTGCCGTACCCGAGCTGATGCGGCTGGAAAAATTCCCGCAAGTGCAGCACCTCGCCTCGACCGTCGAAGGCCGGCTGCGGCCGGAACTATCACATCTCGACGCGTTGCGCGCGTGTTTTCCAGGCGGAAGCATCTCCGGCGCACCGAAGTTTCGGGCGATGGAAATCATCGATGAACTCGAACCCGTCACACGAGGACCGTACACCGGCAGTATCGGCTATCTTGGTTTCAATCGAGAAAGCCAGTTCAATATCGCCATCCGTACCGCCATCGTACGCCAAGAACATGTATGGTTCCAAGTGGGTGCCGGTATCGTGGCCGATTCGGATCCGGAAATGGAGTATAGCGAAACACTGGTAAAGGCCGCCGGGTTTGAGGCCGCGCTCAAGCTCGCTCCTTATCCGCTGCCGACCGCAGTTCAGTGATACTCCTGCACTGTCTGCACCCCGTATCCTGCCTTCTTGATGGCGCGGATGCCATTCACGGCGGCCTTGGCGCTGCTGAGGGTGGTCATAATGGGAGTGGCGGTGTAAACGGCACTGGTGCGAATTTGCACTTCATCACTACGTGGCACTTCGCCGGAGGGAGTGTTCACAACAAGTTGCAATTCGTTGTTCTTTAAAAGATCCAGCGAATTGGGCCGACCTTCGGAAAGCTTGTTGATTCGCTCGACTTGCAGGCCGGCTTCTTCAATGACCTTGGCGGTGCCCCCTGTGGCGACGAGCTCAAAGCCTAACTCCACGAAATCCTTTGCCAACACAGGCACTTCATCTTTATGCGCGTCGCTTACGCTGATGAACACCTTACCCTCGAGCGGCAAGGGCGAACTCGCCGCCATCTGGCTCTTTGCATAAGCCACTCCAAGGTCGGCGTCCAGCCCCATTACCTCACCGGTGGACCGCATTTCGGGGCTGAGGATAATGTCCTGACCAATAAATTTGTTGAACGGAAATACCGATTCCTTCACCGCCCAATACTTTGGCCAAATCTCCTCAGTGAAACCCAACTTACTGAGTTTGGCACCAGCCATCACTTGCGCAGCGAGTTTGGCGAGAGGCACGCCAATAGCCTTACTGACAAAGGGTATCGTGCGCGATGCGCGCGGATTAACTTCAAGCACATACACAATCTCATCCTTCACAGCATACTGGACGTTCATGAGACCGGTAACCTCCAGCTCGCGTGCCATGGCATGAGTGTATTCGCGCATAGTGTCGATGGCTTTTTTAGAGAGCGTGTGCGGCGGAAGCACCATCGCTGCATCGCCCGAGTGCACGCCTGCAAACTCCACATGCTCAAGCATGCCGCCGACAACAATCGTGTCCTCCTTGGCGTCGGCGATGCAGTCCACATCCACTTCCGTGGCATCCTCCAGAAATTTATCCACCAGCACCGGCCGCTCTGGCGAAGCCTCCACAGCATACTGCATGTAGTGATGCAACTCGGTGTCCGAATACACAATCTGCATCGCGCGACCGCCTAGCACAAACGACGGCCGAACCAGCACGGGGTAGCCAAGCTTGTGCGCCTCCACCACGGCCTCGGCTTCATTGGTAGCCAGACCATTGGGCGGCTGCGGGATATCCAGCTTGTGCAACATGGCGGAAAACAACTCGCGATCTTCCGCACACTCGATACTCTGTGGACTGGTGCCAAGAATGTTCACACCGTTTGCTTCCAGTCCCAATGCAAGGTTCAACGGAGTCTGCCCGCCAAACTGCGCGATGACACCCCAGCAATTCTCGCGTTCATAAATGTGCAGCACATCCTCGAGCGTGAGCGGTTCAAAAAAGAGCTTATCGCTGGTGTCGTAATCGGTGGAAACGGTCTCAGGATTGGAGTTTACCATCAGCGTTTCAAAGTCGTTTTCCTTGAGCGCAAACGCCGCATGCACACAGCAGTAGTCAAACTCGATCCCTTGCCCAATACGATTCGGTCCGCCGCCGAGAATCATCACCTTCTTGCGGTCGGACGGATTAATCTCGTCATCACCACGGTCATACGTGGAGTAGTAATACGGTGTGTACGCCTCAAATTCCGCCGCACAGGTATCCACCAGCCGATAGCTCGGCATCAACCCGACCCCCTTGCGCTCGGCGCGCACCTCGTCCTCCGTGCGCCCCGTTAGGTTAGCAATCTGCCGGTCCGAAAACCCGTAAGCCTTTGCCTTTGCTAATAAATCGACATCCATGAAAACCGAGGCAGTAAAGCGCAGGGAGCCAAGTCAACGCAAGCGACATCGTAAATTGCGAATAATTTCAGAGCAATGCCACCGCCCGCTCAAGCTCGGCGTAGGTATTGTATATATGTGGCGAAAAGCGAAGATAATCACATCCGTTACGGTCACCCCGCACGGAAACCACAATGTCGGCAGCGGCCAATTTCTCGCGCAAGGTCTGCATGTCCTCGCCTTCACGCCAGCAGGAGGTGATGCCACTGATATTTTCGCCCTCAGGATAAAACACCTCAAACCCCTTTGCCTGCAACGCATCCACCAACCACACGCGTTTTGCAGCTAAATCGGAAGCGATGGTGTCAATTCCGACCTCCAGCAGCAACCCTAGTGCGGCATTAAGACCGGCGATACCGAGGATGTTGAAACTGCCAGCCTCATAACGACGGACATCGGTGCGAAACGTCATCTCCTCCTGAGCGATGTAGTTGGGGCATCGCACGTTGTTCCAGCCAAAAGTTGTAGGCGCAAGGCGGTCTTGCAATTCACGTCGCACATAAAATACACCGGCCGCGCACGGGCCGAGCAGCCATTTGTGGGAGTCAGCCGCGAGGAAGTCCACATGCTCCACCGTGGTGGGAAAGGCTCCCAACGTTTGAATGGCATCGAGGCAAAATAAAATATCGCGCGCACGCAGAACGCGCCCGATGGCATCATGATCAATGCGCCAACCGGAAACAAAATGGCACGAGGCCAGTGCAACAAGGCGCGTTTGGTCAGTGAGTTGTTCAAGCACTAACTCCGGCGTGATCTGTCCCAGCGAAGGTGTTTGCAGGCGGCGCACGGTGACACCACGTTTTTCCAGCGACAGCCACGGGTAAACGTTGACGGGAAAGTCATCCTGATAAATGAGTACTTCGCCACCGGTTTGCCAATCGAGCCCAGCGGCCACGGCGCTAAGGCCGGTGGTGGTGGGACCGATGAGGGCAACTTCCCCGGTATCCGCGCCAAGCATCTTGGCGGCGCGAGCGCGAGCGGTACGCAACAGATCGCCAAAGCCCACTTCCTGGTCATCCAACCCAGCGGAGGAGGCAGCTTCATGAATTGCTTGGGTTACGCGGGCAGGCAACGGTGACACTCCGGCGTGGGCAAGGTACACCTTGCCGGCGCACACAGGAAACTCGCGCTGCCTAAGCGCTTCGTTATTCTGGAAACCGGGGAGTTTCATCCCCTGCACGAATTAGGCCAATGCCTTATCGATCATGTCGGCCAAGATAGGCTTGCCTTGGGCACCGATGGTTTCATCCACCTTTTCGCCACCCTTGAAAACCATAAGCGCTGGAATACTGGAAACCCCCTGCTGAACAGCCAGCTGCTTGGTGGAGTCGTCGGCATCGATATCGATTTTGGCCACCTTTGCCTTGCCGGAGTAATCGTCGGCAAGCTGATCGATCACCGGCCCTAGCATTTTACAGGGACCACACCAAGGCGCCCAGAAATCGACGAGTACTGGCACGTCACTTTGGAGGACTTCACTTTCAAAATTTTCAGCGGAAACAACGATTACATTTTCAGATGCCATAACGGCCGAAGAGTAAACAGGTAGCAACGGAAGGGAAAGCTGATTATTCAACCGACATAATTGCCAGAACCACCACGCAGCCGATAGTGATCAGAAACGCCACCACCGCAAGAATCATTTCAATCTTGTCCGGAGCATCAGCACCCGGCGGCATAGTCGCCGCCAAAGGAACCCCTGTAGCACCCGGCATCGGTGCCGGAGCGGGAGCCCCAGGAACGGAGCCGGGAGGCATAGTTTCCTCACCTGGATTCGCACCTGGCATCGGTCCCGGAGCGGGAGCAACCGACAAAGGAGCCACAGCACCAGGAGTTGGTACTGGTGCCACATTTGATGTAGGAACTCCTTGATCAAGTGCCGCTGCGGGAACGGGTGCCGCTGCGGGAACGGGTGCCGCTGCGGGAACGGGTGCCGCTGCGGGAACGGGTGCCACTGCGGGAACGGGTGCCGCTGCCTTTGCAGGAAGGTCAACACGAATGGTCTGCTTTGCATCCGGCTTTGGTGGCAGTCCAATACGCACGGTTGGTTTCTTTTGTGCAGATGGCGCAGACATGAATAAATTTAAATTAAGTCAGGCAATAAAGAAACAATCAGCCCGACCCATCAAAGTCATCCTAACATGAGTGGTTCTTGAGGCAAGGTTTTACTATGAACGGATCAATCAAGCTTAAGATGCAATCGGTTGATCAGCGAGTGGATTCGATCAATTAGATGTCTTTCTACCGTTACTACCCAAGGACCCGGGTGTGGCATACTACGGATGTAACGCCTGGCGGCTCCTCCCTCGTAGCCGCCTTCCCGCAGGACACGCAGGCTTGGTATGTAGGCCATCACATCGTTGGAATAGCCGGCCACCTACACATCGCGATTCTTTCCAAGTTCGCGTTTTAGGTGAGTAGTCGACCAAAGGTTTTTTACATTGGCATGATGAGCGCCTTAGCAGCAGCCGATTTCCAAGCAGCGGAGGCGTTTGAAACGAAGCCAACGAGGAATAGGCAAAGGATTAGTGGTGTTTGCATTTTAAAATAGCGTTCTTTGTTTTTGCATTCAGCTGCTTGCCAAGTAAATCCATCGCGGTTACCAGTCGTTTCACTTGTTCCGCCAACGATTGTGTCTCAACAGGATCAACCACGGGAGGTTTCGTGGCAAAAAGTTCAGCACCTAAAAAAATGGCACTTAAGAAGAAAAAGCTTCTCATTTTCATAGTTAATGCGGCTACGATAGTCCACTGTACGTGTATGGAAAGAATCATTTGTCTTTGAAATTGTTGAATTTGAGTCACTGGGGTAGGGTCAATAGAGTGTAGAGAATGAAGTTTTACACCACAATTTTTTTGAACGTTGCCGTCGTGCAATTAACGGCCGCGCCGGTTTTATTTGAAAAGGACATTAGGCCGATTCTCAAAGCGCATTGTTTTCAGTGCCACGGCGAAGACGGCCGGGAAAAAGGTGACCTTGATGTGCGCCTCACGCGACTACTACTGGAGGGTGGCGAACACGGACCAGCGATTGTGCCCGGCAAACCTAACAATAGTTTCCTCTATAAGAAGGTGCTTTCCGGCAAGATGCCGAAAGACCAAAAGAAACTGAATGCCAATGAAATTGAGTTGATTCACAACTGGATTGCCCAAGGAGCAAAAACCGCGCGGCCCGAGCCGGAGGATCCCGATGCCGTGGGTATCACTGAGGAGGAACGTAGCTTCTGGGCATTTCAACCAATCACGAATCCTCATGTGCCAAAAATCGCTAAAAACCCCGTCGACGCTTTTTTATTGCGCACCTTGAAAGCCAAAGAACTAGGTTTCTCTGAACAGGCAAATAGACGTACATTAATACGCCGCGCTACATTCGATCTGACAGGATTACCTCCAACACCAGAGGAGATTAAAAAATTTATCGAGGACAAGTCACCGAAAGCCTATGAACAACTACTCGACCGTCTGATGGCCTCACCACAGTACGGAGAGCGCTGGGGCCGGCATTGGTTGGACGTAGCAGGTTACGCTGACTCTGAAGGCTACAATGAGAGCGATGTCGAACGAGCATGGGCATGGCGCTACCGCGACTACGTCGTACAAGCCTTTAATGATGATATGCCTTGGGACCGCTTCATACATGAACAACTCGCCGGCGACGAAATGGTGAAGCCGCCGTATACCAATCTAAAACCCAATCAAATAGATAAACTCACCGCCACCGGATACCTCCGAATGGCCCCTGATGGCACAGGTAATTCAAATAATGCCGCTGCACGCAATCAAGTGATGGCTGAGACCCTCAAGATTGTATCCACGTCCCTGATGGGAATAACCGTAGGTTGCGCTCAATGTCATGACCACCGTTATGACCCCATTCCTCAGGTAGACTATTATCGTATGCGGGCAGTATTCGAGCCGGGGCTGGATCCAAAGAATTGGCGCGCACCCAACAGCCGCCGGATCACTCTCTACACAGATGGAGACAGGAAAAAATCTGCCGAGATTGAAACCAAGGCAAAAAAGGTAGATGCCGAACGAAAAAAGAAAATTGAAAACTTCATTGAACTCACCCTCAAGTGGAAACTCGAGTCCGTACCAGAGAAAGATCGCAAGAAGTTGAGGGAAGCATACCATGCCAAGAAGCGGAACGACGCTCAGAATGCGATCTTGAAACAATACCCAAGTGTCCGGCAAATCAGCTCAGGCTCACTCTACCTTTACGACCGTGAATACAATATTGAAATCAGCAAGCTAAACAAGAATCGGAAGGAAAAGCTAACAGCATGTCTGGAGAACTGCCGCAAAAAGACCCTTGCTGCAGCACCCGAAGATATACGCACCCAAATTGAAGCCGCCGCCAAAGCCGAATCCAAGAAACGCACTGATGAGCAAAAGAAGCTGCTATCAGAACATACGGGCATGTTGGCAGACGAAAAGTCGCTGGAAAAATTAGATCCGGAAGGATTTAAGGAACTCAAGGCAATCGATGCACGTATCAAGTTTTTCAAGGATGCTCTGAGCAAAAAAGTGTTGGATGACTTGAACAAAAAGGCTCAGGAAATGCGTGCCACCAAACCTGAGGAGCCGTTTATCCGCGCGCTCACCGAAAAGCCCGGCAAAGTTCCAACGACACACGTACTCTTTCGAGGTAACCATGATCAACCCAAGGATGCCGTCAAGCCTGCTGGTCTGACGGTAGTATCATCCAAAACTATCCCGGATAACGACAATACCCTACCCTCTACTGGCCGCCGCACCGCATTTGCCAAGCATCTCACTGACGGTAAACACCCGCTGACCGCGCGAGTATTGGTAAACCGATTTTGGCTGCATCACTTTGGCCGTGGCATCGTAGACACACCCGGTGACTTTGGCCGTCTCGGCGAATTGCCCAGCCATCCTGAACTGCTCGACTGGCTCGCGAATGATTTCATGAAACACGGCTGGAACCTTAAGCGCCTCCACAAGCTCATTATGACCAGTAACGCTTACCGACAGGTTTCACGCCGCAACGCCAAACAGGATAAGATCGATCCGGACAACCGCCTGCTCGGCCGCATGAATATCCGCCGCATGGAGGCCGAAACCATTCGTGATGCCATACTCGTATTAAGTGGGCGCATCAACTTGAGGATGCATGGGAAACCGGTGCCCGTATCGGAAAATGATGAAGGGCAGGTAATTATTGGAGTCAACACCACCGACAGCGCCAACCGACCGACGGGAAAAAAAGTCGACCTTAAGGGAGACGAATTCAGACGGAGTCTATATGTGCAGGTGCGACGGTCGCTAAAGCTTTCTTTTTTGGACGCCTTTGACGCACCCACCATGGAGCCCAACTGCGCCAAGCGCCCTGTCTCTACCGTAGCCCCTCAGGCATTGATTTTCATGAACAATCAGTTTGTGGTCGATCAGAGTCGCGTGATGGCCGAACGCCTTAGGAAACTTGCCGGCGATGATCTCGATGGCCAACTCACCGCCGGCTGGGAACACGCCTTCGCCTACGAGCCCTCCGGCACCGAGCTGTCCAGCTCGCGCGAGTTCGTCCAGAAACAAACCGCTCTCTTTAAAGAACGTAAGGACAAGACCCCCGAGTTGACTGCGATGGCCAACTATTGCCAAGCATTGATGAGCGCAAATCGTTTCATTTATGTCGACTGACAACACTCAACTTCTTTCAAGCCGTCGGCATTTTCTCGCCGAAAACGCGATGGGGATCGGCGGGGTGGCTTTGGCGTGGCTTTTGCAGCGCGAAGGATTGCTGGCCAAGTCAGTGAAACCGGACCTCGAGACGACCACACACAGCCTATTGCTCAAGCAGCCGCATCACCCACCGCGCGCCAAGGCAATGATTTCCTGTTTCATGCAGGGCGGCCCGAGCCAGATGGACATTTGTGATCCCAAGCCGATGCTCGATGAATGGGCCGGACGCGATTTTCCCGAGAAGATCAAATATGACAACGCCGCGCAAGCGAGTAGCAAGGTGCTCGCGAGCAAGTGGAAGTTTAAAAAACACGGACAATGCGGCATGGACTTTTCTGAACTGGTTCCAGGCTTCAGCGAGGTGGCCGATGAGCTTTGCCTGATTCGAAGCATGCACACCGGTGTGAATAATCACGGCCAATCCATTCACGCACTCAACAGTGGTAGAACCATTGCCGGTCGTCCCGCGCTGGGAAGCTGGCTTACCTACGGATTGGGCACGGAAAACCAAAACCTGCCCGCCTACATGGTATTACGTGACCCCTCAAGCCTTCCGGTTCTGGGAACGTTCAATTGGTCAGCTGGATGGTTGCCAAGCCTGTATCAAGGCACCGTGGTACGCGCACGTGAGCCGCGGATTTTAAATCTCGACCCACCACCACGCCTTCGCGGAAAGCCACAAGAAAATTTTTTGGATTTCCTCGGTGAACTGAATCGAAATGGCAAAAGCAACGGAGAGCTGGACCTTGAGGCGCGCATCGCGAGTTTTGAATTGGCTGCCCGCATGCAGACCTCCGCCGCGGACGTGATGGACATCTCCGGCGAAAGCAAAGCCACCAAGAAGATGTATGGCATCGGTGATGAAGCCACAAAGGATTTTGGTACGCGATGCCTTATTGCAAGGCGACTGGTCGAGCGAGGAGTTCGTTTTGTGCAAATATTCACTAAAAACCAATACTGGGACCACCATGGCAATATCAACAATTCACTACCCGCCTCATGCAAAAAAATTGACCGGCCTATTGGCGCACTAGTAAAGGACTTGAGGAGCCGCGGCTTGCTTGATAGCACTGTCGTCCACTGGGGCGGCGAAATGGGCCGCCTGCCGGTAGTGCAGAATGAAAAAAACCCGGGGCGCGACCACAATACTTATGGTTTTTCCATGTGGCTTGCCGGAGGCGGCTTCAAGGGTGGGCACATCCACGGCGCTACCGACGAATGGGGCCACCACGCCGTGGAGAACGTAGTAAACCATTACGATTACCATGCGACTCTGCTACATCTATTCGGCCTCAACCACACCCAGCTCACGTACAAACGTGCCGCACAAGAGCAGACCCTCACCGACGGTCAAAAGGCCCGCGTCGTGAGGGAAATTTTGGCATGAACGATTTCATTGCCAGAAATACCCGCCGCCAATTTCTCGCCCGTAACACGATGGGTATCGGGGGTGTGGCACTGGCTTGGCTCCTTAATCAAGAAAAACTACTCGCTACACCAAAGGAGCTTCCCCGCGATCAGCGTAGTTTTAATCTGCGACCAAAGCGGCCGCATTTTGCGCCCAAAGCCACTTCAATGATTTCGCTCTTCATGCATGGCGGCCCAAGCCATATGGACCTCACTGACCCCAAACCTGAACTGCAGCTATTTGATGGCATGGATTATTCAGGCAGCGTGGATTATAGCTTTGCCAACGAAGCCAGCCGAAAGCTCCTCGGAAGCCCGTGGAAATTCAAAAAGCATGGTCAATGCGGCATGGATTTCTCTGAGCTTCTACCCCACACCGCCAAAATTGCCGATGACATCTGCATGATTCGCAGCATGCACACTGGCCACAACGGACACGAGGTTTCCATCCGATATATTAATGCCGGCATACCCGGGGTTCTTGGCCGCCCCAGCCTTGGTGCGTGGCTAACCTATGCTCTTGGCAGCGAGAGCGATGAACTTCCAGCATACATGGTTCTGTCCGATCCTGCAGGTTATCCTGTGGACACCATCCACAACTGGAGCAACGGATGGCTACCAAGCCTCTATCAAGGCACCGTCCTTCGTGCAAGAGAACCGCGCATATTAAACCTCGATACTCCCTCCAATTTGCGCGGCGCGCCGCAGCGCAATTTTTTGAGTTTTCTTGGCGCTCTCAATGCAGATCAAGCCAAAGTGCTTCCGGGCGAAGACGCACTGGAATCACGAATCGCCAGCTTCGAGCTGGCCGCACGCATGCAAACCGCGGCCAAGGAGGCACTGGATATCAATGGGGAAACTGAAGCCACAAAGAAACTTTATGGCATCGACCAAAAGGAAACCAAGGAATACGGAACCCGTTGCCTAATCGCGCGCCGACTCGTTGAGCGCGGCGTGCGTTTTGTGCAGCTTTTCATGGCCGGCCAGCCTTGGGACAACCACGAGAATATTCACAGCACCCTTCCCTCCATCTGCCGACGCACTGACAAGCCTGCAGCCGCACTTGTCACCGATTTGAAACAACGCGGATTACTGGACTCCACCGTGGTCCATTGGGGCGGTGAGATTGGTCGGCTGCCAGTCGTACAATCACGCAGCAAACCCGGCCGAGACCACAATGGCCAAGGCTTCAGCACCTGGCTTGCCGGCGGCGGCTTCAAGCCAGGCACCATTTATGGTGAAACTGACGAAGTCGGCCATCGCGCCACCGTCAACAAAGTCACCGCCAACGACTACCAAGCCACCCTGCTCCACCAGTTCGGCCTCGACCACAATCAACTAGTTTACCATCACGGTGGAAAAACTCAAAAGCTGACCAACGACCGGCCTGCCGGCGTGGTGAAGAAAATCCTAGCATAGTTAAGGTTAAATCCGCGCGCCGGAAAACACTTTCACCGCCGAACCTTCGGCAAGCACGATGGAATCCGGCACGCCGCCCAGCACCTCCGCCCAGTCCTGCCCATACAACGCCTCCACATCCAAGTCGAAACGCATTAGTTCCCCCGATCGCGTGCGCCATTTGGGATGCGTCACCTCGTACTCCATCGTACTACCGTTTGGCTGCTGGTTGTAGCCCCAGTAATGTTCAACTAAAAATTCTTCCATCGAATTTGGAACATGCCAATCATTCGTTGGATTCGCCGCCATGCCCTGCCATTCTCCGGCTTGTTTCAATTCATATTGCGTGTGTGTTTCGTTCACGGCACTACGCATGGGCAACGTCTTATACGGCTCACTGTAAACAGCGCGGGCGACCCACTCGACGATATGGTGTGGCGTCAACTCGCGCAGGAACACCACACCACGCCGGATTTTGCCCGCCCCCTTGCGCCGCACATAGAAGCGCAGATTGATTTCCGGGAAATCCCGATGCCCCAATGCCGGTATCCCTTTCACCGCCAAATCTAAAAACCGAAAACCCACAAGACTCACCCAATTATCTCCTCCCCACGAATCCAACTGCGTGCCCGCCGGCACATAGTTTTGCAGCAATGACGCATCCACACGCCAATTCAGTAACAGCAAATCGCGCCAAGCAGCGGTGAGAAATGGCCCTGACATAGCGGGAGTATAGACCCTTACACTATTCTTGCCAAAATGTTTACTTTCCTCCCAATTGATCCAACTTGTTGATTAAAGGCTTGGCCAAAGAGTTCCCTTGGCATTTTCTAGATTCCATCCGTTAGGATGTATGGACAACCGGATGCCTCCTTTCTCACGAATTGAAAATACCGCTGCCCCGCTTTTACGCAAGCGTGCCAGCAATTTTTTAGAGGCACGTTCTACTACCGGAAATTGGCTGTCTTGCATCACAATGACACGAGGGGCAACAGCCTGAAGCAAACCAGGACCTAACGTTTGCCCCCGGTCAGCAATAGATGTCACCACCACATCCGCTTTCAAATCATCCCACGCAGATAATAACGCTTGTTGCCCCCTTGATCCAAGATCGGAAATCAGCAAAATACGGACGCCATGAAATTCCCCAAGCAAAGCCAATGCGTCATCCGTGCTACTGGAAAAATCATCGTCTTTAGCTGGATGCAGTACTTTCCATGGCCCGATTGTTTCACCACTCGACACCACTATTTTGACTACTGGAGAATCGGCCAATTTGGAGAAAATTTGATGGTGATATTTGGATGAGGATTTAGCGTGACTCAAAAACACTCGTTGTAACGTTTGAGAATCCAAAATGTACGGGAATCCGCCCACGTGATGGCGCACTCCATGGGTGAGTATCAAGTTTTGAATTTTGTCCACTCCGCGCGACCGTAAATGCCTAGTCACATTGAATTTAGCAACCTGCTCATTCCCACAATCAATAAGTATTTTCTCTGCTCCCTCGAAATGAATCACGGGAGTATTAGAAAGGAAAGTGAGACGGATCGTTTGCCGTTCTATTTGCAAAGTCACAATCAAGACAATCGTAAAAACGATGCCACCACCCATCGCCCATCGCCGAATCTGCGGACGTAAAAACCATCTTGTTCCCAATCCGAATAAAAGTGCATACCATCCAGTCATCATCCACGGCTCCGGTGATCGCACATACTGCCAAGCGTTTGGCAAAGACGCCGCCCAATTGCTGAGACCCATCATGCAGCGCATAAAAAACCAAGCCGAATGGTTAAACAATATGGTTACCGGCTCCAGCCATTCGCCACACAATAAACTACCCATGCAACTGGCCAGAGCAAGAATTCCGCACAACACCACGGGAACATTGGCCAGCAAGGCGACGGGATTGAATAAATGAAAGTGATGCGCCACCAACGGAGCCGATGCTAGCCAAGCGCTGCAGGAAACTGACAGCGCACCCACAAGCCAGTAAGACGGCTCAAGAATCCAGCGGCGCCAACGCGGCCAAAGCTGGCGCGGCAGGTAGGGATCCGGACTAACCCGCGCCTGCAACCATTCGACAACTGGTGGCATCACTAGAGCAAGACTGAAGACAACCACAAACGACAACTGAAAGCTCGCTCGGAACAGCTGTTGGGGATCCCACAGTAGAATGAGAAACGCCGCTGCGCCCAACGAATTCAAGATGTTGACAGGTCGTTTCAGGGCCCAAGCTCCGAGAACCAGAGTCATCATCACCGAAGCACGCACAGCAGAGGGTTGCCAACCTGTTGCGGCTGTATAAAACCACAACAAAGGGATAGCCACGCCTCCGGCCCAGCTGCGAGACAATCGAGTCACCCTCAACAACGCCACAAGAATCCCTGCGACCAAAGCGATGTGAAGACCGCTAATGGCGAATAAATGCATCGTGCCCGATTGCATGAACGGCGCCGCCACGTCCCCCGTGAGGGCCGTGCGCCAGCCGAGAGACATGGCCCATAGCAATTCCAGCGCTTCATCTTGTTCCGGCAGGCCTTTGCGAAAGTTTTGTCTGGCCCAATTGCGAAATACGTCGGCCAAAGGCCGGGTCGGCGTGGAAGGTTGTGGCAACAGTTTCCAGTTAGAAAACTCATCGGCACGCAACTCATGATGGATGCCTCGGCGATAGAGGTTGTTCCGATAATCAAATAGACCCGGCGAAGATGTTGTTTCCGGCGGAGCCAAAACGCCATCAACCTGGATCATTCGACCGGAAAAATATTCAGCACTAAGCTGATTGGTTGTGCTGATCAGTGCGCGCCCGAAAGCTGGTTGCCACTGATCCTCCAGCAGGATTGACTCAGCATTCACCTGCACCAGCGTTCGTTCAACAAATCCTGTCCGCCGCTGATCAGGGGAGGATACCATTTTGCCTCGAATCGTGACGATAGCCCCTTCTGAAGGGATCAAGAGCCTTAAATCGTGTGGGGAAATGATCGCCGTTTGCCGGATGAAATTGCTCTCGCCAATCAAAATCAACAGAACGGCAAGCAAAACGGTTCGCGCACTGGAAGCCAAACCCGCAACCATGTTGAGGTGATCACATAAATACCCCAAGTTCCTGGACATCGCACCTGAGCAGCGCGTAGCCAGCCAGCCCACCGCAAACGTGCATATTCCGACGGCTAAGGCCACGCCAAGCAACAGTGGTATCGGTAATGGCAGCCATTCCCCCAGCAACACTCCCAGCACATACAAGCCCGCCAAGATCAACATGGGGTGTTTCATCAATTAAATTCTGACTAATGAAGATGAGGTTGGCAAGCCATGGGATTTTTGCGTAACGTACCCCGTGCTCAAACTTGGTGTGAACATTGACCACGTGGCAACCCTGCGAGAGGCGCGATATCGCGGGATGAGAAATGGCGAGCCCAGTCCGGTGGATGCCGCACTCACCTGTGAGGCAGCGGGCGCGCACGGCATAACGGCACATCTGCGCGAAGATCGCCGACACATTCTGGATGCCGATGTGAAGTCACTTCGCAAACTGGTCAGCACCCGCCTGAATTTGGAAATGTCCATCGCCCCGAAGATCGTTCGGTTTGCACTTAAGCTGCAGCCAGGCATCGTTTGCCTTGTTCCGGAAAATCGGGAGGAAGTCACCACCGAAGGCGGACTGGATGTGGCTGGCCAGTTGCGTGCGATCATTAGTGTCTGTAAACGCATGAACAAAGCCGATATCGAAGTGAGCCTGTTTATCAATCCAGACGCCAAGCAGGTGGACGCCGCGGCCAAGTCCGGCGCGCAATTTATTGAACTGCACACCGGCCAGTATGCGAAGCACTTCGGCAACATGCGAAATCGCAAACGCGAACTAAACCGACTCATAGCCGCTGCCGAGCACGCCCATGGGCTGGGCTTACGAGTGAATGCCGGACACGGATTGAACTATGACAACATTGTCGACCTGCTCGCAGTACCACATTTGGAGGAATTGAATATTGGCCACTGTATTATAAGCCGCTCCATGTGCGTGGGTTTGCCCAAAGCGGTGAAGGAAATGTTGAAGCTCATGAAAGGCTACCGCGGATAAGTCCATGATTTTTGGAATCGGGCTGGACATCATCGATGTGGACCGCATCCGCAAGATTCACTCGCGCTGGGGCGACAAGTTTCTCGTGAAGTTTATGCGCACCGGGGAGATTGAGTACTGTCTTTCCCTCAATGATCCGGCACCCAGCATTGCGGTTCGGTTTGCCGGCAAGGAAGCCATAAGCAAAGCATTCGGCACCGGAATTGGCGAAAGACTCAACTGGCATGACCTCGAAATTGTACATCATGAAAGCGGCCGGCCAAGCGTCAAGCTTCACGGCAGCGCACAGTTGATGCTCATAGAATTAGGCGGCAAAACGGTGCATATAACCCTCAGCCATAGTGAAGGCCAAGCGGCAGCCATGGCGTTACTGGAAGTGTGATTACTCCTCGTGAAGCGCAGCGATGACGTGCCGAAGCATTGTCTCGATGAATTGTTGGCGCACTCGGTTTTCAATTTTTTCTCTATTCTCATCCACGAGATAAAAGCTATCATTCGCACCTCCTTTCGCAGTGTTGATGCGCGCCAGCTCAATGGTCAATCCCAAGGTAGAAAGCGTATGGGTCACGGCGTACAGTAGGCCTACGTGATCCTCTGTTTCAAGATCAAGCACGGTGAACTCCTCACTGGACCGGTTGTCGAAGTATATTTGAGTCGGGATGAGTTCGCCCGTCAACGAGGTATACTCGACCGTGGAATCAGGCAGTTTCGAAATATTTAGATCCAGGTCTTCGGTGGCAGCAAGAGCTTCTTTCAACCGCACAGAAAACATTTCCCGCTGATCAGAACTTGGCAGACTGCCGGTGCGCGCATCGGTCAGGAAAAACCGGTCCAACACAATGGAGTCGTCGCGGGTAAAAATCTGCGCGCTCAGAATATTCAACCCACAAACTGCCATCACTCCCGCAACTCGAGCGAAGAGTCCAGGGCGATCCCACGTACAAATACCAGTCATTGAGCAGCCGCGGTCATGGTCTCGCTGCCAAGCCACGGCAGGCTCGAGCATCCGATGCTCATACAGCACCTGCAGTTTCATAAACTGATGCACGAGTTCAACATCTTCAGCAATTTCATCGGCCGGCAATGTTCGAAAATAGCGTGATGGCAAGTTGGAAAAGTGCGCGCCAATTTCTTCCTTTGGAATTTTGCCGTTGAGAGCCTTGACAACTTCCTCCTCAATTTCAGCCCGCTGTATCTCTTCGGCCCGCGCCACATTCGTATCCTGTCGAAATAATGAATGAGTCCTCAGATAAAGGGCCCACTGAGCCGTGTCCTTGAAGTCATTCCAAAGGGTTTCCGCCGTGCCCAATGAGTCGGCAAGGGTGTGCAGCATGAGTAGATTCAGGTTTTCCTCTGTCCCAATTGATTCTGCAAATTGCCGGATGACTTGAGGGTCACCAAGATCACGGCGCTGGGCCACTTGCACCATGGTTAGGTGATGTCGAATGACCAATTGCAGACTGTCCGATGCCGCTTCATCGAGCCCTAACCTATCCGCCACGTGATCAGCCACTCGTGCTCCTTCGCGTTCGTGACGGTCAGTTTCTATTCCTTTCCCAGCATCATGCAACAGCAACGCGAGATACAGTGTAGAGGGCCGGTCAATCTCCTCAAACACCTCGTGATACCGCCGGTATCGAGCCCACTTTTCCTCCCACAATCCATCGAGTTTCTCGAGGCAAACGAGGGTGTGTTCGTCCACGGTATATTGGTGATAAAATTCGTGCTGCACGAGGCATGTTAGACGGCCGAATTCCGGCAGGTACTTGCCCAAAAAATCTAGCTCATGCATACGCCTCAAAACATACCCCACTGCGCCGGGTTGATTTAAAATTTCTAAAAAAGTTTCATGAATATGCATATCTTCCCGAAACTTTCGGTTTACCAACCACACCTGATCACGAATGCGTTGTGCAAGATCGGGATGCAACCGAACGCTATGGCGTTGCATGAGCAGAAAAACACGCATGAGTTTCCGAGGTTGATCCCGAAAAACACGGCGATTCACAAAACTGATCTCGCCATCTATGATACGGAAACCATCTATGATCTGTTCCTTGCGGCCGCCAACCCAGCGACCGATCGCCTGCTGCCAAGCAGGCCGCGGCACCAGCGCAAGTCGGCGCTCAACCGAGCGCACAATGAGATCTATATTACGCGCGTGGCGATAGTAGTCACCCATGAACGATTCCAGTCGTTTTGCCGGAGAACGATTCGTGTAGCCGAGCTGCCAAGCAATCTTGGGTTGCACAGATTTGGTGAGCACCTCCATCGGCCGGTCCATCTGATAATGCAGTTCATTGCGTGCGCGCAACAGAAATGAATACCCAGCCTCTAACCGCTCGGCATCAACCTTACTGATCACTTTTTGCCCCTCAAGATCCTCCACCGAGCGATAACCGAGCTTGAAATGCATCAACCAGCAGAGGTTTTGATAATCGCGCAAGCCACCGCAACCATTCTTGATATCCGGTTCCTGCATCGTCACCGCGTTGCCGTACCTAGCGTGGCGCGAAGCCTGATCTTCCAGACGAGCAACGATGTATTCATCAATATAGGGCTTCACACATTTCGCATGCACCACCTTTTCCATCTTTTTAAATAACGCCTCATCACCCGTCACACAGCGTGCCTCAATCAACGCCGTTTTGGATTGCATATCCTTGTTGGCCTCCTCCACGCAATCCCTCACCCGTCGCACGGAATGACCGATCTTCAAGCCCACATCCCAAAGCGTATATAGCACTGCATCCGTCACACTCTTTAAAAACTCATGTGGCTTGGCACCATTAAGCAATCGATCTTCACACAGAAACTGAATATCAATATCGCTATGCGGATTGAGCTCGCCCCGACCGTATCCGCCCAGCGCGATGACGGCGAGGGACGGCACTTTTTTGAACTTGCCCAATGGCGCAAGCCCAATGGCGGTTCGCAGCAAATGTTTAAGCAAAGCATCGATCACCGCCGCTCTAGCCATACATACTTCACGACCCAAGCCACTGCTGCGATGCAGTTTTTTCAGCCTGGTCGCTTCATGCTTGAGGAACCGTTTGTACCGGGCCAATTCGTTGGCCGGGGCCTTGCCTTCCGGCAAAACCAATTGCTCCTTTGCGCGTGCCTTTACTTCCTCAACAAACTTTGCCACCCCGCGTGATTAACCCAAAACCGGGCCAGCTTGAAGCCAAATAAGCCGGACTTGCCTCTTCCCTGCCTCTCGCATAGGGTGTGGAGTGCATCCGGTTGCCTTTACCATCGGCGGAGTAACAATCCATTGGTACGGTATTTTGCTGGCCACAGGGTTCATGGTGGGCCTCTGGACTGCCGGCCGCCGGGGCATGCGGATTGGTATCAATCCGGAGGACCTCTCCAATCTTGTGATCTGGATATTTGTGGGGGGCGTCGCGGGGGCAAAGATTCTCTTCGTCATAAACCACTGGGACGGCAAAGAGTCAGTGATGAAGCTTTTCCTCCAACGATCCGGGATGGTGTTTCACGGCGCTCTCATTGGCGCATCCGTAGCCATCTGGATTTTCACACGCATAAAAAAAATGCCGCTCTGGGCGACATTCGACTCTCTTGCCCCCAGCTTTGCCCTCGGCCATGCCTTTGGACGCATCGGCTGTTTCATGACCGGTTGTTGTTACGGAAAAGTTTGCATTCTGCCGTGGGCTGTTCAATTCCCGGACGGCCACACCTCGCACCCTTCACATATACATCCCACCCAAATTTATGAGTGCCTATTGAACATCGCCCTTTATGGTGCCCTCGCGTGGCTGTTCCGAAAACGCAAATTTGATGGGCAAATCTTTACAGCCTACTTGTTAGGCTATGCCAGTGTGCGGTTCATGATGGAATTTCTCCGTGACGATAGCCGCGGACACTTGTGGTTTGAGATCCTCACCTCTGGCCAAGGCATCTCCATTCTGTTGCTGATTGGCGGCGGCTTCCTTTGGTGGAAATTGAAGGAACGCAACCAGCTTCAAGCAGCGCAAGAGGAAGCATGACTCGGGACATAATTCTGCACGTGGAAACGTCTGAACCCAGGACACGGCTGGACAAGTTTCTAAAAATGAAATTTCCAGACACTTCGCGCGGCACATTCCAACGCCTGATCGAGAGTGGTGATGTATTAGTAGACAACCAGCCAACCAAGTCCACTCATCATCCTCAAGCCGGCGAAAAAATTATTATCCAATGGCCGGAACCCGTGACCCCCGATGCACAACCGGAGAATATTCCACTCAATATTCTCTTTGAGGATGAACAGCTGATCGTGCTCAATAAGCCAGCTGGGATGGTGATGCACCCCGCCGCTGGCCATGCAACTGGTACGCTGGTGAATGCCCTGCTCCATTATTGTGCGGGCAAACTAAGCGGCATTGGTGGCGTAGCACGGCCGGGCATTGTACATCGACTGGATAAGGACACCAGCGGCTGTCTGGTGGTAGCAAAGGACGATTCGACTCATCTGGCACTTTCAACTCAGTTTGCTGATCGCAAAACCACCAAAATTTATCAAGCGCTCGTGTGCGGGCATCCGCCCAAGACAAAGTGCACGGTGAATGCACCGATTGCGCGGCATCCGGTGCATCGGAAAAAAATGGCCGTCGTAGAAAGCGGTCGACCTTCGCACACCGATCTCCACGTGGTGGAGGTGCTTAACAAGGCCGCGCTCGTGGAGGCCACACTGCATACTGGTCGCACCCACCAAATCCGCGTGCATCTCCAGCATTTGGGCTGCCCGTTGGTTGGCGATCCAGTCTACGGCGGCCGATTGGTGCGCAACTTTGAACAAACAACAGGCTATAAGGCACCACGGCAAATGCTACATTCCACTGCTCTTGGATTCATCCATCCGGTATCCGGAAAAAAACTTACCATTGAAACCCCTCTGCCGGAAGATTTCGTCGATGCAATAAGTTCCCTCAAGACCCGTTAAAAGCCAAAAATACCCTGTTTTCTGCTTTTATCACCCCTACCCCTGCGCTATTCTCCGCGCCCTATTTGATGGCTAAACTGACCGTTCACGACATTGATTTGCAGGGGAAATGTGTGCTCACGCGTGTAGATTACAATGTGCCCATGGCTGAACGGAACGGTATGATGGTGATTAATGACGACACCCGCATTCGTGCCACCCTCCCGACCCTCAAGGCAATGACCAATAAAGGCGCAAAGATCATCCTCGTCGCCCATCTTGGTCGTCCCAAGGGCATGCGCGAGCCTTCGATGAGCCTTCGCCCAGTAGCCGGCAAACTTGCCAAACTCATCGGCCAACCAGTAGCGTTCTGCGAACAATGTGTGGGTGATCCCGTCGCCGAGGCTGTGAATGACCTCGAAAACGGCGGGCTGCTGCTTTTGGAAAACGTCCGCTACCACACTGAGGAAGTTGACAATGACCCGGCCTTTGCTGAGCAGTTGGCAGCCATGGCCGATGCCTATGTGAATGACGCCTTCGGTGCGGCTCAC
Organism: Limisphaerales bacterium; assembly: GCA_965659445.1. Taxonomy (GTDB): domain Bacteria; phylum Verrucomicrobiota; class Verrucomicrobiia; order Limisphaerales; family UBA1100; genus UBA1100. The sequence continues at coordinate 37,358 of CBFHWX010000001.1, read as the reverse complement.
CGCGCACATGCCTCCACCGCCGGTGTGGCCAAGGTGATCAACAACCGCGGCGGACTATGCGCCGCAGGTTTGCTGATGGAACGCGAACTGCAATTTCTTCAAGATGAACTGGCTGATCCCGATCGCCCGTTCGTGGTGATCCTAGGCGGGGCAAAGGTATCCGATAAAATTAAGGTGATCGATCGGCTGCTAGAAAGGGCCGACACAATCCTCATCGGCGGCGCGATGGCCTACACATTTATGCTCGCCATGGGTCTCACGGTCGGCAAATCGCTTGTAGAGCCGGAAGCGGTGCATGTCGCCCAAGCTGCGCTTGACAAGGCAAGCGAACTTAACGTTCAATTTCTTATTCCCAACGATCATATTGTCGCCACGCTTGGAGTGACCAATCAACTGGAGAATCACCGAGTGGGTGATAGCAACAACATACCAGACGATGCAGGTGGAGTGGATATTGGCCCGAAAGCAATTACGGAATTTTCGAAGGTTATCGCCAAAGCAAAGACGATTCTCTGGAACGGCCCGATGGGTATTTTTGAAGATCCTCGATTTGCTGAGGGCACATTTAGTGTAGCCAATGCCATATGCGAAGCCACGCGAAACGGCGCACAAAGCATAATTGGAGGAGGTGACAGCGTGAAGGCGTTAAACATGGCTGATCTCGGTGACCAAGTCACTTTCATGAGCACTGGTGGGGGTGCAAGCTTGGAATTTCTCGAAGGAAACGAGTTGCCCGGCGTCGCAATATTGACCGACAAATAATTTTTCTGCATGAACAAGGAACGTAAACTCATCATCGCCGGCAACTGGAAGATGAATAAAACCGTGGGCGAAGCTGCGGAACTTGTCGAGACCCTCGAACGCGACTTGGGTACGCAAACCGAAGTGGATGTCATTGTCTGCCCTCCGTTCACGGCGTTGAGCACGGTTTCCTTAGCTCTCAAGGATAGTCGCATCCAGCTCGGTGCACAAAACATGAGTGAGCATGGTTATGGCGCCTTTACCGGTGAAATAACCGCCGGTATGCTGCGGGATTTACTCGTGCATTACGTCATTCTAGGCCATTCCGAGCGGCGCGAATACCACAAGGAATTCGATGCGCTTGTAAATGCCAAAATCAAGGCGGCTTTGACTGCCGGTCTAAAACCGATCGTGTGTGTGGGTGAAACACTAGCACAACGGGAAGCCGGCCAGACCGATACTGTCGTCGGTGAGCAAATCGCAGGCAGTCTTGCCGATTTAGATGACAACCAACTCAAGGATATGGTTATCGCCTATGAACCCGTCTGGGCTATCGGTACCGGCAAAACCGCCTCCACTGAGCAGGCACAGGAAGTTCACGCCTTCATCCGTGGCGAAATTGCCAAGAGCCATGGGGAAGATATCGCCAAAGTGGTTCGCATCCAGTATGGTGGCAGCGTGAAGCCTGCCAATGCCCGCGAACTCCTCAGCCAACCAGATGTGGACGGGGCCCTGGTTGGCGGTGCTTCACTTGAAAGCCGCAGTTTTACCGAAATCATCACCAACACGCTCAACTAAGATAATTGCATGAACTCCTACGAGATTCTCAATAAATTTCTCACAGTCATTTTATTTTTGAACTGTATATTCATGATCCTGCTCGTGCTCGTGCAGTTGCCCAAGAAAGAAGCCGGCCTCGGCACCGCCTTCGGGGGTGGCGCGACGGATGCACTCTTCGGCGCCGGCGCCGGCAACGTACTCACCAAGCTCACCAAGTGGTGTGCCATATTGTTCCTCGTGTTGTGCCTTGTGCTGTCACTGGAATGCATGAACCCGCAGAGGCTCAAGGAGGGGGAAGGCTCTTCAATCAAAGCAGGTGGTACAAGGCAGCCAATCCAGAGTAAACCGGGACAAGGCTCTGGGACGGACCCGGCGGAAATCCTGGACACCAACTCATCAACCACACCCAAGAAGACCAGCGAGACAAAAGACAAGGAGCCCGAGGCGGAAAAGAAGTAGCTCTACGTCACGCGTTTCCTGATCGACTCCACGCTGTCACACGGAATCGCCTCGATAAGGTGCTTTGTGTAATCCGCCTTCGGATTGGAATAAATCTCCTCAGAGACTCCCTGCTCTACAATTATTCCCGTGCGCATTACGGCCATGGTATCAGCCATGAACTTCACCACGCTGAGGTCGTGGCTGATGAAAATATATGTGAGCGCGCGGCGCGACTGTAGTTCCTTCAACAAATTCAAAACCTGCGCCTGAACGGACACGTCCATCGCACTCACCGCCTCGTCGCACACGATGAACTCCGGCTCCAGTGCCAATGCTCGCGCAACGCAAATGCGCTGCCGTTGTCCGCCGGAAAACTCATGCGGGTAACGCCTCAAAAATCGCGACTCCAAATCCACCTCCTCCAGCAACGCCACAGCACGATCGCGTCGATCACCCCGACTATCACCAATGCCATGTACCGCCATGGGCTCGGTGAGCGCCTGCTCGATGGTAAGTCGCGGATTGAGCGAGGAATACGGATCCTGAAACACAATCTGCATCTTCTTGCGTAGTGGCAACATTGCCTGCGCTCCGAAGCCTGCAATTTCCTTGTCGCCAAATTTCACGCTGCCGCTGGTGGGTGGCACGAGATTCAGGATAGCCCTGCCGGTGGTGGTCTTGCCGCAGCCCGATTCCCCCACCAGCCCCAGCGTACTGCCCCGAGGCACTTCAAGGCTGATGCCATCCACCGCTTTCACCCAACCTTTCGGTCCGCTGAAAAACCCACTTCGCTCCGGGAAATACACCTTCAGCTCTGACACTTCCAAAAGAACATCGGTTTTATCAAACACAGGATCCGCCCCCGCCTTCTGCAATTCCTCAATCCTCTTTACGGCATTGGGATTTTCGGAGAGTTCCATCCGCCCATCCACTTCTCTTTCATCAAGATAATCAGAAACAGTTGGCAACACGTTAAACTTTGACTCGAGGCGGGGCCGGCAAGCGAGGAGACCTTTCGTGTATGGATGCTGCGGATTCTCAAAAATTGAAAGCACACTTCCTTGCTCCACAATATGGCCCCGATACATCACCGCCACGCGGTTGGCTAATTCAGCGATCACTCCAAGGTCATGGGTGATAAAGATCACCGACACGCTTAGGTTCTCCCGAAGTTCCTTGAGCAATTTCAGGATTTGTGCCTGGACAGTGACATCCAACGCCGTGGTGGGCTCATCGGCAATGAGCACCTCAGGATTTGTAATCAACGCCATTGCGATCATCACTCGTTGGCGCATGCCACCGGAAAACTCGTGCGGATACGAGTGTACTCGCTCGGCCGCATCTTGAATGCCCACTTTCTCCAACATTTCAATTGCACGTTCCAGAGCGGTTGGACGACTGACTTTCTCATGAATCAATAACGGCTCAATAAGCTGCTCTGAAATCCGAAGATATGGATTGAGTGAGGTCATCGGATCCTGAAAGATCATCGCGATGCGCTTACCTCGCAGTGCACGCAAGGCTGAATCATCGGCTGTCAGCAAATTGCTCCCGTCAAATTTGGCCGTCCCCCCTTCAATGCGTCCGGGCGGCTGAGGCACCAAGCCCATGAGCGAGTGCACTGTCACAGATTTGCCTGAACCGGATTCACCCACAATGCCTAGAATCTCACCCTTCTTTAACGTAAAGGAAATATCATCCACCGCCTTCACCACACCATTACGCGTGTGAAAGGAGGTCTTTAAATTGTCAACCTTAAGTAGTGGTATATCAATCATCAGCAGATTTCGGATCCAGCGCATCACGCAGGCCGTCCCCGATAAAGTTTAGACTGAACAACGTGATGGAAAAAAACGCCGCAGGAAACAGAAGTAACCACGGATAATCCTCCATCCCCTCAGCGCCTTGCTTAATGAGCAAGCCCCATGAGGTGTCCGGCGCTTGCACTCCCAAACCGAGAAAGCTGAGTACTGACTCGAGCAACATCACCGCCGGCACAGTAAGAGTGGTATAAATAATCACCGGCCCAAGGAGATTGGGAAGCAAGTGGCGAAAAATAATCCGCAGGCGTCCATAGCCAAGGGCCACGGCAGCTTCAACAAATTCCTGAGTTTTCAATGCCATCACCTGCGCCCGAACGATACGAGACATGGTAAGCCATTCGACGAATCCAATGGCGAAGAACAATAGCATGAAGTTGCGCTCAAACATCACCATAAGCAACACCACGAAAATGAGGAAAGGTAGCGCGTATAGAACGTCTACAATGCGCATTAAAAACTGATCCACGCGGCCGCCAAAGTACCCGGCCACCGCGCCCCAGATGACGCCAATAACGAGAGATACAGCTGTAGCCGCAAAGCCTACGGCCAGTGACACACGCCCGCCCTTCAATACAGCCGCACAGAGATCCCGACCCAGCTTATCGGTACCCATCAGGTGGCGGGCGGGTTGTTCCTTTACCGGCTCTAATGGTGAGTTGCAAATGTAACAGTTTTCACTCGCAGAATAGAGGCGTACATCCTCGTGTTTCGGACAGACAAGAGGATTCTTTTCTGCCAAGGGAGGCTTGGCCTGATACGGCAGATCGATGGTCTCGTGTTCATAGGGAAGGAAATAGGGTCCAACGAGGCTGAGCAGAGAGATCATTGAAAATACACACAAACCAAACACCGCCATCTTGTTTTGAAACAAACGACGCCGAGCGTCCTTCCAAAGGGAGTTGCCCTCGTCCAACTGAACATCAGCCAAAAGATCGCGGTTCATTGAATTCTCATCCGAGGATTGAGCCAAACTTGGAGGACATCGACAATGAGGTTGAGCGCCAAAATGAGCGTGGCATAAAAGATCACAGTTCCGAGTACAAGTGTGTAGTCGCGGTTAGTAGCCGCCTCGATGAAATGCCGCCCCAAACCAGGAATGTTGAAGATGGTTTCGATGACAAATGAACCACTGATTATTCCGGCAAAAGCAGGACCCAGAAAGCTCACCGTGGGAAGAATCCCGCCGCGCAGAGCGTGCTTCACCACCACACTTGTCTCGGAGAGGCCCTTGGCACGGGCAGTCTTAATAAAGTCCTGGTTGAGCGTCTCGAGCATGCCACCGCGGGTAAGACGGGCAACCATAGCGGCGTAAAAAAATCCGAGAGTGCAGGCTGGCAGCACGCGATCGTTTGGCCATCCCTCAGGGAAAAATCCCTCCCCACCCCAGGCCGACCACCCAGCCACAGGAAACCATTCCAGCCAAAGCCCAAACACAAGTACCAGCAACGGGCCCATGACAAAAGTGGGTAGGCAGATACCCATCATCGCCAACGACATTGGGGCATAATCCAGAATAGAATTCTGTTTAAGAGCCGCGATGGAACCGGCGGCTATGCCAAGCAGCAATGCGATAGTCATGGCATAGAGACCCAGCTCAAGACTTTTGGGAAACGCCTCGCGGATGATATCACTCACACTTTTCCCCTTATGCTTTAAGGAAGGCCCGAGGTTACCCTGCAATAGACCCGATCGCTCACCTCGGCGATATACATCCACTTCACGGGTGGCTGTGGTGGCGTTGTTATCAACAAGACGGACATGCCACTCACCTTGCCCGTTCAATTTCTCCACAGCAATAGATCCACCGTTGGATGTGACCCGCAGGGTTGCATTAGCATCTTCATGCCGATATTCCCTAGCGTTTTCATCCGCACCAAGTTTCACTCGATGCTTGTCCGTCTCCTTTGACTTCACCCCTAGATAGATGAGGTATTGTTGTCTCAACGGCAAGTCCAGCCCATAGTAGGCCTTGATGCGGTCCCGCACTTCCTCAGGCATTTCCTTTTCGTCACTGAACGGATCACCCGGAGCCAGGCGCACCATGAAAAAAGTGATGGTCGCAATCATCCAGAGCACCGGGATAAAGACAATCAGCCTTTGAAAAATGTACCGAACCATAGCACGCGGCTATTCGAGGTGGATATACTTGTAGGGGTGATGATCGAGAATATTCGGATACCAACCACGCACGTTTGGTTTCACCAGTGAGAGACTCACATAAAAATAAATGGGAATAACGGGCATTTCATCGATTAGGATAGCCTCGGCTTCCTGGAATTTCTCAAAGCGCTCTTTTGGGTCACCGGCCTTTGCGGCCTCCTTGATGAGCTGGTCGTAGCGAGCATTAGACCAGCCTGTCTGGTTGTTGCCACCGCCAGTGAGCCACATGTCCAGAAATGTGTTGGGGTCGTTGTAGTCGCCAATCCAGCCGGCACGTGCCACATCGTAATTTACCTTGTTGACTGTATCGAGGTACACTTTCCATTCCTGATTAAACAGACCCACGTCAATATTGAGCGTCTTTTTCCACATTTGCTGAATGGCCTCAGCAACCTTTTTGTGGTCTTCGCTGGTGTTGTAATAAATATCAAACTTGGGAAAGCCGCGACCATCTGGAAAGCCTGCTTCTGACAGTAACTCTCGAGCTCGCTCGGGATTAAATTCAAACTTGGCTCGTGCAGTGTAGCCTGCGGTATTTGGCGGAGTAATATGATAGGCGGGAATCTGGCCAGCCTTGAGCACAAAACGAGTAATCTCATGACGATTGATGGACATTGCCAGGGCATGTCGCACACGCTTGTCCTTTAGCGCTTTGTGATTCACGTTCACCCGATAAAAATAAGTGCCGAGGTACGGATCCACTCGCAGGACATTAGAATCCTTTTTTTGGTAGTGCTCGATGCGGGTTGACGGGATGGTTTGGGTGGCGTGCAACTGGTTGTCACGAAACATTTTTTCTTCCGTTTCTGCGCTGGTAATGGGCAAAAAATAAATCTTTTCCAGTTTCACCTTTGCGGCGTCCCAATAGGTAGCGCTTTTCTCCACAAGCACGTGCTCATTCAGCTTCCATTCCTTAAGTCGAAAACTACCATTACCCACAAAATTTTCAGGCTGGGTCCATTTGGAATCGCGCTGGGTCATACCGCCAAACTTCTTGATGGTAGGTGGGTGCACTGGATACCACGAATAGTGGTTAATTAACTGGAGAAAATAAGGCGTGGGTTCCTCCAGAATGAGCACCAGTGTGCGATCGTCCACAGCCTTCACTCCCACCTCAGAAAAATCCTCCAGTGTACCCGCGTTAAAAGCTTTTGCGTTTTTTAGTACATGCAGCATGTAGGCGTATTTTGCTCCTAGCGCCGGGGTTAGCATTCTTTGATAGGAGTAGGCAAAATCGCTTGCTTTAACCGCGTCGCCATTGGTCCATTTAGCATTGGAACGCAATTTGAATGTGTACTCCCGACCGTCTTCAGAAATCTGCCATTGCTCCGCCACGCCGGGCTCTGGCGCAAGAGTCTTGGGATGTTCACTAAGCAAACCTTCCAACAACGCTGCTAGAATGAAGTGTTCGGGCACACCGGTAACAATTTGAGGGTCGAGCCCCTCCGGCTCTGCCCCATTTCCAAGGCGAAGTACTTGTTTTTCAGATGGTGTCGTATCGCTCGAAGATTCGCCGTTTTTTCCAGCTTGAGAGGATTCTTTTTTGCATCCCGCCAATATTATCCCAAGGCAGAAAACAAAAATTGGAAGTAATATTCTAAAGGCCACGGTTTCGGTACGGTGTGTCACAAAAGGCGAACCGGCAAGAGCAACTTATTGTTCGGGCCCGGGCTGTGGTTGGGGACCCTGTATTTTAGGCACCTCGGGCATTTCTTCCTTACCCAACCCTAGTTGGGTACGAAGGGCACCTGTCACCACAGAATCCTCCTCCATAAGAAATGCGCGTAGCCGTGTTATCCTATATTGTTCAAAAGGTGCAATACCCATTCGTTCCGGGGAATTCTTGAATTTGTCAGTATAATGGTCATGAATTTGTTTGGCCATGTCATAATAATTGTCCGCCCTTTCCTCATCCCCGCTGGCCAGATAGAAATAATGTTTGGTAAAAATTCCCCACAATAACGCCTGCGTTTTAGAATCACTCCCGCGTTGCACATCATCCTTCATTTTATCGTTAACAATATCATCCAGCCTATACGTATCTGTCTCACTGTTATACCCGGGGAAGTAAGACATTTTTGTTGGATATAATTTAATGGCCACCTTCAGCCACTCCATGGCTTCTTCCTCTCGATTATAAAAGTAAAGCCACTCCATCAGTCGGCGAAGAAAGTGTATGTGCCCCATCTCTGATGTACCACCGGTGTAGTGTATTGTCCGGTTATCTTGAGCATGTTTAATCATGTCCATATATGCTTTATGCACTGCTCCCCCACTATCCAAATTGGGAGCTGAAATAAATCCACTGCTATATTCACTGAACGCGTTCATATCCTTTCCAAAGTGGTAATTGATGCGTACCCCCATGTTTTTCATCGTTGCTGACGGAACGTTTAATCGACCACGCTGAAAGCCGTACATCATGGACACATAAACTTTCTTCTCGAGCACGTGGAGGCGTTTTTCGCGTCCGGGGGTGAGACTGCAACGCTTGAGACCTAGATTTGCCCAATATAGGGAATGAGTTTCCGCCATCCGCCAGTCCAGGCAATTGATCGTCTTCCCATCCTTGTCCCGGATCACCTCTCCCGTATGATCGCGCGCCAAACCATACTTCTTGTGAACAGCCTGCATTTCACGTGGATCCAATCCATACTCCTGACGCAGGCGTTTAGCCCGTTCCACAAGTTTCTTGTTGTTTTCATCCGGCTTGATCAGCGATTCAAAATCCGGCACCCCTCCTGCCAGATGGCCAGCCGTAGGGCTGTCCCACAGCACTCCTTCCATGGCTTGCATCCATCTGAATTTGTAGTAGCGGTGATGGCTATCCATGTTATGACCTATCTTATGTTGAAAAAGGCGGCACAGTTCATCGTATACCAAGGGTTCCTGTGGATTGTACTTAATGCCCTGATCACGCAACAATTTCACCGCGTCATGTATGTATTTCCACCGGGTTTCCGGATCTTCATAATTACGTGAAATATTGTAGGCCATATTCCATGACCGGTTCGCCCAGCCGTTGGGCACTTGAGGCTGAAGCTGAGTAATCCACTCGGCCAACTGCATTTGCTCGGGATAATTTTTCTTTTGCTGCATTGCATTGGAACGCAGCCATAAATAGGAGGTGATGATGCCACGGAAGCCTGCTATGGACTGAGTGACGAGTGCCAGCATGGGAGGAGCGTCCTGCAGCGGCTCAAGATGGGTGGGGCTTAGTTTACCGCGTTCCTCGTTGAGCTTGCCCTGCATCAGAAAAACCCCAACCAAGGAGGCCAGCATGACACCAATCAGGGCGGGCTTGGGCAGGTTGTTGAAAATAGTAGCTCGTTCCTTGCTCATGGGGCTTGTGCTCCGTTGATGGCCAGCTGTCTTCTTGAGAATATAATCGCACCGAAAAGCCCCAACAGCCAGCCGGAAACACCCCATATGAAGGAATAGGCCTTGGCTAATTCACCCCACGTGACACTCTCGCCTTCTGCCAAACTACTAATCGGTGAGTAATCCTTCACCGGATCTATAAGTGTAACCAGCAGAGTAAACGCTGGTATCGCATACCAATCCACAACAGATCTATCTCGCTCACCAAGGGTATAAGTATTCATAATGGTGCCATCATCCAAAACTTCCTTCATCACCGGGCTAAATAAGGAGATACCCAGCACTGCCAGACAAGAGAATGCCGCCATGGGGAAAGACATGAAACCAGCTGCGAACAATCCCAAAGCCGCAAAAATCCCAAGCCACGCTAAAAGAATACCAAGAGCCCGTATAAAATTGATGGCAAATCCAGACTCGCGATACATTAGTTGCACTTTGGAGGGATCAATTTCCCCGGTCATCTCGTTAATGAAAGGAAGCTTCAATAAAGCTGGCCGTGGATACTGGCCCGAGCGATGAGTGGCATTGACTAATGTGACACAAAACGTTTGGTCGTCGCCGAATATACTCTGTATTACATTGTTCGTATCCACCGTGTGCCCATGCAGGTAGACTTGATGAGTCCTTCGGGCAGTCAATTGACGAGGAACTAATTCCACATCTGGACGACTTTCGGGTCCATACATGTACATGACTCCATATTCCTCATCACTGGTAGGCTGGCGAGCGTCTGTAAATTGGAATTGTAATATGAGACGTTGATCTTCCGGCAAATCAAACCCTAATGGCTTGGTAAACTGGAATTGAAACCCACGACCTGGTTCCAACACCTGCATTCTAGTCCTCAACATCAATTCTGCACGTGCCTGAAAGACATTCATTTCAGCCTCCGAAAGTTCCTTTGGCACTTCGAACGAACCCCCCTCAGATTGTATGCGCCGCTGCACCTCCAGGCGATCGGCCATTTCCTGCTCGATTTGGAACCGTACCTCCTCCTCAATCTGCGATTCATAGCTTTCCTTCAGCGGAACCACTGTTTCCGGTGTCCGGGCAAATTTCACTTCTTTCAATGTCATTTTTGCACGACCGATCAGCACTTGCTTCCGTAATCTCTTCTCTTCCAGTCCCGCTACTTCACGCCGTAATTCCTCCATTGGCTTCAGCAAAGGTTGGACTTTATTTTTATCAATAAACTCCTTGATCATGAAACCCTCTCGAGTCCCGAAGAATGTACTTCTGGATTGTTCCAGCAACGGTTGATCCTTCGAAGCCTTAACGAATCCAAGAGTTGCCTCATCGCGCTGGAAAACATCAATACCCGCTTTGAGCGCTGTTTTAAAAACCTCTTTATCAGATTGATCCTTTATGCGGTTAAATTCCTCATTAGTCAGTCGATAGGCCCGGTATTCCACCACTCCGAAAACCGCCACACCAACCATCACCAGCAATGTCACGTTTAAGGCCATGATGCCAATCCATTTGCCCATCCAGATCTGCCACCGGGCAATTGGCTTGGTGGCTATCATTTGCATTTGTGAATCTTCGATATCACGCGCCATGGTGCCTGCTGAAAGCCAAAGAGTGCCTGTGCCAAGGATGAAAAATATCGTGCTGAGCGTGTAAGTAATAAGGATTTGAGTTAACCCCTCAGCCGTGCCATCGCCCTTGATCATCATAGGCAAACCCACCACGGAAAAAAGCAGCAGAATTGCCATAACCCAGAAGAAACGAAACCGAAAGGCGGCTTTCCAAGTGAGACGCGAGATGGTGCGCGTGCGGGAATCTAAAATACAGTAGACAATCAACGCGATCAGGGCGAGCAATCCCAGGGCCCCCAACCACAGCCCACCCCCGAAATAACTAACAACAGTTACAATGGCCACCAGCCCAATTAGCCCTGCGGTATGTAAAATGAGTGTTTCAGACTGCCTCTGGTAAGTCGAACTGACCACTGAGAAGAAAATGCCTGCTATAAGAATCCCCACATATGAATATATTATCCATCTTGAAGGGTAAATTTGGTACAAGACAACAACCGCTACGAGAGACAAAATCGCCAATATGACAACAAGTAGAAGCTTAGATTGTTTCATGGCGAACCCTCCTAATCCCCGCCCAACAGGTCGGATAGTTTATCATCGGCCTCATCCATTTTCTTTTGCTCTTGAGTACTCTTGTTCGTTGGCGCTTTCACTTTTGGCGAGGCGGACTTCTCAGCTTCCGAGAGGGACTCAAGCTTCTTCTCGTCCACCTTGGGTTGTTCGAACTCCGGCACTTCCTTCTCAATCTTGGGTTTCGGTTTGGAGGCTTCCTTGTCAGCCAGTCGATCCAACATCTTCTCAGCCTGCGATTGCACCGGCGCATCGCTTCGCAAAAACTCGGCAACTTCATGGCCGGAAGTGGACCCGGAAGTTTCCTCATCCTTGGTGATGGCATCCTCCACAACATTGAGGAAAAAGCTCTCAAGATTCTGTGTGGGATTATCCACGTGCACGTCTTCACTTTTGACATGTTTATTGATCACGCTCAACACTTCATGCTGCGCCTCTTCTGAGAGGGCCGGCATGGTGAACCGAATAGAATCGCGTTCGGTGAGCAATTCATCAAGGGTACCATATTGTTGGATCTTTCCGCCGTAATAAATAACGGCCCGATCGCAAACATCTTCCACATCAGCCAGCAGATGACTTGAGAGAATCACTGTTTTACCGCGTGCCTTGAGGTTGAGGATAAGGTCCTTAATTTCCCGACAGCCCACCGGATCCAAACCACTGGTCGGCTCATCAAGGATCACCAAATCCGGATCATTGATCAGCGCCTGCGCCAAACCAATGCGTCGTTGCATACCTTTGGAAAACTCACCCACCGTTCGCAATTGCACCGCTTTCAATCCCACCATCTCGAGCAGTTGCTCTTCTCGGCGGGCTTTCTCTTTGGGATCCAGCGCAAATAATCCACCAAAAAAATCAAGAGTTTCTTCGGAGTTCAGATATTTGTATAGGTAGGATTCCTCAGGAAGATATCCGATACGCTCCTTGGTTTTCACATCACGGGGGGATTGGTCAAAAATGCGAATAAACCCGCGCGTTGGATTCAACAGGCCGAGTAATATTTTGATGGTTGTAGATTTACCGGAGCCATTCGGACCCAGCAAACCAAACACTTCACCCTGTCGCACTTCAAAGTCCACATCATTCACCGCCTTAGCCTTTGGGCGACCCCAGAAATCCTCGAACACTTTTACCAGCCCGCGCACCTGCACCACCTCCGTGATCTCATCCGTTTCAGCGGGGGCTGTGATGGTTTCCTCTAAATCATTCTCGGTCATAGGACGATAACGTAAGTCATACGGCCTCGGTGGCCATTCTGGATGTTTCCGTAATCTCGGCTGCACCGGATATTTCTTGTTCCTCTTCGCCTTCCTCGAAAACTTCGAACTCTTCACCTTCACGCACCAATCGCGCGCTATTAAACACAACAATCAACGATCCCATTACATTGAGGACGGCTGCGCTAACCGGGTTAATCCATTTAAAGGCGGCCATGACCAGACCAACAATCACAAAGAGCACCCCAAAAATAAAATTCTGGTTAATCACTGAACGGGTCATACGCGAAAGGTGCATCAGGAAAGGCAGGCGCCTGAGATCATTGTTCATCAGCGCAATGGTCGCAGAATCCACCGCAACATCACTACCGGCTGCGCCCATCGCAATGCCGATATCACCGGCCTTTAAAGCGGGAGCATCGTTCACACCATCACCCACAAAGGCAACCTTGTAACCTTTCTTACGCATGGCTTGCACGTGATCCACCTTGTCGCCGGGGAAACAATCCGCCTTCACCTCTTCACATCCCACTTCAGCGGCCACTCGCTCAGAAACAGGTGTGCGATCGCCGGAAACAATCATCAGCCGCCGCACGCCTTCCAAACGAAGTTCCTCAAGGGACTCTGCGGCCTCCTCTCGAATCTCATCAGTCATTCCTATCCAGCCAATAAACTTTCCATCGCGGGCCACATAAACCAAACTATAACCTTCCGCCTCATCCAAATCCACTGATTGCTTGAAGTCACCACTGATTTTGTTTTCCTCAAGCCACATTTCGCGGCCCACCAACACCTCTGCGCCGTCCACCTTTGCCCGCACACCTTTACCGGCGGTCTCATTGAAATCCTCCGGCTCAGAAAGTGGCAACCCAGCTTCGTTCGCCAAGGTCATAATAGCCTTGGCGGTGGGGTGATTGCTGTATTGCTCTGCAGTAGCTGTGGCCAAAAGCAGCTCTGCCGGCTTCACATCACCCTCCGGGCGTAACTGGCTCACCTTCAACGTACCAGTTGTTATGGTTCCGGTTTTATCAAAAACAAACGCATTAATCCGCGCCGCCAATTCAATATCACTAACCTGTTTAATGAGAATGCCCAGTCGTGAGGCTGTGGCCACTGCGGCCACCATCGCCGTGGGGGTCGCCAAAATAAACGCCACCGGGCTTGAAACAATGAAGACTGAAATCACCCGCTCCAAGTCCTGTGTAAACGCCCACACGAGCGCTCCAATTACCAGGACCAGCGGCGTATAAAATCCCATGTACTGGTCGACGATTTTTTCAAACCGTGTCTTGGATTGAGCCGCTTGAATAATCAATTCGCGCACGCGGCCAAACTCTGTCTCCACTCCCACCTTGGTAATCTTAACTTCCAGTACCCCATCATTATTGATGGTACCCTGAAAGACCATGTCTCCGGGCCGCTTCTCAACAGGTAACGATTCCCCTGTGATATTAGCCTGATTAATTGAGCCGGTACCCGTAAGAATCTCACCATCCGCAGGAATGTTGTCTCCGGGCCGCACGCGAATACGGTCACCTACTGCGAGGTCATTGGCCGAAACCTCCTCTTCCCCGTCCGAAGTGATGCGGTGCGCCTTGGTCGGCGTCATCTTCATCAGGCGGCGAATGGCCTCCTGCGCACCCGAGGCCGTGCGTGATTCAATCATTTCGGCCAGCAACATGAAGAACGCCACCAATCCGGCCGCGTGATACTGGCCATAACTGAATGTTGCCAACACAGCAATAGCCACAAGCTCGTTTGTGGTAAGAAGGCCTTGCTGAAGATCCTTAATCGTGGTGCGAAACACACGGACTCCGAGTATTAACGCGCCAATCATTGCGCTGAAATCGCCTACATTGGATTCCTTACCTAAAAACACATCCGCAAGGAAGCCGTTGATTACAAACAAAATACCGGCGAACATGAACTTCACCGTCGTTGCGGCCTGGTTCAATTCGACCTCGTTATTTTCGTTTTCCTCAGCAGGCATAATGACCGTTTAATTATTGTTACGCTTGGGTGGCGGTTGGTTGATTTGTAATCGCAGACGCGTGGGTTGGTTCTCATCTCCTTTGGGAACGAGATATATTTTCACGTCTGTGTCCTGGGCAATGCGCGTAATGGTTTGGTAATACAGTTCCTCCATGTGCCGGTGGCGGGCGGCGGGGTCGGAAAATTTCTCATAAATACTGTCAAAACGTTTAGCAGTCGCTTCCAGAGATTGGAGCAGGGCTTTCTTTTCATTCTCCGCCTGTTTAGCAATGATGGCCAATTCCCCGCTTTTGCTTGGTAATGGGTAGCGCATTCGAGCCTCGCGCTCGGCGTCCTTGATTCTTTTAACCGTATCACTGGCTTGCTCTGTGAACTTCTTTCGGCTCTTGCGGGCTCCCGGTTGGGCTTCCGGCGAGGCCGGGTCTTCCACACCTCGACCTACGGGAATGGATTCCATTTCTTCGCTGTTTCCAAAACTGATGGTGACCCGGTCTTTCAACTTCACTCCCAGGTCATATTGCTCCATCAAGATTGCGACGCGTTTTTCAACTTTCTTCTGAAAGG
The DNA here is from genome assembly GCA_965659445.1 of Limisphaerales bacterium. Lineage (GTDB taxonomy): Bacteria > Verrucomicrobiota > Verrucomicrobiia > Limisphaerales > UBA1100 > UBA1100. The sequence continues at coordinate 22,148 of CBFHWX010000001.1, read as the reverse complement.
TATCGCGGTCACTTGCCTCCTTGGGAATACGATTGGGATTCAGAATCTCCTCCAGTGTGCGTTCGTAAGCCGCATGCGTAAGAGCACTTTCCAACATGTGTTCCAGAGTCCTTTCAGCATCAGTTGGTTCATCCTTGTTTTCATCTTTTTTATAAAACCCGAACACAAACCGATCAAAATCAGTGACCTCATATCTCATCTCTGCTTTGAGATGAATGGCTTTGTTATCCTTGGTTAGCAGATATCCCTGACGAGGGTCCCGCGCTACAATATTAGGGTATTTACCGGGATCATCATCGGGCATGCCATCATCGACTTTCGGATATTGGGTCCAGGCAAAAGCCGTAGTTACCGGACTTACCGCGTCTATGATAACCCTTTCCTCAATCGGAAAGGGCCAGGCAAAACGAATGCCGGGTTTCCACACATCTTCTGTACTGGTTCGAGACTCACCAAAACGTAAAATAATCGCACCTTGCTTACCCTCCACGACGGAAAAAGTGTTGGAAAAAACCAGATACACGGCGAGCACTGCGATAACAACCTTGAGAATCACAAAGCTGCTCTGCAAAGCAGCATCCATGGCCTGTGAACTGGCCTCATTACCGATATCTACCGGCTCCATCTCCGACTGTTTTTCTTCGGGGTCGCTCATGCGCATTATTCAGGCTTAATCGGGGAGCCGGTTTCTCCGGATTTAAGATAGGGTTTGAGACCGCGTAAAATTGGGAAAGGCCCCATCGTTTCATCAAGTATCAGCGTAGTCTGGTCCTTGACTGATTTTTCAAGCGCGTCCAATTGCATCAGAAATGACGCCAACTCCGGATCTTTCTTAAATGACTCAAATTGTTTCTTGGCCTTCTCCTGTGCCTCACTTACCTGACTGGCCGCCTGGATCTTCGCCGTATTGATCGCCGCAATTCGTTCGTTCAGCGCGTTGCTCTTGATTGTGGCCGCCATGGAATCGGCCTTCACCTTTTCCGTTTCCGCTTTACTCATCCATTCGGTGACCATGGCATCCAACACCACGTCCAGGTTTCTTTGTGGCACACCCACCCGACGGATTCCCACAAAAGTAATTTTCACTCCCTGACTGGTGACACGCTTGTTGGCATTTTCCAGAATTTTATCTTCTGTTTCTTTAAAAGTCTGACGGTCCTCGCTTCCTTCAGTTTGTGAATCTTCCGGGTTTTCATCGTTCGAAATGAAATAGCCAACGCTGGTTACATAGTCCTTGATTACTTCCTTGCCGGTTTCCTGAACAGCATCCTTGATTTGTTTGCGTGCGGTTTTCAATTGCTCCTCATCATCAGTACCTTTGTAGGCTTCAAAAAACTTTTGGGCGCCACCCTCATCAATTTTCCATCCGAAATATATCTGCACCACCACGGCCGTGTCATTCTTGGTGGTCATCTCCTCATAATCATTGGTTTCCAGTCGAATACGCTTATCGAAGATATATTTTTGCATGAACGGCCAAGGCAACTTGAAATGCAGCCCGGTTTTCTCGATGGGTTTGCCCGCGCTGCCGCTTTTCGATAAGAAGGCCACTTGATCCTGCCTCACCTGAAAGGTGAACATGTAGGAGCCGAAGATGAGAATTAACAGCCCAAATATGATGATGTTGATTGTCTTTTTCATGAGTAAATATTATTTGTTGCCCCCCTTAACCTCATACATCTCCCTTCGAAGAGATTCCTGAAGATCCAAATCCACATGGACATCAACTCCCTTGCCAACGGCAATTACAAACTTGCGCGCATTAGCTATGGCTTTCTGGAAGGACTCAAGATAACGCCATTGTCGGTAGACCTCCGGCGCCGCACGGTAAGGACCGGTCTCACTTTCCATGCGTTTCGTTTCCCCCTTAGCACGAACCTCGGCAAGATCTATTTCTACCTTGGCCAGACCCTTTTCCTGCTCCACACCGGCAGCCTTTTTAATCGCCTCCGCTTTTCTAAACTCCTCGGCACTTTCAAGATTTGCCTTGGACTCAACAAAGTTGGCAAAACGCGTCTCCACCGCTTGCACCATGGTCGTGGGGCTGAGTTCCAACCCTGGCCCACCTCCTGTTTCTTGTGGGCCTCCCGCCTCTTCAGAAAACTCTCCTTTTATATTGCTGGGAGATTCCGCCGGCGGGCGGATATCCCCCAACCCTACAAATAAAATGGTCACACCCAACTCCCTCTTATCGGCCCGATTCTGAATGGCGAGCTTCACCTGTTTATTCGCGTCACTCCCTTGCGTTTTCAACAGCTTTTCAAGGTTACTCCCCAGAAAAAAAGATGAGATTTCCCGGTAGGCTATATTTTCCAGTAACTTTTCTGGGTTGGCGAATCTCAGCCACCCCTTCTCTAGCGGCATCTTCTTGTCATCCCGAATTTTATAATGCACCGGAACACTCGCTACCAGGATGTTAGGAGTCTGGGAAGCCGCACCCGTCTTACTGCCGCCAGCCATGAAATACAGAAAACCGGATTCCCGGAGGGGATCATAGTCCTTCCCAACCTTAGCCGCCCACAACTTGGGTGCGCCCAGCTTGTCAAAAGCTTCGGAAGGCTGCAGCCCCACGATGAAACTATGAACCTGACCTGGATAATAACGATCCACTGATGCAAACGGCCATGGCATTTTAAGGTGAAAACCGGACTTCAGGGGTTCTGACTTGGCGGCTCCACCCAGGACATTCACTTTCATTCCCACCTCAGAGGGCTGGATCACCACAATGCTGGTGGAAAGCCATAACAGAATGATCTGAATTCCAATCAACACCCCCAGCCTTTCCCGAAGAAACCGGTAACCCCACGTCTCGGAAACCTTGAAGCCGAACTGGTAATTCAACACATCGCCCGCGGTCGTAAACAGGTTCTCCGGCTTAGCAATTAGTCCCACAAGCCGGCTCTGGTAGAGCAACCGGGCGGGCCGACCGGCCACACGCGGCCGGAAAAACTCAAATATCATGCTCAGGAAATTTTCAAGAGCCATGAATCCGATCAAAAACGCAAGCACGCAGCCGACATAGGCATCGACTCGTTGATCCTTGAAACTAACCGCCACCATGGCGGCCATCGCAAAATTGAGATAAGCCCCGAAGAGCACATAATCCGAGGCCGGCTGCAACAGTCGCTGCTTTTCAATGCGCGAATAGTTCGAGGCAAACTGACCTCGAATAAAGAGGATCAATCCCACCAGAGCCGTAACTATGAGTGCCGTGTACTGCGCAAGCGGGTGCATGAAGATGGCATTCTTGTCCGCCTCAATTTTATTAAAGAGATCGAGCAGTTTGAAAAAGCTGAGATAACCAACACCAACCACCTGAACCGCCAAAATGGTTAGGGCCACACCCAGCACACCCCATTTTTCAAATTGTTCCCGGGAACGCCTTGCAGGCAAAACGTCGCCTTCGGAGAACAGAGCCTCGCCGGCACGACCTCGACGAACCTCCTCCAATTCCAACTGCTCAAGCTGTTCGCGATTGCTGAGCAACATATGCACCCAACTGACGGCAGCAATCAACACGCCCACTATACCGAAGAACAACAATGCGTATGCCGTGCCGGTTTTGGTGGAGGTCACCAGCACCACGCCACCACCCAACGCCACAAGACTAATTAGCAGGTTCCAGAAACCGCCCTTGACATCATGCTTTTCCATTTCAGTTTAGCTCACGTTTTTCAAACAGCCATAATGCTGCCGAAAGCACAAGACACACGTACATGAACACATAAAACAGTGATGTGAACACGTATTTCCAAGGCACGTGGCCCTCCCGATACTTCATATCCCCAAGAAGCACCTTCAATTCCACTTCTTCAGGAGAGACAGCATCGGAGAGCCAGAAAAGCTGCCAGTTCGGCAGCAATACGTAAAGAATTTTCGCAACCGCTGAGCCTTGAGTCACCTCGCTTAACACCCCTTTTCCATTGTCCCATTTGTGAATAGTGCCGTTCTGCGGGCGAATCCAAAAAGACAATTGGCCAGGCAGAGTTTCCATCTCGGATTGGGTACGAATGTACTGGAACTGCTTGAATTTTTCCTTTTGCTTTTTCTTCCGCTCTGCCTGCACCTCTAACGACAAGTCTTCATCACCGTCTTCAAGCCCGAACTCACCCAATTCAAACTTCCCCGAGTTGGCATCCATCTCAAGCATCATTCGGTTGACCAGTTCCTGTTCTTTTTCCAGACGAATGGTTTCCACCAGGTTCCGCGTCAATTCAGACTCTCGCTCACTGAAATCCCATCCCTCCTTGTCAGCCTTGACCTGCCAAGTGGCCACTTTTTCTTTTTTTCGATTTTGGAATTCATCAGACTGTAGAAAGACTGACGTCTCCCATGTTTCCTGAGGAAACTCGGCTGGCATCAACTCGCGCCCCACTATAATCATCGCATTGTTCAAAGGCCGGTTCCATTGCAACTTGAATTCGTTATTCAACAGTTCGCGCAGAAAGTCATAATCAATTGTGGCCACCTTGTTCGTGCCCGCATCGTACGTGATCACGTTATTCTCAAACACCTCGCCCTCGTGTAGAGTGGTTGAGAAATTCACGCGTACACGGTATTGCAGGGACTCCAACCGGCGAATACCCTTCGGCTCTAGAAAAAAGGCCTTTTGCATCCCTCGCTGGTTCTCGAGCGGGCGGTATTCCACATACTCACCTTGTCGGATCAACCCTCCGCCTTCGGCCGCTTCTCCCAGCAAATAATCCGACATCATTCCGATCAGGAATACGCTGGTGCAAATCATCATGGTCGGCATCCAAGAAAGACGTGTGGAACAGGCCACGGCCAACGCGGCCAAAACCCAAAGGGCGAAGAGAACCAGCACAGTCAACTGGATCATGCCAAAGTCGACGTACTCCCACATATTTTTGTCTATATCCAGTTTCTGCAACACCTCACTACCCCTCATACCTCCGCCATCAGTAAATTTCCAAATATCCCAAAAAGAGGCATCAATCCCCGCTCCACTATCCACCCAGTAAAAGGCTGTTGTTTTGTCCTGTGCGCAAATCACAAAAAATCCTACCGTCAATGCTATTGTTAGATATCCCACTGTAATCGGCACAAACGGCTTGTGCAAAAAATAGTTCACAAGGGCGCCGGCAAGGTAGGCCAATGATATAAAAATCAAAAAAGTAAAGGTGCCGACAATGTCAAAATTGCCGTACGCATCGGATGCCATGCGACTGGCCAGCAGCACGCTAATCAGGTTGAGATAGGTTCCCACCGAGAGTGCGCCTATGATGCCCAGATATTTGCCTAATAAAAAATGAAGGCGCCCGACCGGTTTGGAAAGCACCGCCAACGCCGTGCCGGTTTCTATTTCTCGGGAAATGGACGAGGTGGCGCACAGCACAGCTGCGGCCAAACCAGAAAATAATGTCACCGTCAGGGCACCGTCCTTCACCATCTTAATGTCGAAATTCACAGGGCCGGTTGAGGTGCCTCCAAAACCGAAATAATCGAAAAGTGCCAGCCCCACGCAAAGCATCGGCGACAATGTGAACAGCAGCAGGAAAACTGGCTGGCGTACCAGTTCCATGAATGCATTGATTGCAATGATTGAGATTTGCCGCATTGCGCCTGTCGGGTAAAAGGGCGCGCATCATACGGAAAACCAGCCCCAATGCAAACTGAAACCCTCCTTGAAACTCGACATTCTCGTGTTTTTCCAGTAGGTTCCCACGGCTGCGCGCGATGGGGATTTGGTGCGGGCAAAGGAGAATCATGACGAAATCCGTCATCCAGTTGGTGGCCCGAAAAGGCGATCAAGTCTTAGCCAATTTTGAACTCGAACCGGGCGATTACCTCATCGGCCGCGATCCCTCGTGCCCGATCACACTCGACAGCCCTGAGATTTCACGGAAGCACGCCCAGCTCCATGTCGCTCAGACCCATTTTTCCATCGAGGATGTCGGTGGACGATTCGGCACTCAACTCGATGGCCGGCAAATCGTTGGCGCGGTCAACATTCAACCCGGACAAACCATAACGCTTGGCCGTACCACCCTCGAGTTGCACCCCATTGATCCCTCACTTTCAGAGGCGAGCATGCCAAATACACAACCCGAGCGTTACGAACGCGTGCGTCAACTGGCCAAGGGAGGTATGGGCGAAGTACATCTAGCCTTTGACCACCAGCTCCAGAGACATGTCGCCATCAAAGTGATGACGTCTGAAATCGCCGCTTCACCTGAGTTGTCAGCACGGTTCACTCAGGAAGCCATCGTACTGGGTCGGCTGGATCATCCTCATATCGTTCCCATTCACGATCTTGGCACCGACGCACAGGGACACAACTATTATGCCATGAAATTCGTGCGCGGCACCACCCTCAAGGAAGTGCTCACCGGTTTGCGCAAGGGTCAATCCAAGATTGTCAACCGCTATCCCCTCGCAAGGTTATTGGAAATTTTTCAGAAAATCTGTGACGCCGTCAGCAACGCGCATTCCAAAGGTATCATCCATCGTGACCTCAAGCCCGCGAACATCATGATCGGTGAATTTGGCGAAGTAATGGTCATGGACTGGGGTATCGCCAAGATCCTTAACCAATCCGAAACCGACTCCCCCACCGGCACTTTTGGTACTGGCAGTGGCACTCAATACGGCACCGTGATGGGCACTCCCAGCTTCATGGCGCCTGAGCAGGCTGAGGGACGACTAGATGCCATAAACGAACGTACGGATATCTATTCACTTGGAGCAATTTTATATAACATCCTGACACTCCGCCCACCCATCACCGGTGAGGGCACGAATGCGGAAATGATGGAGCGTGTGAAGGCTGGGCAAATCACCCCGCCTACCGTGTTCAATGCGGACACTGGGAATGCCGCCGTGCTGCTGCACTGTCCCGATCGGCAGATTCCCGAGGCAATCTCCGCTGTGGCTATGCAGGCATTGGCCCGCGAAACCTCTCGTCGTTACCACGATGTATCCGAGCTTAAGCATGATATTGCCGCCTACGCCGCCGGTTATGCGCCCGTTGCAGAGCACGCCGGTGCTTTCCGACAGTTTCGCCTCACTCTCCGGCGCAATGCCACTCTCACCGCCGCAACCAGCGTCATTGCTTTGCTAATCATTGGCTTCGGTGTCCATGCGCATTTGAAAAATCGCAAACAAGCCGAGACCGTGGCCTACTTCCGACAGGCAGCCCCCACCAGTTATAAGGCTGCCGGACAACTCATGTCCCAAGGGCGATTCATGGAAGCCCTTGCCTCATCAAAGCTGGCCACTGAACTGGATCCGAACAAGCCGAAACACTGGCATCGACTAGCTCGCATACATTTGGCCCTGCAGAATCCCGCCGACTCCCTGCAGGCTCTGAAACGAGGCGGAAAAGTAGGTAGCGAAAACAAATTCACAACCCAAGCCAGCCAACTTTGCGACCGCTTGACCAAGAAGTATGGGGCGGAAAAACTTCCGCTTCACGGCATGATAGAAGTGTGCCACTGGCAATACCGGCGTGGCATGGATATGGACACACGCTATACGCTGTTCATGATCGAAACGGAAAAAACTAACGCTTGGCGAAATGCCCAAGCCGAAGTGAAACACCTCGGACTCTCTGGTCGCCTCAAAAGAGATGCACACGGCTACCTAGATCTGAATTTTGCCGGCACCAAAACCAGCAACTTAAAACCTTTCGCACGTCTGCCTATTAACAGTCTGAACCTCAGGCAAACCCAAGTAGAGGACCTCAGCGCGCTAGCCCGGATGCCACTACGTGAACTGCATTTGTCCTATTCCTCCGTGCGCGATTTGACTCCCCTTCACACGCGACCCTTGCGCACGTTGACCGTTGCCTTTTCGCCTGTGGAAAGCATTGAGCCCCTAGCTGGCGCACCCCTCGTGCACCTTATCTTGAGTAGCACCCGGGTAAAGGATCTTTCGCCACTGGAAAAAATGCCACTACAAACACTGCACTTGGATCGCACGCCGATCACGAATCTGAAGGCATTGACTGGCCTTCCCATTCGAGAACTGCGACTGGATGGCTGCGAGCAATTGCACGACCTTACCCCACTGGCACAATGCACAAATCTGGAAGTACTCACGTTGCCACAAAAACACGGGGAAATCGGGTTCCTGAAGAATCTACCGAAACTCAAGCGCATCTCGTATCATTACGATTCCCTCGATCCTATGAAAGTGGAGCCGGCCGCGCAATTCTGGCGCACTCTCAATTTGGCCTCCCGCCGCTAGTGTGAGGGTTCCACTAGCGGCACAAACGCTTTCACCCGTTTCGAAACCTCGATCAATTGCGCTTTGGACAAGGTCTGGGTCAATGCATCTGCTTCTGTTGATGCGGTCTTCACATTTTGCGTCTCCGCCAGCCGCAGCCACATCAGAGCCTCGACAGGAAATGTCTTCGCAATAATTTTACCTCGAGCCAATTGCGCCTTTCCAACACCAAACGCCGCATCGGCAACGACTCGGCGAGCCTCGGCTGTCTCGGGTGCCTGAAATTTCCGAGCATCCCCCAAGCCGGCAAAAATTAAATCTGGACCTAACTCACGGGCGATCATTTCCTGCAATATATCCAACCTCTGCATTTGTTGCGGAGCCTGAAGAGAACGACGGGCAATGAGCATCCAAAAATATGCCTCCTTCAACGAATGTGGGATTCCATCGCCCTTGGCACACATCACCGCAAAGTCCACCTGCGCACCGGAATGACCCAGCGCGCATGCAAGTCGCCACAACCGCGCGGCTTGTGCGGCATCCCGCTTGTCTGCTTGGTCCAACAACAAATAACCACCCAGCCGGTAACATGATTCTCCATCGCCCTGACGTGCCGCATGACGCAACCAACGAGCCGCTTCCTTCAAGTCCATCCTCAGTCCATTCCCTGTTTGATGCCGCTTGGCCAGTTGGGTTTGAGATTTCAAATCGCCCGCTTTTGCCTTTATGATCAATCGATCTATATCCCGCGCGGGAAGAGGCGGAAACTTTTTCAGACGCACCAGTAAGTCTTTCGCGTTCTTGGCAGAGTCCGGATGGCCGGACCGTGAGGCGATCTCAATCCATTCGATACCAGCCTCAATATCCTGCCGTATACCGCGAGCTTGGATACTCAAGATCCCGAGTTGAATTTGCGCCGGTCCATGACCCGCTTGGGCCGCTTTTTCAAACCATTCCCCCGCCAAGGTTGGGTTACTTGCCACCGATTTCCCTGCCAGATAAGAGCCGGCAAGATCATACTGCGCCTTGGTATTACCGGCCTCCGCCGCCTTTTTAAACAGTGTCACAGCCTTCGTAAAATCCTGTCCCACCGCCACTCCCATTACATATAAAACCCCTAATTTTCCCCGGGCATCTGCATCACCTTCCTCCGCCAATTTTTTTAAGCCCGACAGGGATTGTGTAAATAATTTTCTACCCTCAACAGGATCCGCCTTTAATCCCACTCCCGTGAACCGCATGGAAGCCAGTCGATATACTGCCTTCGGGTATTTTTGTGCGGCCGCTTTCTCAATCCATTTCCTTGCCGCCGCCAAATCCCGTTTCACTTTCAAGGCCTCGAAATATATTTCCCCCAGCTGATACTGCGCTTCAGCATCACCGGCCTCAGCTTTTTTTTCCAGTGCACCCAAGTCCGCTCCACGGACTAATGGGAAAATGCAGCAACCAGTGAGGAGAATGAGGAGAAACCGATACACGCTACTTGTCCTTTGGCTTGAACTCCCTGACCAGTTTTCGCGCGGCTAAAACCTGCTTAATTTTCATCCCTTGCGCCTTGATCATTTTTTCGAGCGCCTCTTCTGATTTATCGTGCCCACTATTCTGTGCGAGCTTAAACCATTTGTACGACCGAACAGGATCCAACTTCACGCCATCTCCTGCTGCGTGCCGTTTACCAAGCTGAAACTGAGCATCCGCATCTCCTTGGTTTGCCCTAAATTGGAGCGTTTCAATATCCGGTTTACCGGATGGTTCTGCATTTTTTTCAGCGACTGCATCAGGTTGGTAATAATTCTGGGCGCGAAACTGTTCTACCTCGTTATCAGCTCTCCTTATCTCAGTCGGGGTCAATTCCTTCGCACATCTCGCCAAAGATTTACCAATTCCCGGCATGCCATAACGTTGCGAAATTTTCAGCCATTTATAACCGTCCTTAAAGCTCTGTTCCACCCCATCGCCATCCATATGCATCATCCCCAATGCAAATTGCGCCGGTCCTTCACCTTGTCTGGCCGCAAGCCGGTACCATTTAATGGCTTCTTCGAAGTTGGGTTTTCCCTTTTCGTGACCCTCTCTATAATACTGACCCAATAAGGATTGAGCACGCGCATAATTCTGGCCAGCAGCGATTGTGAACCACTGTTTGGCTTTTGAAAAATCCTGCTCCACCAACTCTCCATCGATATATACCCCCCCTAAATTTGTTTGAGCACCTGCATGTCCGTTTGTCGCCGCCTTCTTGATCCACTTCACAGCTTCCTCAGGTTTTATGCCCTTAACCTCCCCCTTGATGATGTATTCACCCAATCCGTTCATGCTGCGCACATCGCCCAACTCAGCCGCCTTACGCAACCACTTGATACCTCCGGTCATATCAGGCTCCATCTTTCCATTGTATCCAGTAAGGAGGATTCGAGCCAATATGGCACTTGCATCTTTATTTTTCTTCTCTGCTGCCATTTCAAACCAGTCAATGGATTCTGCTATTTTCCCAGACTTCCTATAAAACTCCCCCAATATGCCCATTGCGGCCACGTTACCCTTATGGGCAAGCGCCGTGAGGAGGTCAATCCGCATCGGCACAGTGATGGCGCTTCCAGCACCCTGCAATCCCAAACCGAAATTCCTGGTCACGATGGATTCCTTCGGCTTGAATTTCTTTACTTGCTGCTGCAAGTCCAGTCGCTTCGCTGGAGAAATTTGACCGCGAACTCTTGCCAGGGGGCGGGTTGCCTTGGTCTGAATTTCTCTGGACTGGCTTTTGGACGCCAAAGACAGCCACACAAAAGACTTCTCAAGGTCTTTGTCGAGGATTCTATCAGTGGCAAGTGTTGCTCCGAGAAGCAGTTGAGCCGAGTCTAACCCTTGCTCGGCCGCCTTTTTCACCCATTCAATTCCGGCCTCTTGGTCAATCTCTCCCAGCAAACTCTTGCCCAATGCGATTCCGTATTGATATTGTGCTTCGGCCAAGCCTGCCTCCGCTGCAGACTTCAGATACGGCCTTGACTCTTCAATTTTCACCAGTTCTCCCTTTGATTGCAGAAACAACGCCCATATTTCAAGAGCCGCATATGCCGAGCCATTGTCAGCCGCCTTTCTGAGCCACTCGATGGACTTTTTGTAGGATCGCTTGCCTGTAAGGCCATCCCGGTGAATCAGGCCTAACCGAGACTGTGAAGACACATTCCCTCCATTGGCTGCTTTTTTAACAAGGTCGACAACTTTTTCCCCGTCAATATTATAGGGATTGTCTTCCTTGCCCTTTATCAGCCCTGACAAGTACAACAGCGCAAGCTTGTGTTGAGCATCGTGATCGCCTTGATCCGCCAATTTTTGAAGGCCTTCCGATGCCTTCGCCAACCACTCGAACCCCTCCTTATCGTTCTCGTTGTTAGATTCTATTCCTTGTCCGAGAATAAGCTGCACTGCGAGTCGGTATTCTCCTTTGGCGTTGCCTTGTTTGGCCGAAGCCCGTGACCAAACAGCCGCCTGATTCAAATTCTGATTACCACCTGTCCCCCAAAAGAGCGCCTCAGCCAGTTGATACTGCGCCCCGGAATCGCCTGCCGCCGCCCGCTTCTCAAGAACCTCACGGTCAAACGCACCCAATGAGAAGGGCAACACCAAACAAGCTAGAATTCGATGCAGCACAGGTATCCTTTTAATTGTTGTCAATACCCGGCCGGTAAACATTGATTTCCTGCTTCAACCTCTGGATCTTGAGCTGAAGGCGGTCGTTGAATTGCCGACCTGAGAGTACCCTCCTGATCATCTCTCGGTCACGAGGATTGTTCAAGTCAGGTTTCTCCTGTTCTCCTCGCTCCGTCACAAACATCACATGGTAGGTTTCACCGGATAGATGAAATCCGGCTTTCCCTGCTTCGATCTCAGACAAGGTTGCCGTTACTTCTGCATCAATGTACCAGGTCTTCTCAAGATCAATATAAACCCTTCCCTTTAGCCCACCTCCGGCAACTTTGCGTTTCTTGGTTAATTTTTTGAAGTCATCTGCTGTCTTAATGCTGCCAACTAAGGCCTTTACCGCAGACTCGTTAGCACCTTCCTCACTCGATGGAATTTGGAATGCCATAAAATCCGAATACGGGCCGCGATTCAATTGTTTCAGTCCGTTCTTTGAAAATTCGCTAACGGCACGGGGGGAAACTTGAACTGATTCGCGAATGGGATCCAATGTGAGTTGTAAAAATGCTTTATCAATCAACTGCTCCTCAAACTGCTCAAGAGCAATCCCGTCCCGCTGTAAATCCCTGATCAGGATGGCTCGGCTATAGTCGGGCTGGCGTTTTTTCTCTCTCCTTATATGACTGGCCAGTAATCGCTCACCCAAACCTGCTGGCATAACAAACCCCTTACGAGTACGCACTTCTTGAACCAGCAAAGCATCATTGATCAGGTCGGCCAGAATCGACTCCCTTTCTTCGCTATTAGGGGGAATATCGTGTAGGGTAATCACCCGAGTTCCACCGACCACAGCCAACACCCGGTTCACCACCACTGATCCTTTACCTTCCGGCACCGGTTGCGCCCATAAGCTTGCCGAACCCAGAACCCCTAATACCACCCAAACAATCCCTTTCATGTGGAACATGTTTAGCAAGCCAATAACACATGTCAAGGACGGCTCATCAACCGAAAAGCAACATTGAATAAATAGCAATTCACTTTTGAGATGATCAGTCCTTCACACTTTCCCCAACCCATTTCAAATATCTACGATTGCCCGAGTCAATGGGAAGCACCACAATTTCTGGAGTATCGTAAGGATGCTCAGCAAGCACAAATTCCTCTAACACCTTGAGCTTGGCTCTCGAGGTTTTCATCACCATCAGCATCTCAACATCGCGGCACATTTTCCCTTCCCACCAATAATGCGATTCCACACCTGATATGAGATTGGCGCACGCAGCGAGACGGTTCTTGAGAATTCCCCGAGCCAACTTGCGAGCCACGGTGAGCTTGGGCGCAGTGACAAGCACTACGATGTACTGGGTCGTTTTGATCATGGGCGAGTGTTAACGTCTGGCAGGCTTTTCGCCAAATCTCAAATTGGACATTACCGCCCCACCTCGCTATTCTCTGCGGCCATGAACCAGATCAATCTTTCCGGCCGAAATGCGGTCATCACCGGGGGCGCGCGTGGAATTGGGTATGCCATTTCGCAACGACTGCTGCAGTCTGGCGCCAACGTAAGCCTGTGGGATGTGGATGCCGAGGCGGCGACCGAGGCCAAGACCGTGTTGGCCGAGCACGGTAAGGTTGAGATACAAACCGTGGATCTCACCGACACCGATGCCGTAACCGCCGCAACCAAGGCCACTGTTGCTGCTCTGGGCGGCATCGATATACTCTGCAATAATGCCGGGATCGCGGGTGGCAATTATAAGACGTGGGAATATCCCGTGGAAGAATTCCGCCGCGTCATCGATGTGGACCTGAACGCGGTGTTTATCTGCTGCCGTGCAGTTGTACCGCATATGCTTACAAATGGCTGGGGTCGCATCATCAACACCGCCTCCATCGCCGGCAAGGAAGGCAACCCTAACGCCAGCGCCTACAGCGCAGCCAAGGCTGGCGTGATCGGGCTAACTAAAAGCCTAGGTAAGGAGCTAGCGCAAGACGGTATCCTCGTAAACTGCTTCACACCGGCTGTCATCCAAACCGATATCCTTAAACAAATATCCCAGCAGCATATAGATTACATGCTTAGCAAAATCCCGATGGGCCGCTTCGGCGAGGTGGACGAGGCCGCATCACTGGTCGCTTGGCTAGCAAGTGAGGAGTGTTCGTTTACTACAGGGGGAGTATTTGACCTTTCCGGCGGTCGCGCCACCTACTAGGTTTTTTAATGGACCGAGCCGAAGCCAGCGAGAAAATCAAAGCCCACTGCAAAACCATCGCCCTTGAGATGATGGAATTAAACCCAGCCATTACATCACTGGACGACTCAGAGACACAAGAGGCGTTATTTGAAGCTAGCTATGAATTAACCAAGCAACTGGAGATTATCAAGAAGCGCGTCATCAAGCTGGAGCGGCGCAATGGTGCGCGTGACAACTCTACAGAATTTTAAAGATCAATCGGCGGACAAGACATTGCTGTATATGGGCGGTAAATATCTTGCAGCTGACAGTGTCGCAGCGCAATGAAGCTTGGGCTGCTGACCTGTGTTTCCTCACCAGCCCAGCACGTGTGCGAAGATGAGCGGGACGACAATGGTGGCATCGCTTTCGATGACATACTTGGGCGTACCAACTTCAAGTTTCCCCCAAGTGATTTTCTCGTTTGGCACAGCACCAGAGTAGCTACCATAGCTAGTAGTAGAATCGCTGATTTGGCAGAAATAGGCCCATTTATTCACCTTTGGACGCATCACATCCTGTTCGAGCATCGGCACTACACATATTGGGAAATCACCCGCAATCCCACCGCCAATCTGAAAAAATCCCAGCGGTGTGTTGGCCGTAATCTCTTCATACCATCGAGCCAATTCGATCATGTATTCAATACCACTCCTAATAATACCAGCATTGTTCATTTTGCCCAAAATAATCTCGCCGGCAAACATGTTGCCCAATGTGCTGTCCTCCCAACCGGGCACGAAGAGTGGTATTTTTTTTTGGGCTGCAGCAAAAACCCAACTGTGCTTGGGATCAATCTCATAATACTCTTCCAATTCACCGCTCAACAGCGAGTCATACAAATACTCATGTGGAAATTTTCGATCACCCGCTTGCTCAGCTGCTTTCCATCGAGGAAGAATCTTATATTCCAGTCGGCGCATGGCTTCTTCTTCCGGGATGCAGGTGTCGGTTACGCGATTTAGCTGCCTGTCGAGCAAGGCCTGCTCATCACTTGGCGATAGATCACGGTAATCGGGCACACGCTCGTATTGATTATGCGCAACAAGATTGAAGACATCCTCCTCAAGGTTAGCTCCAGTACAGCAGATGCCATGCACTTTGTCCTGACGGATCATCTCTGAAAGTGAGAGACCCAATTCGGCCGTACTCATGGCCCCAGCCACAGTAACAAACATCCTCCCTCCACCATCAAGTAGTTTCTCGTAGCCCTCAGCCGCGTCCACCAACGTTGCCGCGTTGAAATGACGGTAATGTTGTCGGATAAACTCGCTGATAGGACCACTCATGTTTCCTCATCAAAAAACTTCGCGTGAAGAGCACGTGTAGCTTCTTCTCCATCCCCCCCCTCAACCACCACGGATATTTTTATCTCACTGGTTGAAATCATCTCAATGTTGATATTGTTTTCACCTAGCGTCTCAAACACCTTTGCCGCCACCCCCGAGTGTGTGCGCATACCCACACCCACCACGGACACCTTTGCAATATCTTCGTCGGCAATGACCTGGGAAAACTTCACTTTCACCTGCAGCTCATCAATGACCTTTTGCGCCTTGGCAAGTTCAGGTTTATCCACGGTAAAGGATAGGTCAGTTGCCGGCGTTGCCGTGCCGTGACTAATGTTCTGCACAATCATGTCGATATTAATCGAGGCACCTGCAAGTGTGCTGAACACCCGCGCAGCCATGCCCGGCTGATCGGGAACACCAACAAGTGTCACCTTCGCTTGATTCTTGTCCAATGCCACGCCGCGGACAACCACGGCCTCCATGCTATCTGATTCTTGTGTCACAATGGTTCCTGGATTATTATTTAAACTGGAGCGCACTTCAAATTTCACATCAAATTTTTTGGCAAATTCAACCGACCGACTCTGCATAACCTTCGCGCCGGTCGCAGCCAATTCAAGCATCTCGTCGTATGAAATCTCATCTATCTTGCTCGCATCCTTCACAATGCGTGGATCTGAGGTATATACACCATCGACATCAGTATAAATCTGACAAAGATCCGCCTTCAATGCCGAGGCTAACGCGATGGCCGTCAAGTCAGACCCACCACGCCCGAGCGTAGTGATTCGCCCGTCTGGCGTTTGCCCTTGAAATCCGGCCACGATCACCACATTGCCCTCATCAAGCATCACGTGCACTTGTTTTGGGGTGATGTTCTGTATCTTTGCCTTTGAGTGCACGCCATCGGTCACGATGCCTGCTTGTGCCCCCGTCAACGAAACTGCTGGCAAATCCAGAGAATGCAGTGCCATGGCCAGCAACGCGATGGTTGTCTGCTCGCCTGTGGCCAACAACATATCCATCTCGCGCTCGCTAGGTAACGGGTTGATCTCCCCGGCTAGGCGGATGAGATTATCCGTCACACCACCCATTGCTGACACTACCACCACCACTTGGTCGCCACGTAGACGATGTTTGCCTACGCGACTCGCCACATTCTTGATGCGATCGGTATCGAGGACGGATGTGCCCCCGAATTTCTGTACAATCAATGCCATCAGTTACAATCCAATTACGGCCTTCACCGCCTCCAATTCCGCAGGTACAGTCACCGGTTCCACTCCAGCATTGGCCACCGCGTTTTCCGGATCCTTTAGCCCGTGACCCGTCATTGTAGCCACCACGAGGCTGCCTTCCGGAAGGCCTCCGACCTGATGCTCCTTGATGATGCCCGCCAAGGCTGTGGCGGACGCCGGTTCTATAAAAATTCCTTCCTTTGACGCGACAAGCTTGTGGGCGGCCAGAATTTCCTCATCCGTCACCTTGTCGATTGCACCCCCGGAAAATTGTAGGGCCGCCTTCGCCGGCTGCCAACTGGCGGGATTGCCAATTCGTATGGCGCTGGCAATAGTCTGTGGGTTTTCTACAGGAGCATCATCAACAATCGGCGCGGCGCCATTGGCCTGAATCCCCATCATACGAGGCAACGTATCACTTTTGCCCGCTTCTTGATATTCCCGGTAACCCTTCCAGTAAGCGGTGATGTTGCCGGCGTTGCCCACTGGAAGAAAATGCATATCCGGCGCATCACCCAAAGCGTCACATATTTCGAAAGCTGCCGTTTTCTGGCCTTCAATCCGAATGGGATTAATGCTGTTCACCACCTCAACAGCTCCGGTCTCACCGAGTTGCCGGACAATCTCAAGGGCGTGATCAAAATTGCCCTGCACCTGCAGTGTTTGCGCACCGTACATCAGAGACTGCGCAAGCTTGCCAAGCGCGATACTTCCTTCGGGAATCAGCACCACACTCATGAGCTTTGCACGCGCGGCATAAGCGGCGGCGGCGGCACTGGTATTACCCGTGCTGGCGCATACAATAATTTGCGCGCCGTTCTCCTTAGCCTTGGAAACGGCAAGTGTCATGCCACGATCCTTGAAGGAGCAGGTTGGGTTTAGCCCCTCGTACTTGAGGTATAACTCAAACTGCCCATTAATGGCCTCCACAAAATTAGGCACACGCACCAGCGGCGTATTTCCCTCCATCAGCGAAATTACCGGTGTGGCCTCGCCCACTGGAAGGTAGGATCGATATTGCCGAATCACTCCCCGCCATTGGGCCGCATCATGTTGTCCCGTGCTCATTCAAAATTCTCCACTCGAATCATCACCGAATTGGCCTTCACCGAAGCTAACTTGTTGATCGCCTTCAGTGCCCGAGTCATTGCGCCATTCCTGGCATAGTGCAGCATTAAAATCAGCGGCACACTTTTGCCCTCGTGCCCTTCAGGCTGGATCACTGATGAAATACCGATCTTGTTCTTTGCTAAAATGGTCGACACCTTCGCCAGAACACCAAGCCGATCAATTACATTGAGCCGGAGATAATAGCAACTAGTCACATCATCAATCGGCCGCACCTCGCCGTTTGCTTCATGCGAATTGAAAGCCTTTATCCGCTCGGTGGCACCATGTGCTAAATCCAAAATCGCGTCACCAATATCGCTTAATACTGCGCTGGCTGTGGCATCCTGCCCCGCACCCTGACCGTAATACAATGTGTCACCTACCACATCTCCCCGTACGAGAATGCCATTATACACATCACTGACGTTGGCAAGCACATGATCATTTGGAATTAAGGATGGAAACATGCTCACCTGCACTGGACCTGTCTTTGAGGTTTTGACAATGCCCAACAATTTGATGGTATAGCCGAGTTTGCTGGCAAATTCCAAATCCAATGGTGCCACGTGACGAATGCCTTCGGTGTACACCTTTTCCGGCTTCACCCAAAACCCATGCGCAAGCGAGGCGAGAATACCAACCTTATGCGCGGCATCGTGGCCATCTACATCAAGGCTTGGATCAGCCTCTGCGTAGCCCTCCTGCTGAGCAATCTTCAACGCAGCTTCAAAATCCATGCCCTCACCCATTTTGGTGAGGATAAAGTTACAAGTGCCGTTGAGAATACCGTAGAGGCGGGTTACACGGTTGCCTACAAACGCCTCACGCAGCACCTTGATGATCGGCACCCCGCCGGCCACACTGGCTTCATAATAAAGATTCGCACCGTACTTATCTGCGGCTGCAAATAAACGCTCGCCATGGAACGCAAGTAGCGCCTTATTTGCGGTGACCACTGGCTTGCCTGCGCGCAGGGCAGCGATCACGACTTCTTTAGCCGTGGTGATACCGCCAATAAGCTCAACCACGAGATCAATCTTGGGATCGTTGACAACCCCCTTCCAATTGGTCGTCAGCGCGGCCTTAGGCAGTTTGACTGGCCGTTTTTTACGCGGGCTGCGCACGGCAATGCGACCCACACGCAGGCGCACGCCGAGGCGGGAGGCCATCAGCGCGCCATTGCGCCGCAAGGCCTGCACCACGCCGCCACCCACCGTGCCGCCGCCAATAATGCCTATATTAACCGTTCGCATATCATTCCCTTGAGGGCGCGGGAGCATGCCTCCAAAAGATTTATTACTCAAGATTTTTGCCCTTTTGCTGAGGCCCTCCCGCCCGCATACTTACGCCGTCATGCCTTGGTACCGAAAACTACACTGGCAAATCATTCTCGGCATGGTGCTGGGATTGGTGTTTGGAATCGTCGGTGTGAAGCGCGACGCGGCGACCACGCAAACCCTTGAGCCCGGCACTATCACCCAAGGTAGTAAGGGAATCATCATCACCCTTCCCGATCACGGGTTGAGCGAGGGCGCGCCGATATCCTTCGCCTCTGCCGCCGATCAAAACAAAACCCTGCGCAATGTATTGAAGCCCGGCACCATTTTCCCGGTGAAGCTCAAGGACGGAAATGCTACTTTGCCGCCGGACCAATTCGCCATCGCCATTGACGGCATAACGAACAAGGTGAGCAACACCACTCCAGTGAAGGTGTACCGTGCCTCCATGCGGCAATTCACCAGCCACTGGGTGAGTCCGTTTGGAAATATTTTCATGAACCTGCTTAAGCTCATCGCGGTGCCGCTGGTGCTAGCCTCTCTGGTGTGTGGCGTGGCGTCGCTTTCGGATTTCAAAAAGCTCTCACGTTTGGGCGGAAAGACCATCGGCATCTATCTCGCCACCACGGCCGTGGCGGTGACCATCGGGCTGCTGGTGGTCAACGCCATGAAACCGGGCGATGGATTCCCCGAGTCCACCAAGAAAGACCTGATGGCGCAGTACGAATCGAAAGCCAGCGACCGGGATGCAACGGTTCAGCAGGTGAAGTCCCGCGGCCCGTTGGAGCCTTTTGAAAACATGGTGCCCGAGAATTTTTTTGGGTCAGCCAGTAACAACAAATACATGCTGCAGGTGGTTTTTGTGAGTCTGCTCTTCGGCGCGGCGCTGGTGATGGTGGAGGATAAAAAACGCCGGCCCGTGCTCGACCTTTTCCTGGGGCTTCAGGAAGTAGTCATCAAGACCGTGCACTTGATCATGTTCATCGCACCCATTGGCGTGTTTGCCCTGCTGGCCAACACCATCATTATGCTGGCCAAGGATGACCCGGGACAAATTCTTACGCTACTCGGCTCACTGGGCTGGTACTGCCTCGCCGTAATCATCGGCCTATTGCTGCATGCTAGCATTGTTTACCTTGGCTTGCTGAAAGCCATCACGCCGCTTTCGATCAAGCAATTTTTTAATGGCATCGGGCAGGCACAGTTGCTGGCATTTTCCACCAGTAGCAGCGGCGCCACCCTGCCCGTCACCATGAAATGCGCGGAGGAAAACCTGGGCGTGTCCAAGGAGGTTTCCTCCTTCTCACTGCCACTGGGTGCCACCATCAACATGGACGGAACCGCCCTCTACCAAGCCGTGGCCGCGGTGTTCATCGCGCAAGTGTTCGGCATGGACCTCACTCTCGGCGCGCAGATCACCATCGTGCTCACCGCCGTGCTCGCCTCGGTAGGCACAGCCGCCGTGCCCGGTGCGGGCATCGTGATGCTGGTTATTATTCTCGAGGCCATCAACGTGCCGATCCAAGGCATAGCGCTCATCATTGGCGTGGACCGCATTCTTGACATGTGCCGCACCGTGGTTAACGTCACAGGAGATTCCGCGGTGGCATGCGTTGTCGCGGCATCTGAAAAGCAGTTGGAGCCCCCCTCCAGCTGATTTGCGTTTCCAACTGATATGGCCGGTTTGCAATCCATCACCGGAGGCTTGGGTAGTTACCAGGCCTTCCGCATGATGCCCTACCGCACCCTGCGCTTTCCCGGCAGCAGCGACGCGCAGGCCATGCCCGCCGTCATGGATCAGCGTTACGGCTACCGTCAATCCAACGTCATTATCCCGCAATTTAATACCCACAACGCCGAGCTCGGTCTACGACCTTTCATCGACCGCGGTAATCCCATACTTACTTACGTGATGCATCAGGCCAACAAGGGGGTAGGCCCCTTTAAACCCGGACTGAACATTTACATTTAAGCAATCACTGGTGAACCGCCTTGACTGTATTACTCCCGTGCCTATTATCACGCACCTTTCCCAAAACAAAACATGACAACAATTGTTGAAATTCAAGCCCGTGAAATCCTCGACTCACGGGGCAACCCTACCGTAGAAGCTGATGTAATCCTCGACAGCGGTGCTGTAGGCCGTGCTGCCGTACCAAGTGGTGCCAGCACCGGTGAACATGAAGCAATCGAGCTACGTGACGGAGTCAAAAAACGTTACCTTGGAAAAGGCGTTCAAAAGTCCGTTAAGAACATTAAATCCAAGATTATGCCCGAGCTGCTCGGCCTGGACGCCACCGATCAGGTAAGGGTAGATCAAGCGATGCTTGACCTTGATGGCACACCCAATAAGGCAAAGCTCGGAGCTAACGCCATGCTCGCGGTTTCTCTGGCCACGGCCAAGGCCGCGGCCAATGCACTTGGACAACCACTCTACAAATATGTCGGTGGCCCAAATGCCAAGGTACTGCCTGTACCCATGGCCAACGTAATCAACGGGGGTGCTCACAGTGATGCGCCTATTGATTTCCAGGAATTTATGATCATGCCCAAGGGCCTGCCGACCTTCAGTGAAGGTTTACGCGCGATTACCGAGATCTTTCACTCACTCAAGGGAGTACTGAAAAAGCGCGGCCTATCTACCGCCGTTGGAGATGAAGGAGGGTTTGCCCCCGCACTTAAAGGCACTGAGGATGCCCTGGAAAGTATCCTTAAAGCCACCAAGGCAGCGGGCTACAAGGCTGGCAAAGAAATCTTTCTATCACTCGATGTAGCCAGCAGTGAGTTTTATGATGCCAAGAAGAAGCGCTATATCTTCAAGAAGAGTACCGGCGAGAAATTAACTGCTGATGCCATGGTGGACTTCTACGCCAAGCTCACCAAGAAATATCCGATTATCAGTATTGAAGATGGCTGTGATGAAAATGACTGGAAGGGCTGGAAAAAACTCACTGATAAAATTGGTGATAATGTTCAGCTGGTAGGCGATGATCTTTTTGTTACCAACGTTAAGTTTCTACAAAAAGGCATTGATACAGCTACTGCTAACTCCATCCTAGTGAAGGTAAATCAGATCGGCACACTGACCGAGACCTTGGACGCTGTTGAACTCGCCCATTCCAACAACTACACGGCTGTTCTTAGCCACCGCTCCGGCGAGACTGA